>URPJ01000010.1 GCA_900549745.1 uncultured Collinsella sp. | reverse complement strand
CGAGCTCCAACAGGAGTTCGCCGACTTCGTCGCCCAGGTCGACAAATCGAAATTTAAGTTAGGTACCTGCGGTGGGATGCTTTGACATTGCGCTGGTCGACCATTGCGTACCTTAATGTGGTGTCTATTTTTTTATGGCCAAGGAGCACCTGGACTTGTTCGATGGGCATTCCTTTGTCGATTGCCTTTGTGGCAAGCGTTCTTCTGAACTTATGAGGGTGGACCCTTCCTAAATCAAGCTCGCGCCCCAGTTTTCTAAGCAGCGCCTCGACGCCGCCAATTTGTAGCCTCTCGTGTGGCGCCTTGCTCGACACGAAGAGTGCTTCCGAGCTGTCCATTCGGGTTGACAGGTAATTCTCGATATGGACTTTAGTCTTTGCGTCAAAATAGACGATGCGGTCCTTATTTCCCTTGCCGTGTACGATGCACTCACGATTGATGGTGTCGACAGAGCTCCTGTCCAACGAGACAAGTTCGCCCACACGCATGCCCGTGGAGCGCAACAGGTCGATCAGGGCAAGGTTTCGGGGCGACCCGCAGTTATCACAAAGAATCTCAACGACTTCATCGCTATACGTTTCCTTAATGGGTTGTGGGGCCTTGACCCTTTTAATGCGTCTAACCGGACTCTTGATGATATGGTCTTCATCTTCGAGCCATGAGTAGAAGCTTGAGATGATTCTTCGGACATTGTCGACGGTGACGCGACTGACGCCGGCTTTTTGCTGATAGTCGGAAAGATAGGACCTAATCTCTTCGGTTCCCAGGTCGCAGGCTGGCGTGTCGAACGATTCAAGCAGTTTATTAATGGTTGCTTCGTAGTAGGCGACAGTCCTATCCGAGCAACCTTCGAGGCGTTTCGCGGACAGAAAAAGATCGAGGAATGATTTGTTGTCACTGTCGCCGCTGTTCTCAGCTAACTGGTTTTCATCGAAAAGGCAGTGCGATAAAACCTTTTTGAGCTGGCGGTTCTGCTGCGTGGTCAGGTAGGGGAGCATGAGGCGGGTAATTTCTCTAGCCGTTTTCGTGAGATCCATGGTGGCGTCCTTCCTTGCGCGGTGGGTGGCGCTATTTCCCTTTGTTTACCCGTGCGTTATGGAAGGGATGCCGGGTGGCACTTCCGCTAGGCAGCGTCAAGGGGACCCGTGAAACCCTGCGCAGGCCTCTGCATCACTCCGGTGCGGCTTTGCCTGCAAAGCGAGATGTTCAGAAGCGTTTTCTTAGCGGGGGATGTCTTTCGGATTCTTTTGATGGGGATGTGGAAACACTGATGAAGTTTACGAATAGCGAGGTTGAGGGGTTCGCCTGTGTCCATCGCCTCTCGTGTGCGGATGGATGGTGCCGGTGGTTGTTTGAGACTGCAGTCGCGCCGACGGGATTGGTTGGGGTCGGTACAAGGCGAGCACGCCCCATGCCGTTATGGTAGATGCATCTTTGTCGATAGAGCGCTCGATTAATCTACGCGGGAGCGCTGAGAAGATCTTCCAGCATCGGGTCTACCCCGGCGGCGACCATGCCCTCGATCAGGTGCTGGGCGTGGAACCGACCAACTGTCCATGCGATTTATGAAAGCGTCTGACAAGCGCGCTCCTTGATATCAAATGCAGCTTTGCTTAGAACGATTGCCTCTGCGATGTCGGCAAATTCGTCGTGATCTCCCCATGTCTTACAGGCTTGTATCATGCCCTGGTCGATAGCATCCATAACAAAGGTGCCGGATCCGTCCGCAACGCACATGCCGTCGGCGAAGAGTTTCCAGCTGGACGGCTCACGCGAGTCGTTTCTGGGCAGCTTAATCTGTAGTACGTGCGGGCCGCCAGCAGCACAGAGCTCTTCCTCGAGCACCTGCACCGTAAAGCGCATCTGGTGGGAGAGGCTGCTCTTGACCATGGCCGAGGCATAGCCGCTCGGCTCGTCCAGAAGATGCATTCGTTTTGGCTTGGTTGCCAGGTTGTGGAAGTTGCGCTCACTGCGCACGGAGAAATTGTCCATACGGACTCCTTTCATCGATGTTGGCAGGGCCACCGTGCCTCTTGGCCGGTTGGCGTCGGGATCGTGGAGCCAACTCTCTACCCCGACTCTGGATAAAACGCGCCCGCTCCTTGCGGGCAAGAGAAAGTCTATCAACGTGTACGGACAGAAATCAAGCGCCGCCTGCGAAATGACGTGCAAGCGGCGCTTGATTTCGCCGGCTGCTGTTAGGCTTAAATTCGAAAAAGTGTCGAAATATCCCGTGTAAAAGTACGGAAAAGTGTCGTAATGCACACTTTAGAACTTCGAAAAAGTGTCGAAATGAGCACCTAACAACCGCGGAAAAGTGTATCCTAGTGCTAAAACAGCACGTAATAAGGGATGCACTTATGCTGCAGAGAAAAGCGAAAGCACAGTTTGAATCTTGGCTTGCCTCGTCGCCTAACAAGGCTCTTTTGGTCAAGGGCGCCCGACAGGTAGGAAAGTCATATCTGGTCAACGTCTTTGCAAACGAATCGTTCGAAAATGTCGTGACGTTCGACCTTATCGCCGACGCGTCCGTGCGTGATTCGTTTTTGGCGGCGAAAAGTGCGGATGACCTGCTTATGCGCATGTCTATCGCTGCGACGCAGCCGATGGTTGCGAACAAGACCGTCGTGGTTATCGACGAGGTGCAGCGATGCCCCAACGTGGTGACGTTTATCAAATACCTGGTCCAGCGCGGCGACTTTCGATACATCCTTACCGGATCGCTCCTTGGCGTTGAGCTCGAGGGCATCGATTCCCTGCCGGTGGGGTATGTCGAGCAGGTCCAGATGTACCCGCTCGACTTTGAAGAGTTTTGCTGGGCAAATGGCGTTGGTGCCAGCGTGTTTGACATGCTCAGGGGCTGTCTAAAGGATGAGGAGGAGCTCCCCGGCTACCTGTATGACCGCTTGCTCAATCTGTTCCATCAGTATGTGGTGGTGGGAGGCATGCCCGACGCGGTCAATTCCTTCTTGGCGACGCGCAATGTCGACGAGGTTCGAAACATCCACCGCGATCTTCACGCCCTGTATCGCGATGACATCGCAAAGTACGCTCCGCCCGAGCTACGCTTGGTTATTCGCGATATCTATGATTTGATTCCCAGCGAGGCCGGTTCAAAAAACAAGCGATTCAAGCTGTCGTCGATTAGCGGTGTTAAGCGTTTTTCGCAGGTGACAGACCATTTTCTTTGGCTTTCGGAGGCGGGTGTTGCGCTTCCCGTGTATAACGTGACAGCTCCGGTAGCGCCTCTTTTAATGGGGGAGCAGCGAAATCTGTTTAAGCTGTTTTACTTGGACACCGGAATGCTCATGTCCTCATATTCCAAGAAGGTTGCCCAAGGAGTTTTTGATGGAGAGGCAGAAGGCCCCTTTGGCATGAATATGGGGGCGGCATTCGAGGGCTTTGTCGCGCAAGAGCTCAAGGCCCACGGATTCAGATTGCGCTACTTTACGTCTAAAAAGGTCGGCGAGCTCGATTTTGTTGAGGAGACGCTCGATGGGGAAGTGCTTGCTATCGAGGTCAAATCGGGCAAGAGCTTTAAGTCCCACGCGGCGCTCGATAACGCACTGGCAACGAAGGGCTACGGAATCGATCGCGCCCTGGTACTTGCGGAATGTAATCTTCACCGCGATGGTGACGTGCTGTATCTACCCATCTTTATGACAGGGCTTTTGGAGCCGTAATGTGCCGCCGGCTCTTCCGGCCCTCCCTTAACCCTCGCTACTCGTCGTCCCCGTCGTTGGGGTCGCCCTTGAGGGTGTTGATGTCCAGGTACTGGTTATCGTCCTCTTTTTGCTGGGTCTCCGACTCCGCTTGGGTGGGGCCGCGGAACAGCTGGAATCCCTCAAACGCAATGACACCGAGCAGGGCAATGACAATGGCGATAAAGGCAACCTTGACTGCCTGCGGAAATTCCGAGAAACGCAGCGCCTTTTCCTTGGCGTAATAATCGGCGAAGCGCTCTTCGCCCGTGCTTTTGGTATACGCCGGCGCGGACGCGGCCTCCGGGTCATATTCCGGTGCAGGCGTGGCAGCGTACGGATCGTTGAGATAATCGCTCGATGCGGTGCCATAATCCTCGGTCTCGATGCGACCGTTGCCAGCATAGCCATCGGAATAATCGGAATATGCTGCACCGCCCTCATAGTCCACGGCGCTCGTGTTGGCGGCAAAAAGCGGGTTAACTGGAACGTCGAGCGCCGGCATGCCGGTAGAGGTCTCATCCAGATCGGTTGCAGCCCAGGAATCGTAGGCAACCTGATGGGCAACGGGCTCGTCGAGCCTTGCGATCGGAGGCTTGCGTGCCGCAGGAACAGGCAACTGCTGGGCGCTGTACATAACGGTGCTGTCGGCCGATTTGCCCTGCGTCGCTGCAGCGAGAAATGCCGCGGTCTCGGACGGGTCGCTTGCGGGGCGGGGAGCGGTCGTGGGCGCCGAAGTGGGTGCGGGCGTAGGCGCGGGCGTCGAAACAGGCGACTGCGCAGGAGTCGGCGCAGGTGCGGACTTAGGCGCAAGTGCGGGATTGGGGCTTGACGGGCGAGCCCCGCCGCCGCCCATGAGTTCGTCGGCGGTCCACGGGCGATCATCCATCACATCGTCAAGGCTCAGTGAAAACAGGTCGTCTTCACCCTCATCGAACATGCGGTGCACATGTCCACCAATTGCCGGAATCAATCCGCGACCGGTGCATGATGCCTTGCTCAACGCCATTCTGTTCCATCCTTTCGAAATACTAATGACATCGATTATATGGAACTTCCCAAGCTGCTCGGTCTTGGATTCGTGCTTTCCAGAACTCGCGCCCAAAAGGGGAGGGGCAATCCAGGCGAGTGCCTACTTGTCGCCGGCCATCGCCTTGGCCTCATTGAGGTAGCTATAGAAGCTGTACTTGGAGATGCCAAAGAACTCGCAGGCACGTTCGCTCGACTTGGAAATGAGGAAGGCGCCACGACGGTCGAGGTAGCCAATGGCGCGGATGCGCTCATCTTTGGTCATAAGGGCTGCGGGCTTGCCCACAAATTGTTCGCACTCGCGCAGCAGATCTTCGAGCAGGTCGCCGATGTTTTTGGTAATGGGCTCGGGCTCGGTGTAGCCCGTGGAGCCGGTGCCGGTAAAGGCATCGAGCGAGCGCTCAAAAGCCTTCATGAGCGTAATGTCAAAGTTAATGCCCAGAATGCCGACGGGCTTGCCCTCGTCGTTGCGGATAAAGATGGTCGAGGACTTGAGCAGCTTGCCATCGGTGGTTTTGGTGAGGTATGGCTCGCGGTCGTGCACGTCGGTGATGCCCTCGTGCATGGACTCAAACACAATATGGCTGGGGCCGTCACCCAGTTTGCGCCCGCTGACGTGGCCGTTTTCGATCACTACGATGGAGTGGTCCACGTCCTCGGTCTCCAGGTCGTGGACGACGACTTCACAGTTGGGGCCAAATTGGAGTGCCAGGCCGTGTGCAAGGCGCTTGTAAAACTCAATCTGTGCGGGGGTCATGGGTGCCTTCCTAAAAATTAGTTTGGGCACACTTTGCCATAAACCCCACTTGTTCGCAAATAGCGAAAGTGTCACTGCGTTATGTGACCGTTCGTCGGCAAAAAGGTACCGATTACGGCAACAAACAATTTGTTAGGTTTATCAATCAAAATGTGTGATAGAACAGTGCTAACAAACTTTTTGTTTGGCATCCACATAAAAGTTCAGTCGCATGAATGGGAATGGGCTGAAACGCGTATGCGGGGGCCGGCAAGAGAGGACTTAAGGAGTTCACCGTATGGCCGATAAGATCCAGTGGGCGGGCAACACGATGCCCAAGAGCGATGACAAGCACTTGGGAATCATGAGCCTCGACCACGTGAAGAAGGCCCGCGCCTTCCACCAGTCGTTCCCTCAATATACCGTCACCCCGCTTGCCCGCCTGGACGGTCAGGCCGCGCGCCTGGGCCTGTCCAACCTGTGCGTTAAGGACGAGAGCTATCGCTTTGGCCTCAACGCCTTCAAGGTCCTGGGCGGTTCGTTTGCCATGGCCAACTACATTGCCGACGAGACCGGCAAGGACGTCGCCGAGTGCACCTTCGATTACCTGACCTCCGATCAGCTTGCCAAGGACTTTGGCCAGGCCACCTTCTTTACCGCCACCGACGGCAACCATGGCCGCGGCGTGGCATGGGCTGCCAACAAGCTTGGCCAGAAGGCCGTCGTGCACATGCCCAAGGGTTCCACCAAGCCCCGCTTTGATAACATCGCCGCCGAGGGCGCCACGGTGACCATCGAAGAGGTCAACTACGACGAGTGCGTGCGTATGGCCGCCGCCGAGGCCGACGCCTGCGAGCGCGGCGTTATCGTTCAAGACACCGCCTGGGAGGGCTACGAGAAGATCCCGTCTTGGATCATGGAGGGCTACGGCACCATGGCTTCCGAGGCAGCCGAGCAGCTGCGCGAGATGGCCATCAACCGTCCGACGCACGTCTTTGTCCAGGCTGGCGTGGGCTCGCTGGCCGGCGCCGTGGTGGGCTACTTCACCAACCTGTATCCCGATAACCCGCCCACCTTCGTCGTGGTCGAGTGCGCACCTGCCGCCTGCCTGTACAAGGGCGCTGCCGCCGGCGACGGCGACCCGCGCATCGTGGACGGCGACATGCCCTCCATCATGGCCGGCCTGTGCTGCGGCGAGCCCAACATCCTGGGCTGGGATATCCTGCGCAACCACACCACCGCCTTCGTGTCTTGCCCCGACTGGGTCACCGCTCGCGGCATGCGCACCCTGGGCGCCCCCGAGAAGGGCGACCCGCGCGTCATCTCCGGCGAGTCCGGCGCGGTGACCACCGGCCTGGTCGAGACCATCATGCTCGATCCCGAGTACGCCGAGCTCAAGGAGCTCATCGGCCTGGACAAGACGAGCTCCGTGCTCTGCTTCTCCACCGAGGGCGACACCGATCCGGATCAGTACCGTCGCATCGTCTGGGAGGGCGAGTACCCCACCTGCTAGCAGACTGACCTGTCCGGAGGCAGCCGGAGGACTTTACTCCCTGCTCGGACAGTCCTGCTCGCACGGAGAGCACATTAAGTGCTCTCCGGCTCGTGCGGAACTCGCGACGGAGCAAAGTCCTCCGTCCGCCTCCTATGGTTACTTGCTTGCCGGGTACTCGACCTCACGCTGCTTGGCAC
Source organism: uncultured Collinsella sp. (assembly GCA_900549745.1). GTDB lineage: Bacteria > Actinomycetota > Coriobacteriia > Coriobacteriales > Coriobacteriaceae > Collinsella. Next base: position 68,623 of record URPJ01000010.1, on the reverse strand, counting down.
AAGTGATCTATCTGAAATATCTACCTGTAGGTAAACCCTTGTAGAAAGGTTAACTGTTATGACTAAGGAACTCGATTTCGAGGCAATTAAAAACGCTGCTGAGTCCCATCGTGCTGATATGACTCGCTTCCTGCGCGCTATGATCTCCCATCCCTCTGAGTCCTGCGAGGAGGGTGAGGTTGTCGCCTGCATCAAGGCCGAGATGGAGAGCCTTGGCTATGACGAGGTCAAGGTCGACGGCCTGGGCAACGTTATGGGCTTTATGGGCGAGGGCGACAAGATCATCGCCATCGACTCCCACATCGACACCGTCGGTATCGGCAACATCGAGAACTGGGACGCCGATCCCTATGAGGGCTACGAGACCGACGAGATCATCTACGGCCGCGGCGGCTCCGACCAGGAGGGTGGCATGGCTTCCGCTACCTACGCTGCCAAGATGATGAAGGACATGGGCCTCATCCCCGAGGGCTACAAGATCATGGTCGTCGGCACCGTCCAGGAAGAGGACTGCGACGGCATGTGCTGGCAGTACATCTACAACAAGGACGGCATTAAGCCCGAGTTCGTCATTTCCACCGAGCCCACCGACGGCGGCATCTATCGCGGTCACCGCGGCCGCATGGAGATCCGTGTCGACGTTCACGGCACCTCCTGCCACGGCTCCGCTCCCGACCGCGGCGACAACGCCATCTACAAGATGGCCGACATCATCGCCGACGTCCGCGCCCTCAACAACAACGGCTGCGACGAGTCGACCGACATCAAGGGTCTCGTCAAGATGCTCGACCCCAAGTACAACCCCGAGCACTTCGAGGATGCCCGCTTCCTTGGCCGCGGCACCTGCACCGTCAGCCAGATCTTCTACACCAGTCCCAGCCGCTGCGCTGTCGCTGACTCCTGCGCCATCTCCATCGACCGTCGCATGACCGCCGGTGAGACCTGGGAGTCCTGCCTGGACGAGATCCGCAACCTGCCGGCCGCCAAGAAGTACGGCGACGACGTGAAGGTCTCCATGTACATGTACGACCGTCCGTCCTGGACCGGCGAGGTCTACGAGACCGAGGCTTACTTCCCCACGTGGATCAACAAGGAGACCGCTCCGCACGTCAAGGCCCTCGTCGACGCCCACAAGGCCATGTTTGGTGACGAGCGCATCGGCTGCGAGCCTAGCATGGACAAGCGCACCGGTCGCCCGCTGTGCGACAAGTGGACCTTCTCCACGAACTGCGTCTCCATCCAGGGCCGCTACGGCATCCCCTGCGTGGGCTTTGGCCCGGGTGCCGAGTCTCAGGCTCACGCTCCCAACGAGGTCACCTACAAGGACGACTTGGTCACCGCTGCCGCCATGTACGTGGCTGCCCTGAACCTCTACGATCCGAGCCAGGCCGATGGCGACGCCACCGTGTTCCGCGCCGGTCTGACCGACAACAAGATCGATTAGTCCCATTCCACGATCTTGTTGAGCCGGGGGCCGCTCGTGTCCCCGGCACCCCTGTTGACTTGGGGCCCGCGGTCGTTATCTCCCATGCTTCCTCAACGGTGGCGGGTCCTCGTCATGGTGCTCTGCATGTTCTGGCTACACGCGCATGCCGGAGCACATCTACTCATTGCGATCGTTTCATCTTTAGAAAGGACATTTCCATGGACGCTAAGTTTACCGAGCTCGTCGAGCAGCTGAACGGCCTCGATTTTAAGGGCATGTACGGCAGCGACTTCCTGCACACCTGGGATAAGACCACCGACGAGCTCAAGGCTCTCTACATCGTCGCCGACGCCCTGCGCGAGCTGCGTGAGAACAACGTTTCGTCCAAGATCTTCGACTCGGGCCTGGCCGTCTCCCTGTTCCGCGACAACTCCACCCGTACGCGCTTCTCCTTCTCTAAGGCTGCCAACCTGCTCGGCCTTGAGCTGCAGGACCTGGACGAGAAGAAGTCCCAGATCGCTCACGGCGAGACCGTCCGCGAGACCGCTACCATGATCTCCTTCATGGCCGACGTCATCGGCATCCGCGACGACATGTACATCGGCAAGGGCGACGCCTACATGGCCGAGGTCTCCGAGTCCGTGCAGCAGGCCTACGAGGACGGCGTTCTGGATCACCGTCCCACGCTCATCTCCCTGCAGTCCGACTCCGATCACCCCACGCAGTCCTCTGCCGACATGCTCTACCTCATCAACGAGTTTGGCGGCCTCGAGAACCTCAAGGGCAAGAAGGTTGCCGTCACCTGGGCCTATTCGCCCTCTTACGGCAAGCCGCTGTCCTGCCCGCAGTCGCTGATCAGCCTGCTGCCCCGCTTTGGCATGGACGTCACCCTGGCTCACCCCGAGGGCTATGACCTCATGCCCGAGGTCGTCGAGCGCGCCAAGGGCTATGCCGCCGAGTCCGGCACCACCTTTAAGCAGGTCAACACCATGGCCGAGGCCTTCGAGGGCGCCGACATCGTGATCCCCAAGAGCTGGGCTCCGTTTGCCGCCATGGAGAAGCGCACCAACCTGTACGCCGAGGGCGACGACGCCGGCATCGCAGCGCTCGAGAAGGAGCTGCTCGCCCAGAACGCCACCCATCAGGACTGGTGCTCCACGACCGAGCTCATGGAGAAGACTGCCAACGGCCAGGACACCATCTTTATGCACCCGCTGCCCGCCGACATCTCCGGTGTCTCCTGCGAGCACGGCGAGGTTAACGCCGACGTCTTCGACATGCACCGCGTGGGCATGTACAAGGAGGCCAGCTACAAGCCGTACGCCATCGCTGCCATGATGTTCCTGCAGAAGGTTGCCGATCCCGCCGCTACCCTCAAGGCCCTCGACGAGCGCAACACCGCCCGTTGGCTCCAGGCTTAAAGCCGGGTTGAGGTAAGCCATGTAAAGGGGGCGCTCTGCCAACCGGCGGGGTGCCCCTTTTTTGCATCGCGGGCGTGCGGGATAAGCGCTTTCGATGTGGATGCCCGCGGCGCGAGTTATGGGTACGATGGTTTCAGGGGAGGTATCACCATGAAACTTGGATGCGTCATTATGGCTTCGGGCGAGGGCAAGCGGTTTGGCTCTAACAAGATGCTTGCCGATATCTATGGCGAGCCGCTGATTGCCCGGACCATCGATTCGGTTCCCCGGGGCTTTGACGTCGTGGTTTCGACGCGTTGGCCCGAGGTCGCTCAGATTTGCGAGGACAAGCATTGCCCGTGCGTGCTGCACGATGGCGAGCTGCGCAGTCAAAGCATTAAGGCCGGCCTTTCGTGGGGGGCAGAACGCAACTGGAAAGGTTGCCTCTTTTTGCCGGGCGACCAGCCGCTCGTGAGTTTGGATTCTTTTGAGGCTATGGTTCGTGCATTTGACGAGCGTGGCCGCAAACATCCGGCGCGTCTTGCGTGCAACGGTGAGCCTTCGAGTCCGGTGCTCTTTCCGGCGGAATTGTTCGATGCGCTCATACGTCTTGAGGGCAAGGACGGCGGCGGTTCGATCCTCAAGGACCGTACCGATGTGGTGCTGGTCGAGGCGCGTGCCTACGAGCTGTGGGACGTCGATACCGCCAAGGGACAGCAACGCATAACGGAGCATATCGCCGCCTGCTCGTATTTTGATCGCGTGGCCAACTGCATCAATCAATAAGGAGCAATTATGATCATCATCAAAAACGGCGCGCTCGTGACGCCCCAGGGGCTTCGCCGCGCCGATCTTGCCATGGAGGGCGATAAGATCGTGCGGATTGCCGCGGCAATCGAGCCGGGCGAGGGCGATACCGTCCAGGACGCCACCGACTGTTGGGTGTTCCCCGGCTTTATCGACGGCCACACGCACATGCAGTGCTGGACTGGCATGGATTGGACGGCTGATAGCTTTGAGACCGGTACGCGTGCGGCTGCCTGCGGCGGTACGACGACCATCGTGGACTACGCGACGGCCGATCGCGGCGTGACCATGCCCGATGCCTTGGCCGAGTGGCATCGCCGCGCCGACGGAACCTGCACGGCCAACTACGCGTTTCATATGGCACTCGCCGAGTGGAATGAACGCAACCGCGCCGATCTTTCGGCCATGCGCGAGGCGGGCGTGTCGTCGTTTAAGACCTACTTTGCCTATGACCACCTGCGCCTGGACGACGCCGAGACGCTCGAGGTGCTGGAGGAACTCAAGCGCGTGGGCGGCATGCTCTGCGTGCATTGCGAGAACGGTACGCTGGTGAATGAACTGCAGAAGCGCGTGTACGAGCAGGGGATTCATGGGCCCGAGGGGCATGCGCTCAGCCGTCCGGACGTGTGCGAGGCCGAGGCCGTGAGTCGTCTGCTGTATCTGGCGCACTTAGCCGGGGACGCTCCAGTCAATGTGGTGCACCTTTCGACCAAGCTGGGTCTTGAGGCCATCCGTGCCGCCAAGGCGCGCGGGCAGAAGAATATCTATGTCGAGACCTGCCCTCAGTATCTGATGCTCGACGATACTTGCTATCTGGAGCAGGGCGAGGACGGCTTTGCGGGCGCCAAGTACGTGATGAGCCCGCCGCTGCGCCATGCCGGTGACCGTGCCGCGCTGCGCGAGGCGCTTGTGGCCGGCGAGATCGATACGATTGCGACCGATCATTGCAGCTTTAACCTGCACGGGCAAAAGGACCGCGGACGCGACGATTTCCGCGCGATTCCCAACGGCGGACCCGGCGTGGAGCATCGTCCTGTCGCGATCGCTACGAGCTTTGAGGGACAGCTGGGTCCCGAGGATCTGTGCCGCTTGATGAGCGAGAACCCGGCGCGCATCTTTGGCATGTATCCGCGTAAGGGCTGTCTTGCCGAGGGCGCCGATGCCGACGTGTGCGTGTGGGATCCCAAGGCGCGCTGGACCATTAGCGCGGCGACGCAGCATCAGGCTGTGGACTACACGCCGCTCGAGGGTTTTGAGGCACATGGCCGCGCCAAGGCCGTGTTTGTGAACGGCGTGCTGGCGGCACGCGATGGCGAGCCCACCGGAGCCCAGCCCGGCCGCTACGTGCCCCGCTAGCAGCAAAGATACCGTGTCCCCTCCTCAGTTGCGGTGAAATACGGACTGTTTGCGGCCGTCGGGCGGCCAAACAGTCCGTATTTCACCGCAACTGAGGAGATGGGGCCGGCTACTTGAGGCTGCTGGCGACGACGGGACGGTCGAGAGCTGCCTCGAAGCGGTCGGCCATCGTGGGGTCGCTGAGCGTGTCGACTTGGTTGAGCATGACGCGTGCGGTGCTGAGTTTCAGCGCCTGCATCTCGGCATTGAGCACCATGGCGACGCGCTCGGGCGTGGCGATGTCAGTGAGCTCGCAGCCGCAACGCTCGCAAAAGAGCTCGGGGCGGTGGACGGCTTCGTTGATGGGCTTGCCGAACCCCGAGGCGCCGACGATCCAGACGATGTTGGCCGTGCCAGAGGGAATTACCGGCTCCCACGGGGCGTGCGCCTTGAGCGGGAGCCGCTTGCTGCCGTCCGCCTCGGCCAACACGTAGTCAAAGCGCTGTGCCAGCTCGTTGAGTGGCTCGGCGGGTGCGGAGAGCTTGCCTGTTTCCGGGTCTAAGACACCCGCCTGGCAAATACTCCCGCGGGCAAGTCCCGCGCACGCCTCACAGGTGCAGCCGGGAACATGCGCGGCACCCGGCTTCCAAGGTGCGGCACCCAGGCGACGATTCGACCCGTCCCACGGGACGCCGGCGACGGGAAACATGTGCGTGGTGGTGCAGAGGAGCACCCCGCCGCCGGCGCGCATGAGCTCGAGACCCAGCGTTTTCAGCAACGTCGACTTGCCGCCGCTGCCGATAATCGCGGTAATGCCCGGCTCGATCCTGAGCGCCGAGGCAAGATTGCCGCTAACCGTTTCCATCTGTTCACCGCCGTATAATACTGTGATAATAAATAATCATCAGAGTAGCGGTCGGACCGCTTTTGCTCTGCTCAAACCGTAGCACAGGGAGGTGTCCCGGGAATGCTCGTTTATGTTCGCGGCGCCGGCGATATCGCCACGGGCGTCGCCGCTCGCTTGGTGCGCGCCGGCGTGTCGGTCGTTATGGCCGATATCGCGGTTCCCACGTGCATCCGCCGCACAATCAGTTTTTGCGAGGCCATTCGCTTGGGCGAGGTCGAGGTCGAGGGCATTCGCGCCCGCTTGGCGCAGACGCCGGCAGAGGCGCTTGCAATTACCGAGGCCGGAGACGTCGCCGTCGTGGTAGACCCCCAGGCCAAGATGCTCGACGAACTGAAACCCGCGGCTGTGGTCGACGCGATTCTGGCCAAGCATAACTTGGGCACCACGCGCGACATGGCGCCTGCCGTTATTGCCGTGGGGCCGGGCTTTACCGCGCCGGTTGACTGCGACGCTGTGGTCGAGACCATGCGCGGGCATTTTCTCGGCCGTGTCATTACCCAAGGTTCGCCCCAGCCCAACACGGGCGTGCCGGGTATTATCGCCGGCTATGGCAAAGAACGCGTTATCCACAGCCCCGCCGCCGGCGTGTTTCGGTCCGACCGCGCAATCGGCGACATCGTGAGCGCCGGAGACGTGATTGGCTACGTGGGCGATACGCCCATGTGCACGCAGATCGATGGCTGTCTGCGCGGGCTTTTGGCGAACGGCGTGCAGGTGACTGAGGGCTTAAAATGCGCCGATGTCGATCCGCGCGGCGATGCCAGCTATATCAACTATATTTCGGACAAGGCGACGTCGGTCGGCGGCGGCGTGCTCGAGGCACTCGCTATGCTCACCGATGTCTTTAGAGGATAGAAGGCGGCAATGGAAAAGCTCGATGTTGTGAATGCGGCGCTTGCCGCCCTGCGTGCTGGCGAGACGTGCGAGCTGGTGGTCGTGGCCGGCACGGCGGGGTCGTCGCCGCGCGGCGTGGGCGCCTGGATGGCCGTCTTTGCCGACGGTAGCCAGGCGGGCACCATCGGCGGCGGTAAGATCGAGCTCTTTGCGCTGGACGAGGCACGCGAGCTCCTGAGCGCGGGACAGTCGCGTCTGGTCCGCTACACCATGGGCGGCGAGAACTCCGATACCGGCATGATCTGCGGCGGAGCCATCTGCCTGTGCTATTTGCACCTGGACGCGACCAAGGCACCGTTGTTCCAGTCGGCTGCCGACGTCTTGGCATATCGACGCATCGGCGACTTCGTCATCGACTTTGAACCGTTTATCGCAAACGCGCTCGAAGGCGATGTTGCCGAGTATCATGGCGAGGAATCGCGCCGCACCATTGCGGGCTGCCCCGGGCTTTCGCTGGTGGAGGAGGGGAGTAAGGCCACCTACACCAACGCCGCCTCCGAGATTCCTCCCGCGCACATCGAGACGCTCTGCCCCGAGGGCCTGACCTATATCTTTGGCTGCGGCCACGTGGGTGCTGCGACGGCGCGGGTGCTCACGGCGGCGGGCTTTGCCGTCGTGGCGTGCGACGACCGCCCCGGCACGCTGACGCCCGAATGGGTACCCGGTGTCTACGACCGTCGTCTGGTCGACTACAAGAACCTGGGCGAGCAGTGCCCCATCGGTCCGCGCGACTTGGTGGTCGTGGCCACAGCAGGCCACAAGTCCGATATCGACGTGGTGATTCAGGCCATGCGCGCCAAGCCCGCCTATCTGGGTTGCCTTGGCTCGCGCCGCAAGACGGCCTTTGTGCGGGCTCGCTTGGAGCAGGAGGGCTTTACGCAGGACCAGATCGACGGGCTGCACCTGCCGATCGGCGTTGCCATCGAGGCCGAGGACCCCGAGGAGATCGCCATCTCCATCGCCGCCGAGATGATCCACCTGCGCCGCACCAAACTCGTCCCCCGCAAGCGCTAATCGCATCCCCACCAATAAGTTGCGGTGAAATACGGATTGTTTAAGCCTGTTAGGCCGCCAAACAGTCCCTATTTCACCGCAACAGCTTTTTTGGACCCATTTGTGCGGGGGAGTTGTGGAGTTGTGCAGGCAGACGAGGTTTTTCTGGAAATACACTCCCGATGCGCGTATAGTACCGATTGTTTTGTCGGCTCCTGCTGTGTCGAGTCCAAACCGCAAAATGCCATGAGCGGCGCGGATGCAGCCAGGAGGCACGAGGACAACCCATCGTGGCCACGCCCCGTGCTTAAAACCCCAAGAAGGAGTGAACAATGGCAGAAGAGAAGTATGTGCCGCGTCTGAAGACCAAGTACAACAACGAGGTCAAGCAGCAGCTTCAGGACAAGTTCCAGTACGAGAACGTCATGATGATCCCCAAGTTTGAGAAGATTGTCGTGAACATGGGTGTCGGCGAGGCCGCTACCGATTCCAAGGCCATCGACGGTGCCGTGCGCGACCTGCGCGCCATCACCGGCCAGCAGCCGATGATCACCCGTGCCCGCAAGTCCATCGCTACCTTCCGCCTGCGCGCTGGTATGCCGATCGGCTGCAAGGTTACCCTGCGTGGCGACCGTATGTGGGAGTTCTTCGATCGTCTGACCTCCGTCGCGATCCCCCGTATCCGCGACTTCCGCGGCATCTCCGCCAAGAGCTTCGACGGCCGTGGTAACTTCTCCATGGGCGTCACCGAGCAGCTCATCTTCCCCGAGATCGACTTCGATTCCGTCGATCACCAGCGCGGTATGGACATCACTTTCGTGACCACCGCCAATACCGATGAGGAGGCCAAGGCCCTTCTGGACGCCTTCGGTTTCCCGTTCAAGAAATAGGTTCACCTGCCCTATAAGCGCCGTTCCCACAAGGGGGCGGCGCTTGGGGCGAACAATACTCTATGTGAGGAGGATATAAGTGGCTAAGACATCGATGATCGTCAAGTGCAATCGCAAGCAGAAGTTCTCTACTCGTGAGTACACGCGCTGCCAGCGCTGCGGCCGTCCGCACTCTGTGTACCGCAAGTTCGGCCTGTGCCGTGTCTGCTTCCGCGAGCTTGCACTCAAGGGCGAGCTTCCCGGCGTTAAGAAGGCCAGCTGGTAAGTCACTACCAGCGTTTCAAGCATCAGTTTGGAACAGGGAAAACGCGCTAAAAAGGCTTTGCCGTTAAGGGCGGCGAAGAACCAAGAGCACGTGTTCATCAAGAACGAAGGAGAATCTGTATGAACCTTACAGACCCGATCGCAGATATGCTTACGCGCATCCGTAACGCTAACTCTGTGAACAAGGCCACGGTCTCCATGCCGAGCAGCAAGAAGCTCGTCGAGATCGCTCGTGTTCTGCACGAGGAGGGCTACATCGAGGGCTACGATGTCGAGGACACCGTTCCCCAGAAGACTCTGCACATCACGCTTAAGTATGGTCCCAAGAAGGCTAAGGTCATCAACGGCATCCGCCGCATTTCCAAGCCGGGCCTGCGTAAGTACACCGGCGTTGCCGACATGCCCCGCGTCCGCGGTGGCCTTGGTACCGCCATTATTTCCACCAGCCATGGCGTCATGACCGACCGCGATGCTCGCAAGCACAACGTCGGCGGCGAGATCATCGCTTACGTCTGGTAATTCGCTCGGTAGGTAGAAGGAAAGGAGATCACCGTGTCTCGTATCGGTAATAAGCCTGTCCAGATTCCCGCCGGAGTCGAAGTGGCAGTCAACGGCAACAACGTTGTCGTCAAGGGCCCCAAGGGCCAGCTCGAGCTCGATGTCTTTGAGAAGCTCGCTATCAACGTCGAGGACAACGTCCTCACCGTTTCCCGTCCCGACGACGAGCGTGAGACCCGTGCCCGCCACGGCCTCACCCGCGCCCTCATCCACAACATGGTTGTTGGCGTTTCCGAGGGCTTCGAGAAGAAGCTCGAGCTCGCCGGCGTCGGTTACCGCGTGCAGCAGAAGGGCAAGAACCTCGAGTTCTCCCTGGGCTTCTCGCACCCCGTGATCGTCGAGGCTCCCGAGGGCATCACCTTCGAGGTTCCCGACAACACCCACGTGAACGTCAAGGGTATCAACAAGCAGCAGGTCGGTCAGATCGCCGCTGAGATCCGCGGCCATCGTCCTCCCGAGCCTTACAAGGGCAAGGGTATCCACTACGTTGGCGAGCACATCCGCCGCAAGCTGGGTAAGGCCGCCAAGTAGTCGTAACCGACTCACTCGCATAAGACCAGCACCCCGTCAGGTGCTGGCAAGATCAACCTTTTTAGGAGTTTACGTATGAACAAGCATAAGGCGAAGCTGGAAGGCCTCAAGCGTCGTCAGCGTCGTGTTCGCGGCAAGGTCTCGGGTACCTCCGAGCGTCCGCGTCTTCGCGTGACCCGTACTAACGCCAACATCTATGCCCAGATCATCGACGACAGCAAGGGCTCCAGCCTGACGCTCGTCTCTGCCTCGACCCTCGAGGCCGAGTTCAAGGGCACCCACACCTCGAACAAGGAGGCTGCGGAGAAGGTCGGTCAGCTCGTTGGCAAGCGCGCCATCGAGGCCGGCATCACCAAGGTCGCCTTCGATCGCGGTGGCCGTATCTACCATGGCCGCGTCAAGGCCCTCGCCGACGGTGCTCGTGCCGCCGGTCTCGAGTTCTAGGAGGTATGTAGCACATGGCTCGTAATCAGAAGCAGCAGCGCGAGGCCTCCGAGTTCGAGGAGCGCGTCGTTTACATCAACCGCGTGTCGAAGACCGTCAAGGGTGGTCGTCGCATGAGCCTCGTCGCTCTCGTCGTCGTTGGCGACGGCAAGGGCAACGTCGGCGTTGGCATGGGCAAGTCCGCTGAGGTGCCCATGGCCATCTCCAAGGCGTCTCTCGATGCCAAGAAGAACATGTTCCACGTGCCGGTGACCGATCAGGGCACCATCCCGCACGAGGTTCTCGGCCACTTTGGTGCCGGCCGCATCATCATCAAGCCCGCTGTCGAGGGTACCGGCGTTATCGCCGGCGGCGCTGTGCGTCCCCTCTTCGAGCTTGCTGGCATCAAGAACGTCCTGTCCAAGTCCCTCGGTACCGACAACGGCCTCAACATCATCAAGGCTGCCGTCGAGGGCCTCAAGGAGCTCTCCAGCCCTGAGGACGTCGCGGCTCGCCGTGGCCTGACGGTCTCCGAGATGTTCGTCGGTAAGGAGAACTAAGCATGGCTGACACCATCAAGATCAAGCAGGTCCGCAGCACCAACGGTTGCAAGCAGGACCAGGTCCGTACTGTCCGTGCCCTCGGTCTCCACAGGATCCGCGAGGTTCGCGAGATTGCTGACAACGAGTCCGTCCGCGGCATGATCTTCAAGGTCAAGCACCTTGTCGAGATTGTAGAGGAGTAGCAAATGCAGCTTCACGATCTTACTCCCGCGCCCGGTTCCACCAAGAACCGCAAGCGCGTCGGCCGTGGCAATTCTTCGGGTCACGGCACCACTTCTGGCCGCGGTCAGAAGGGCCAGGGTTCCCGCTCTGGCGGCACCAAGGGTGCCGGCTTCGAGGGTGGCCAGACTCCGCTGGCTATGCGCCTGCCCAAGCTTCCGGGCTTCCGTAACCCCCGTCGTATCGAGTACACCGCTGTTAACGTTGAGCGTCTCGAGCGTAAGTTCGAGGACGGCGCTGTGATCGACGGTGCCGCTCTTAAGGCCGCTCGCATCACCAAGAGCGAGTTCGAGCCCGTCAAGGTGCTCGGCAATGGTGAGCTCACCAAGAAGTTCACGGTCAAGGTCGACAAGGTCAGCGCTTCTGCGCAGGCCAAGATCGAGGCCGCCGGCGGAAAGGTCGAGCTGCCGTGCTAAATGGTCTTAAGAATGCTTTCCGCATCAAAGAATTGCGCGAAAAGATTCTTTTTACCATAGCTATGCTCGTCGTGTACCGCATTGGTGCGCACGTTCCTGTGCCCGGCATTCCCTTCCAGGGGATGCTGGGCCTTTTCTCGACCGATAACAATTCGGTCGCCGCAGGTGCTATGGCCCTCCTGAATCTTTTCTCTGGCGGCGCGTTGAGCTATGTGTCGGTGTTTTCGCTGGGCATCATGCCTTACATCACCAGCTCGATCATCCTCCAGATGCTCCAGGCCGTTGTGCCTTCCCTGCATGAGCTTGCCCGCGAGGGCGAGGTCGGTCAGACCAAGATCACGCAGTATTCGCGTTACCTCACCCTGGCTCTGGCAATCCTCAACTCCGTGGGTTACCTCTTCCTCTTTAAGAGCTTCGGCATCAGCTTCAATGGCGCCGGCGCTCCCGAGATCATCTTCGACCTCATGATCGTCGGCACGCTCACTGCGGGTGCCATGCTGATCATGTGGATTGGTGAGCTCATCACCCAGCGCGGTATCGGCAATGGCATGTCGCTGATCATCTTTGCGAACATCATGGCCGGCCTGCCGCAGGCTATCTTCTCCAGCACCGAGGGCAATGCCGGTGGTATCATCACCATGGTGATCATCTGCGCCATCATTTTGCTGGTTATCCCGCTGATTGTTTTCCTTGAGCGCGGCCAGCGCCGCATCCCGGTCTCCTACGCCAAACGCGTCGTGGGCCGTCGCATGATGGGTGGCCAGACCACCTACCTGCCCATCAAGGTCAACACCGCGGGTGTCGTGCCGATCATCTTCGCTTCGGCGCTGCTGTACTTCCCCGCTCAGATTGCCGTGTTCTTCCCCGGCATCGGCTGGATTCAGGCAGTTGCCTCCGCGCTTTCGACCGGTTGGCTCAACTGGGTGCTTAACGTTGTCCTCATCGTGTTCTTCGCGTACTTCTACACCTCCATGGTGTTCAACCCCGATGACACGGCCGATAACCTTAAGAAGCAGGGCGGCTTTATTCCGGGCGTGCGTCCGGGTAGGGCTACCGCGGCCTACATCAAGAACGCGCTCAACAAGATCACGCTTCCTAGCGCTGTCTTTTTGGCGCTCATCGCCATCGTGCCTTCGATCATCTTCTCCTTCACGGGTAACCATCTGATCCAGGCATTTGGCGGCACGTCCATCCTCATCATGGTCGGCGTCGTGCTCGACACGGTCGATAAGCTCGAAGGCCAGATCAAGATGTATGATTACGATGGATTCTTTAAATAGGCTAGAGGAGGATTGCTCATGAACCTCGTATTGCTCGGAGCTCCGGGTGCCGGTAAGGGCACCGTCGCACAGGAGCTCGTCGCCGAGTTTGGCGTCGCCCATATTTCCACGGGCGACCTGTTGCGTGCTGCCGTCAAGGGTGGCACCGAGCTTGGTATTCAGGCTAAGAAGTACATGGACGCTGGCGAGCTCGTTCCCGACCAGCTCGTGATCGACCTTGTCAAGGAGCGCCTTGCCGCCGATGACGCCCAGCAGGGCTTCATCCTCGACGGCTTCCCGCGCAACACCGCCCAGGCTGTGACGCTCGATTCCGAGCTTTCCGCCATGGGTCGCGAGATCGACTGTGCCCTTCTGGTCGATGTGGCCCCCGAGGTCATTATCGATCGTCTGTCTTCGCGTCGCACCTGCCGCGCCTGCGGTTACACCGGCACCGCTGCCGATGCCACCTGCCCCAAGTGCGCAGGCGAGATGTATCAGCGCGACGACGACAAGCCCGAGACCATCAAGAACCGTCTCGACGTCTACGAGAAGTCCACGAGCCCGCTCGTCGACTACTATCGTGGCCAGGGTCTGCTCAAGTCGGTCAACGGTGACCAGGCTCGCGAGACCGTGTACGGGGATGTCAAAGAGGCTCTCGGTCTATGATCAAGATTAAGTCTGCAACGCAAATCGAGCAGATGAAGAAGGCAGGAGCGCTATCTAAGATGGCGCTCCGCCACGTTGGAGCCATGGTGCGCCCCGGCGTTTCGACTTTTGAGCTCGATCAGCTCGCGGAGCAGATTATCCGCATGCATGGCGGCACCCCTGCCTTTAAGGGTTACGGCGGGTTCCCGGGGACCATTTGCGCATCGATCAACGATGCCGTGGTCCACGGTATTCCCAACCCTGACATGATCCTGCGCGATGGCGATATCATCTCCATCGATACGGGAGCCGTTGTCGACGGTTGGGTCGGCGATAACGCATGGACGTTTTTCGTCGGCACCCCCACGCCCGAAGCCAAGGCTTTGTGCGAGGTCACGCGTGATTGCCTTAAGGCTGCCATCGAGCAGGCTGTTCCCGGTAACCATATCGGGGACGTCGGTTATGCCGTTCAGTCCCTCGCCGAGTCTCACGGTTACGGCGTGCTTCGTGATTATGTTGGCCATGGCATTGGCCGCGTGATGCACGAGGACCCCAACGTTCCTAACTACGGAAAGAAGGGGAGGGGCGTTCGCCTCCAGGCCGGCATGGTCATTGCCATCGAGCCGATGGTTACGATGGGTTCCAACCATGTGAGCACGGGCTCCGACGGTTGGATTGTTACGACCAACGACCACCTGCCCGCCGCGCACTACGAGAACACCGTCGCCATTACCAATGACGGTCCGGTGATTCTGACCACGGATGCCCAAGGTGCTTGGTGTTCGCTCCAAGGCGGAGAAATGTAACAAGTTCCACTTAGTTGTGGAGCCATTACGAAGTTATTACGATGCGTGCATACGTGTTGTAGAATACTCAATCGCTGTCGTTTTCTAGAGAAAGATGATTGCTTGTGAAGAAGGAAGACGCAATTGAGCTCGAGGGTACGGTAAAGGAACCGTTGCCCAACGCCATGTTTAAGGTCGAGCTCGAGAACGGTCATTCGGTTCTGTGCAACATTTCTGGCAAGATCCGAATGAATTACATCCGTATTCTCCCCGGTGACAGGGTTGTCGTGGAGCTTTCCCCGTACGACCTGACCCGCGGCCGCATCACCTATCGCTACAAATAGCGGCACGTATACACGCACTCCATTTCCGACTGCAGGCTTAGCTCAACCTACGGTCGGATTGTGTGTGAAGACCAGCCATAGTTTTAAACGCCTGCGGCTGGGCGAGTAGATAGTAGGGAAGTAGTTTGAGCGCTACCGAAAGGAAGAACGATGAAGGTACGTCCTTCGGTCAAGAAGATGTGCGATAAGTGCAAAATCATTAGGCGCCATGGCAAGGTCCTCGTCATTTGCGAGAACCCCCGTCATAAGCAGCGTCAGGGTTAAGAGAGGAGACTACGTTGGCCCGTATTAATGGTGTCGACCTCCCGCGTGAGAAGCGCGTTGAGATCGGTCTGACCTACATTTACGGCATCGGCCGCACCACTGCGACGAAGATTTGCGTCGAGTGCAACGTTAACGTGGATACGCGCGTTAAGGACCTCACCGAGGATGAGGTTAACGCCATCCGCGATTATATCGACAAGAACCAGATCATGGTTGAGGGCGACCTCCGCCGTGAGCGCAACCAGAACGTCAAGCGCCTTATGGACATCGGCTGCAACCGCGGCCTTCGTCACCGCAAGGGCCTCCCGGTCCGCGGCCAGCGCACCCACACTAACGCTCGTACCCGCAAGGGCCCGAAGCGTCAGATCGGTGCTAAGAAGAAGAAATAAGGAGCGCTAGATAGATGGCTACTGCTAAGAAGAACGTTCGCGCTGCCCGTCTGAAGCGCGCGGACCGTAA
Organism: uncultured Collinsella sp.; assembly: GCA_900549745.1. Lineage (GTDB taxonomy): Bacteria > Actinomycetota > Coriobacteriia > Coriobacteriales > Coriobacteriaceae > Collinsella. Next base: position 53,241 of record URPJ01000010.1, on the reverse strand, counting down.
GAACATTTCCGTGGGCCAGGCTCACATTCGTTCTACGTTCAACAACACGATCGTTTCGATCACCGATCCCCAGGGCAACGTCATTTCCTGGAAGTCGGCTGGCCAGGTGGGCTTCAAGGGCTCCCGTAAGTCCACGCCGTTCGCTGCTCAGATGGCTGCCGAGGCTGCTGCCAAGCAGGCCATGGAGCACGGTATGAAGAAGGTTTCCGTCTTCGTCAAGGGCCCCGGCTCCGGTCGTGAGACCGCCATCCGCTCCCTCCAGGCTGCTGGCCTCGAGGTCTCGAGCATCCAGGACAAGACCCCCATTCCGCACAACGGCTGCCGCCCCAAGAAGCGTCGCCGCGTGTAACTGAAAGGATCGTATCAATATGGCAATCGACAGGACTCCTGTTCTTAAGCGCTGCCGTCAGCTCGGGATCGATCCCGCTGAGCTCGGTTACAGCAGCAAGAAGGAATCTATCCGTCAGCCCAAGCGCCGTCGCAAGGAATCTGAGTACGGCATGCAGCTGCGCGAGAAGCAGAAGGTCAAGTTCATCTATGGCGTTCTGGAGAAGCAGTTCCACGGCTACTTCAACAAGGCCCGTAAGATGAACGGCGTCACCGGTGAGAACCTCATGATCATTCTTGAGTCTCGCCTCGACAACGTCGTCTTCCGTCTTGGCTTCGCCCGCACCCGCAAAGAGGCTCGTCAGTCCGTCCGTCACGGTCACTTCACCGTGAACGGCAAGCGCGTGGACATCCCGTCCTACCGCGTCAAGGCCGGCGACGTCGTCGCTGTCGGCGAGAAGTTCCGTGACCTCCTCCCCATCAAGGAGGCTCTGATTTCCTCCGAGCGCTTTGAGGTCCCTGGCTGGCTCGAGGTCGATATCGAGAAGCTGTCTGGTAACGTGCTCGCTCTGCCGACGCGTGAGCAGATCAGCGGTGATATCAACGAGCAGCTCATCGTCGAGCTCTACTCTAAGTAGTCCATCCGGGCTGCTGAGGCTGGAGGTAATACATGTCAGAATTCATTAGGCCTCAGGTTCAGGTCGAAGAGATCAACGAGACGTCTGCTCGTGTCTCCGTCGAGCCACTCGAGCGTGGCTACGGCGATACGCTGGGTAACTCCCTTCGTCGCGTTCTTCTGTCCTCGCTCGAGGGTGCCGCCGTCGAGGCTATTCAGATTGATGGCGCGCAGCACGAGTTCATGACCATCCCTAACATGGTCGAGGATGTCACCGACATCGTCCTGAATGTCAAGGGTCTTGTCTTCAGGGCTCTCGGCACGACCGACGAGGCGACCGCCACCATTTCGGTTGACGGCCCCTGCGAGGTCACCGGTGCGGACTTCTTTATTCCGTCCGAGTTTGAGCTGGTCAACCCCGAGCAGCACATCGCTACGCTCACCGAGGGTGGCCATCTCACCATGAGCATGCGCATCGGCTATGGCCGCGGCTATGTTTCTGGCGAGGCCAACAAACGCGACAACGATCCCATCGGTGTGATCCACGTCGACTCGCTGTACTCGCCGGTTTCCCGTTGCGCCAAGCTCGTTGAGGCTTGCCGTGTCGGTCAGCACACCGACTACGACCGCCTTGTCCTCGAGATCGAGACCAACGGCTCCATCGCCCCGCGCGACGCCGTGGTCCAGGCTGCCAATATCATTAACCAGCATATGGCTGCCTTTATGAACCTTGCCGAGACCCCCGAGGTCGAGGAGGAGGCTTCGATCTTCGCTCCCGAGGTCACCAACGACAACGCTGAGCTGGACAAGCAGATCGAGGATCTGGACCTTTCCGTCCGTTCTTACAACTGCCTTAAGCGCGCCAGCATTCACTCGGTCCGTCAGCTCGTTGAGTTCTCGGAGAACGATCTGCTCAACATCCGTAACTTCGGTGTTAAGTCGATCGAGGAAGTGAAGGACAAGCTTGAGTCCATGGGCCTGAGCCTGAAGGCTTAATGCTTCGCATATTTGAGGAGAAACTAGACCATGCGTCATAACGTTAAGAAGGGCCTGAAGCTCGGCACCGATGCGAGCCACACCAAGGCCATGAAGAAGAGCCTTGCTAAGGCCCTCTTCGAGAACGACCGCATCAAGACCACCGAGACCCGCGCTAAGGCGCTGCGTTCGGTCGTCGATCCGATCATCACCTGGGCCAAGAAGGGCGACCTGCACTCTCGTCGTCTGGCTATCGCCAAGCTCGGCGATAAGCAGCTCGTTGCCGAGATCTTCGACAAGGCTGCTCAGGGCATGTGGCAGGACCGCAACGGCGGTTACACCCGCATCATGAAGCTCGGTAACCGCAAGGGCGACAACGCTCCCATCGTTATCATGGAGCTCGTCACCGAGCCTTGCACGCCTAAGGCTAAGAAGGCTGCTCCGGCCCCCAAGAAGGCCGCTGCTCCCAAGAAGGTCGAGGCTGCCGAGGAGGCTCCTGCTGAGGAGACCGCTGAGTAGACAATCCGTCTGCATAGGCTATATTCGAGGGGTACGTTCGCGTACCCCTCTTTTTTTGTCGCGATACCGTTGCTTGTTTGTTGGGAGCGCCCATGACTGCGCCGTCTGATTTCAATTCGATTTCCGAGCTTGACGCCACGCTCGTATTTCGCGTGGCCTATGATGGCTCGTCGTATAGCGGATTTGCCGAGCAGCCGGGACAGACGACGGTTGCGGGTGAGCTACGTCGAGCTATTGAGACGCTCCTGCGCCGTCCGATCGACCTGACGTGTGCGGGACGTACCGATGCCGGCGTGCATGCGGTGGCACAGTTTATCAGCGTGCCCGTAACGGACGCTGAGTTGGCTTTGACGCGCCGTAGGTGGCTGAGGGCCATGGATGCCCTCCTGCCCAAAGATATCGCCATAAACGAGGTCTACAAGGCCCGTAAAGGCTTTTCTGCACGCTTTGATGCGCGTTCCCGTACGTATACGTACCGTATTGCCGATCGCGACGCGCGCCCTGTGCTTTCGCGCGGTGCGGTGTGGTGGCATCGCTACCCATTGGATGTTGAGGCGATGTCTGCGGCCTGTCCCGCGCTGCTGGGCGAGCAGGACTTCAAGAGCTTTTGCAAGGTGGCGTCTGCCGTGGGCAAGCCCACGCACCGCTGCGTGATGCGTGCCGAGTTTGGCCATGAGGTTGCGTTTGGCGAGGACATCCTGACGTTTACCATCGAGGGCAATGCGTTTCTGCATTCGATGGTCCGCACGATCGTGGGCACGCTTGTCGAGATTGGCATGCATCGCCGTGAACCCGAGTGGATGCGCGAGGTCATCGATGCTTGCGACCGTACCGCTGCGGGCCCCACGGCTCCTGCCTGCGGCCTTACGTTTATGGGCGTGGATTACGATCCCGCCGAGCTTGTCGTGCTCGACTAGGGGAGGGCTCGGCGCGTCGTGCGTCGGCACCTGTCATCTGTGGGCTGCGCGTGTGCAACATCTGTTCTTGGCGTGCAATACAACCGGTGTCTCATTGCTTTTATTGCCGGGGTGTACCATGAACGACAGTTTGATTCACTGCTGTCGAGAGGACGGATAACTTGGTTCGACGTGGCTCGCATCCGCGACTTTCGGTGATCCTTGTGGTAGAAGGTTCGCCCAGCTATGCGATGCGTGCGCTCGAGAGTATCCAGAACCAAGACCTCTACGATTTGCAGATTGTCGTTGTCTGCCGCGATGCTGCGCCCGGTGTGCGCCATTCGCTTCAAGTTGCTGCCGACAGGGACATCCATATTGATTTGATTGACGTCGAGGACGCGAAGCGCGGCGCTTGTCTTCGTGCCGGTTTTGCTGCCTCGCGCGGCTCTCAAATCATCGCTATGAACGCCGATGAGTGGTTTGCTCCGCAGTCCCTTTCCAAGATGGTCAATATCGCGTGCGATACTACGGCAGACATAGTGCTCCCCACGGTGTCGCTCGACCGCTATGATGCACATCGAGAGCGCCATTCGCGCGTCTTGGATGCTGCTCATATTTCCATTGATAGCAAATCTTCGATGGCGGCCGGGCTGCCTCAGTTGATTTTAGGCGGCCTAGTCGTTCAGACCTCTGGTGTGATGTACAGCCGCTCGCTGTTTGAGGCATGCCTTTTGTGCGACAAGGTGTTTCGCACAGTTGGGTTTATGGCATGCGCGCTTTCGCAGACACGATGCGTGTCCGGCTGCGGCGATGCTTGTTTCCACACGGCGGCACCTAAACTTACAGATGCCTTTGATCCCACCATGTATGCCAAGGTATCCGATGACACTCGAGCGCTCGACGAGCTTGCGGACTCACTCTCGGAAGCAGACAGCGGTGGTCGGCTCAAGCTGGCAAGCCAAAAGTTCTACTTTGCCGGACTGGTCGCCTGCATCGAGAATTTGTGTCTGAGCCCGCATGGGGTGTCGTCAATCGAGCGTTCCGCCCGCATGCGTGATATGCTCGATGCGCCTCGAACCCGTCAGATGGTCGCCGCGCTCAAGGATAACCATCGGGGGCTCGGTCTGTTGTTTGGGCCGATCGCCAGCGCCAAGCCCGCGCGCTGTGTGATGTGTACGCATCTGGCAGCTTTTCTTAACCGGACGGGCGCAAAAACCGCCTAAACGGCTCATTTCGAAACAAACTTGCATAGAATTGTTTCGAAATGCGTTCTTATACACAAAAGCCTTCAAATAGCGTTAAACTATTCAATCACTGATTGATTGTCTCCGCCATCTTTTGGAGAGAGGGTTTGTATGGCTAAAAAACGCAATGGGCGCCAGGATGCCATTAGAGATATTGTGCGCAATAAGGACGTCCGAACGCAGCGCGTGCTGGTCGATGAGCTCCGCGCTATGGGCTTTGATTGCACGCAGGCGACTGTCTCTCGCGATATTGCCGACATGGGGCTGCGTAAGCTCCCTGAGGGCATCTATGTTCTGGCAGAGGACCTGCACCTGCAGCGTATGGTTTCCGAGCTTGTAACGGGCGTTCTGCGTACCGATAATCTGGTTATGATCAAGGCTCAGCCTGGCACGGCTTCCGGCATCGCCGCCGCCGTTGATGCGGCAGAGTTGCCCGATGTGCTTGGCTCGCTTGCCGGCAACGATACGATTTTGGTTATTGCCCAGACGGCCGAGGACGGCGAGCGTCTTGAGGCGCTGATCAATAAGCTGAGCAATTCTCGCAAGTAGGCGTGCGGGTCGTGCGCTCGGCACTGTGCGCGTGACATGGTGGCTTGTAAGGGGTATCGACGTTGGTCGGTACCCCCCTTTTTTGTTTGCCGGTATAAAGACCGTCCACCAGGTCACTTTAAATTAAAAGGCCCCCGAGCACTTTAATAAGCTGCTCGGGGGCCTTGTTGCTAATGGCCGGATGAATTTCTAGCCGACCGTATCGTCAGGCGTGGGCGAGGGGTCGGGAGTGGGCGTAGGCGTGGGCGTAGGCGTGCCGCCATCGCCGCCGGTCGAACCACCAGTGGAGCCGCCCGTCGAGCCACCGGTCGTTCCGGTGCCGCCGGTGGTGTCGCCGCCCGTGGTCTCGGTCGTCGTGGTCGTCGTGGTAGTCGTTGTGGTGGTTTCCTCTTCGTCCTCGTTCTCGTCCTTGTCGTCGTTCTCCGTCTTCTTGGTGTTGTTGGTGCCGTAGAACTTCCAGACGCTGTTGTTCTTGTAGGTGGGCGCCGTTCCGGTCGCAAACTCCTCGCGCTCGGTACCGGTCAGAACGGTGTTCATAAACCGCTTAAAGACAGGCAGGTTGGTGCTGTCGCCCAGCAGGTCCGTGCCGTATTTTTGGATGGGGATCTCGCCCGCGGAATAGCCGGTCCACAGGGCGCACGCCAGCTGCGGGGTATAGCCGCAGAACCACAGGTTAGTGGTGTTGTCGGTGGTGCCCGTCTTGCCGGCATAGGGCTGGTTGACGCTCAGGGCACCGGCAGCACCCGTGCCGCCGCCCTGCATGACGCCGGACAGAACATCGGTGACCGCTGCGGCCTCGCCCTCGGTAAGCACCTGTGAGGGATTGTCGGTGTGCTGGTACAGCACCGAACCGGTACGAGAGTCAATCTCGGTGATGGCAATCGGCTGGCGATAGTAGCCGCCGTTGGCAAACGTCGCGTAGGCGGCGGCCATCTCGAGCGGCGAGATCGAGCCGGTGCCGAGGGTCATGACGGGAACGTCCTCGATGTTGTCCTTGGCGGGATCGATGCCGAGCTTTTTGACGAGCGAGATGATCTTGCTGTTGCCGACGGCTTCCGCCACCTGGATGTAGCCGGTGTTGGAGGAGTATGCCGTCGCCTGCTTAAGCGTAATGTTGCCATAGCTATGGTTGGCGTAGTTTTGGACCTCGGTCGTGGTGCCCTTGGCCTTGAGCGGCGAGTTGCAGTTGAGGGTGACGTTGGGGTTCATGCCATTTTGGATGGCGGTTGCCAGCGTAAAGGCCTTAAAGGTGGAGCCGACGGGACGCTTGGCCGTGGCATGGTTTACGTGGTTCTCGTCTGAGTTGTAGTCGTAGCCGCCCACCATGCACTTGATGTAGCCGGTCTTGGGGTCGACGACGACCATGCCCATGTCCAGGCCGTCGAGTGAGAGCGTGTCGAGCTGCTGTCGGACGGCATTCTCTGCCACCTGCTGCATCGTGGGGTCGATGGTGGTCTTGACGGTCAGACCGCCCTTAAAGAGCACGTCGGTCGAGAACTCCTGCTCCAGCAGCTGCTTAACATAGGCGACAAAGTAGGGCTGCGAGTATACGTCGACGCCACTGCCCGAAATCTCGGTCACGTTGAGGGTGATGGGCTCGGCCTGTGCGGCATCGTGTTCCTCCTGCGTGATGTGGCCCAGGCGCAACATGTTGTCGAGGACCTTGTTGCGACGGGACAGCGCTAGGTCGGGGTTGACCGTGGGGTCGTACTGCGAGGGCGAGTTGGGAAGGCCGATGAGCAGCGCGGCCTCGCTGAGGGTGAGATCGGCGGCGCTCTTGGATAGATAGGTCTCGGCTGCGGCCTCGATGCCGTAGGCGCCGTGGCCGTAATAGATGGTGTTGAGGTACATCATGAGGATCTCGTCTTTGGAGTACATGTCCTCCATCTTGACGGCGATGTAGGCCTCGCGCACCTTACGCTCGATGGTCGAGTCGAACTGCTCCTCCTGCAGGATGGTGTTGCGCACCAGCTGCTGGGTGATAGTCGAGGCGCCTTCGTGCCCGCCGCCGAGGGTTGCCACCGCAGCACGCGCGATACCCCACAGGTCGATACCACCGTGCTCGTAGAAGCGCTCGTCCTCGACGTCAACGGTGCCCTGCAGCACGTAGGGGGAGACCTCGTCCTTGGTGATGGACTTGCGGTTTTGCGTGTAGAAGCTCGCGATCTTGTTGCCATTGCAGTCGACGATCTCGGTGGGCTCGCTCACCAGATACGCGTTGGCGTCGGTGTAGTCGGGCAGATCGGACAGCCAGCGGTTGACGTTGCCGACCATGCCGATGCCAAACGCCACGCCCGCAATCAGCAGAAAGCCCAAAAACGAGAGCAGGATTATGGGCAGAGCATGCGTCTTTGAACGGCTGCGTCCCTGTCGTTGGCGAGGACCCATATATTGACCTCCAGGTATGTCGTGCCGGACGGCGGATGTGCCGTCGGGGCAGGATGGACATAAGTTATTACACGATAAACCAAACGGGGCGCGCGAGGCCTCGTGTATGCTGGAAGACGGCATTTTTCAGAGTGAATGCATACCTTGGTAAGGAGTTTGCCGATGGCGATTCGGGCGATGGGGCCGAGCGGACAATACGAGACTGGATTGGATGCTGCCGGTGTGGCGCTGCCCGAGCTGCTGGCGCCGGCGGGCGGGCTCGACCAGATGCTTGCGGCCATCGCCGCGGGTGCCGATGCCATCTATGCGGGGTTGGGCGGCTTTAACGCCCGCGTGAGCGCGCATGGCTTTACGGATGACGAGTTTGCGCGCGGCTGCGCCGTGGCGCATGCCCATGGCGTGCGCGTGTACGTGACGCTCAACGTGTTCGTGTTTGACGATGAGCTGTCCGATGCGGTGGCACTGGGAGCTCATGCACTGGAGTTGGGCGCCGATGCTCTGATTGTCGCCGATGCCGGGTTGGCCTGCGCGCTGCGCGCGGCGATTCCCGGGGTCGAGATTCACCTGTCCACGCAGGCGGGCGCTCATAGCGAAGGCGCCGTGCGGCTTGCCGCCGATGAGCTGGGGGTCGAGCGCGTGACGACGGCACGCGAGCTGACGGTCGACGAGATTGCGGCGCTATGTGCCACGGGCGTGCCCATCGAGGTATTCTGCCACGGTGCGATTTGCATCGGCTATTCGGGGGCGTGCGAGTTCTCGGCCCTGCGGCGTGGGCGCTCGGCGATGCGCGGCGACTGCACGCAGCCGTGCCGTCTGGCGTACGACCTAGTGGACGAGGCGGGACAGAGCGTTGTTGCCGTCGAGGGAGATCGCCTGCTGTGCCCGCGCGACTATCTGGGTATTGCACATCTGCCCGAGCTTGTAGATGCCGGCGTGGCGTCGCTCAAGATCGAGGGGCGCATGAAGAACTCCGATTACGTATTCAACGTGGTGCGGGTGTGGCGCCGGGCACTCGATATGCTGCGCGACGGCGCGTGGGACCCCGATGCCGTGGAAGAGCTTGAACGCGAGCTGGGGAGGTCGTTTAACCGTGGGTTTACCGATACGTACCTGCGAGGGCGTTCGGGTGCCGAGCTGATGAGCTTTGAGCGCGCAATTAACCAGGGCGTGCGCGTGGGGCGTTTGGTCGCTGTGGGCCACGAAGAGGTGACCGTTGAGCTCGACGCCGCCGTGGCGGCGGGTGACACGCTCGAGATTCGGTTCTATCCGGGTGTCGACGCGCGTCCCGATGTGCCCAAGCGCTGGCCGCAGGTGCCCTGTCCGGTGGATGCCGCAGCGGGGAAGCGCGTCGTCGTGCATTGCAAGCGTAAGGTGGACGCGGGCTGCGAGGTATACCTGATTCGCAGCGCCGGCGTGTTGGATCAGACGGCGGCGGTGTTGGAGCGCATGCGGGCCGAGGCGGATGCGATTGCGCCCGTTGCGCGTGCCGTCGAGGTACTGCCCTTTGAGGGCGTTGCGGTGGATGGCGGTGCGTCGACGGAGTTGGTGGAGTGCGCGGTTCCCACTCGCATGGTTTTTGCTTGGCAACTGATGGATGCCGACCCGCGCGGAGAACTCGATTTGTCCGACGCCGTTGTGGTGCTTGACGAGGTGTACCGCACAGGTGACGCTGACCGGACCCGCTCACTGATGCAGCGTGCCGGGCGCGTCGTCTGCCGCAACCTGGGACAGGTGGTGATCGCTCGCGAGCTGGGCGTGACGTTTGACGTGGCGGCGCCGGTGTTCTGCGCGAATCGGGCCACGCTTACCTGGCTGCGCGGACTCGGTGCGGGGCGGGTGTACTTGCCGGCCGAGTTGCTCGGCAATGATGCGGAGCGTATTGCCGAACTGGCTGCTGAACCCGGCGTCTTGGGTCCGGTCGACGCCGACCGTCCCGAGCTTATGGTGTGCGAGCACTGCCTGCTGACCGCCGAGGGCGTCTGCGCCACCGATGCGACGGGACAGGTCCGTTGCCGCGACTGCTTGCGTCGTCGGCAGGTACGCTATCTGGTCGAGCGTGACGGTACGCGTCTGCCAGTTGCCATTGACGCATGCGGCAGGACGAGGATTTTCCTGTCGTAGGTGCCGCGTCGCGTCAGTTTGTTATCATAAGAGAGTTTATGGACTTCCAGCACCGCCGTTTTCGGCGAAGGTGCTATAGCAAAAGGAGGATACCCAATGCTGTCTGTCGACGAGCAAATGCGTATCATCACCTCGGGCGCCGCGCAGATCGTCCCCGAGGCCGACCTTCGCAAGAAGCTTGAGAAGGGCGAGCCCCTCAACATCAAGCTCGGCGTCGATCCCACCAGCCCCGACCTGCACTTGGGACATGCCGTGCCCCTGCGCAAGATGCGTCAGTTCCAGGACCTGGGCCACAACGTCACCCTTATCATCGGTAACGGCACCGCGCTGATCGGCGATCCTTCGGGCAAGAACTCCACGCGTCCGCAGCTTTCGCAGGAGCAGATCGAGGCCAACGCCGAGACCTACGTGAGCCAGGCCATGAAGATCCTGGATCCCGAGAAGACCACCATCGTGCACAACGGCGACTGGATCCTTTCGATGGACCTGGCCGGCCTGCTGCAGGTGTGCTCCAAGTTCACCGTCGCCCGCATCCTTGAGCGCGATGACTTTACCAAGCGCTACCAGTCTCAGACGCCGATCGCCCTGCATGAGTTCCTGTATCCCGTGATGCAGGCCTTCGACTCCGTGCAGATCAAGGCCGACGTGGAGATGGGCGGCACCGATCAGCTCTTCAACCTGCTCGCCGGCCGTGAGCTCATGGAGAAGATGGGCATGGAGCCGCAGATCGCGCTCACCATGCCGCTGCTCGAGGGTACCGACGGCGTGCGCAAGATGTCCAAGTCCTATGGCAACTACATCGGCCTGACCGACGCTCCCAAGGATATGTTCGGCAAGACCATGTCTATCCCCGACGAGATGATCGGCAAGTACTATCGTCTGGCCAGTTCGCTCACCCCGGCCGAGGTCGACAAGATCGACGCCGCCCTGGCCGACGGTTCCGCCGACCCCTACGAGCTCAAGCGCGCTCTGGGCCGCGATCTGTGCGATACCTACCACGGCGCCGGCGCCGGCGACGAGGCCCAGGCCGAGTTCGACCGCGTATTCAAGGAGGGCCAGCTTGCCGACTTCCCCGAGAAGCACGTTGAGCTGACTGTTAACGACGAGGGCCAGATCTACCTTGCCGGCCTGCTCAAGGATCTGGGTCTTTCGGCGAGCGCCGGCCAGGCCCGTCGCGACATCGACGGCGGCGGCGTCAAGATCAACGGCAAGGCCGTGGCTCCCAAGAGCTACAACATCAACCCCAGCGCCCTCAAGCTGGGCGACACCCTCTCCGTGGGCAAGCGCAAGGGCTTCAAATTGATTTAGTTCCGCCGTTCTACCGAACGGCGGACCGGCCGACGCTGCGCGGGCCGCATTTGGACAATCTGACGTTCAACTTCAAGGGCGCGACCAGAAGGTCAGCGCCCTTTCGTTTCACGTCACCTTGTCTCAAATGCGACCCGCTCGCTGGCGATGCCAAAACATCGGCGTTTTTGTTGTCGGGACGGCAGTTAGTAGTCGTCGAGTAGTCATTGGTGCTCAGCGGCAGTCCCCATTGCACCAAGTGGCGTGTGCCGTTAAGCGGAGAGGCGTATTGTTGGCCCATCGTTTGGGCATACAATGGCTATTAGCTTACTGCGGTGAAGGTCTGTCCGCTCCGCAGCTTTTTTCTACGGTTAAAGGAGTATGTATGTCCGTTGAGGTCATGAGGACTGTGATCGAGGCCGCCGAGGGTCGCGTGCCCGTCGACACGCTGTTTACCAATGCACAGATTGTCGACGTATATGGCCAGCGCGTGGCGCCCGGTAGCGTTGCCGTCAAGGACGGTGTGATCGTCGGCGTGCTCTACGATGGTCGCGACGATGCCGTCGGTACCTACGAGGCAACTGAGGTCATCGATTGCCAGGGCCGCTATCTTGCCCCCGGTTTTATTGACGGGCACTTGCATATCGAGTCTTCGAACATCCGCCCTGCCGAGTATGCGCGCATGGCGGCGACGCGCGGTACCACCACCGCTATTGCTGACAGCCACGAGATCGCTAATGTGGCGGGCTTGGACGGCCTGCGCTTTATGATCGAGGACGGTCGTCGCGCACCCATCTCCATCAAGTACATGATGCCCTCGTGCGTGCCCGCGCTGCCCGATGAGCAAGCAGGCGCTGTGATTACCGCCGCTGACATGCAAGCGTTTTTTGCCGAGCATCCGGGCGATGTTTTTGGTCTGGGCGAAATGATGAACTTGCCGGGCGTCTTTATGGCCGACCCCGAGACCTGTGCTCGCATCGATGCTGCCAACCAGACGCCGTCCAAGCAGGTTGACGGCCACGCGCCGCTCGTTGCCGGTAAGGACCTTAACGCCTATGCCGCAGCGGGCATTATCGCCGACCACGAGTCGACGATTCCCGAGGAGGCACTCGACAAGCTGTCCCGCGGCATGTATGTGATGCTGCGTGAAGGCACGTGCAGCCATGACCTGGCCAACCTGTCTCCGATGCTGCTGGAAAACCCCGCCCGTGCCCGCCGCTGCTGCTTTGCGACTGACGACCGCGCCCCTTCCGATGCGCTTGCGACCGGCATGATCGACAACGCCTGCCGCGTGGCTATCGAGGCCGGCATCGACCCGGTGGTCGCCATCTCTATGGCGTCCCTTTCCACGGCCGAGGCATTTGGCCTGGACCACGGCTGTCGCGACCCGCATGAGCTCCGTGGCGCGATCGCCCCGGGCAAACGCGCCGACCTGCTGTTGCTCGATGACCTGACGTTTGCCAAGGCTCCGCATCGTGTCTATGCCGCCGGTGCTCTGGTGGCGCAGGACGGCACCTTTGTGGGCGAGATTGCACCCGAGATGGCCGAGGTTGCGGCCCTTGCCGATGAGCTGCGCGCTTCCGTTAAACTGCCGAAGCTATCGCTCGACGTGTTCGACTATGCCTTTAAGCCGGGCGAGGCCGTGATCGACGTGGTGCCGGGCAAGGCCATCACGGGTATGGCTCGCCCCGAGAGTGCCGAGGGCCTGCGCCGCATTATGCTGATCGAGCGCCACGGCCGCGGCGTGTCGCTGCAGGCCGAGGGCGCCGATGGCGACGGCCCCGCTGGCCTGGGCCTGGTCGGCAAGCATATCGGTCGCGGCTGGGTGCGCGGCTTTACCATCACGGGCGGTGCCATCGCCTCGACGATCGGCCACGACTCGCACAACGTGTGCGTGGTGGGCGACAGCGCGGCTGATATGATGGCTGCCGTCGAGGCCGTGGGCCAGGGCGGCCACGTGCTGGTGCGCAACGGCAAGGTCGTGGCGCGTATTCCGCTGGCGCTCGGTGGCCTTATGAGCGAAGGCACGGCCGAGGACGTTGCTGCGCAGCACGACGACTTTATGGTCAAGGCGCGCGCCATGGGTATTGAGCCGCCGCTCGACCCCATCATGGGCATCATCTTCCTGCCCCTGCCGGTCATCCCGACGCTCCGCATCCGCCCCGAGGGCATGTTCGACGTCACAACCTTCACCTACGCCGACTAGTCATCGGGGACGCACTTAAACGACTAGTTGTAACGTTTATGACTGCGGGGTCTTATTTGAGCTCCCTTTGGGTACGTTGGAATCGGATACACGCTCGATTCCAACAAGTCCGAAGGGAGCTTTTCTATGGTTAAACTGATTGCATCCGATATGGACGGCACGTTGCTTGACGAAAACGGCCAGGTGCCTCCCGAGACCTACGAACTGATTTTGGCGCTACGCGAGCATGGCGTGCATTTTGCCGCATCGTCAGGCCGCCGCTACGATCGCCTGTGCGAGTTCTTTGCGCCCGTTCGCGACAAGATGGACTTTGTCGCAGCTAACGGTGCCCAGGTCTACGCCGACGGCAAAATGGTAGACCGCGAGGTATATTCGCACCTGGCGATTCGAAAGCTCGCCCAGGCCGTCGCGACGTTTCCCAATCTGCATCTTGCGCTCTTCGACCGAACCAAGTCCTTTTTGCTCGATGACGAGTGCAAGTTTGTGCGTGAAGTCGATAAAGACCTTCCCAATGCCGAGCGCATTTGGGAGCTGCCCGAGCCCAGCGTAAATATCATCAAGGCGAGTATCTTTTGCGACGACGGTGCCGTTATGGACAGTGCGTACGTGCTGCAGCGCGAACTCGGTCAGCTCTTTACTTTCGCGCCTTCGGGCAACGCGTGGATCGACGCCATGCAGCCCGGCGTGTCGAAGGCCTCGGGCATCGCGCAGCTCGCGGAGCATTACGGCATTGGGCGCGACGAGGTCATGGCGTTTGGCGACTCGATGAACGATTACGAGATCATTCGCTTTGTCGGCACGGGTTGTGCGATGGAAAATGCACGTCCCGCGCTCAAGGCCGTTGCCGATCGCGTGGTGGGGCGCAACCGCGACCACGCCGTCCAGCAGGAGCTTCGCCACGTTTTGGAGAGCCTCGCTTAATCCGGCAGATGGGGACGTTCCCTATCTGCCGGCAGTGGGGGACAGTCCTTGCAGCTTTCTCGCGAAGAGTGTCCCCAACGACTAGTCGTTTAAGAACGTCCCCAGTGACTGACCAATGACTAAGCGAGGGCGGCCATGATGGTGCGGGCGACGCCGTCGTGGTCGTTGTCGTATTCGGTGATAGCGTCGGCGGCCTCGCGGTCTTCGAGCTCGGCGTTGATCATTGCCATGCCGTGGCCCGCTGCCTGCAGCATGGGGATGTCGTTGATGTTGTCGCCGAACGCCCAGGCGTCGGCGAGACGCTCGCCCAGATGCTCACATAGCCACGTGAGGGCCGTTCCCTTGGTGGCGCCCTTACCCATGACCTCGATATTCATGGTGTAAGAACGCGTGACCTCAATGCCTCCGAGCGTGTCGAGCGCCGCCGCGATGGCGTCGCGATCGGCCGGGTTGTGCCAGTACATGGCGATGCGTTCGAGCGTCTCGACCTCGTCGATCTTGCTGTCGATATCCATGTCGATCGGTGTTCGTGTGCGCTTAAGCGAAGCCGCGATGTGGGGGTCGCCGCCGCAGAATTCGTCCAGGCGCGTGTAGAGCGAGCGGGGGAGGAAGCACTGCCCGTCCGCAAAGATATCGAAGGTCACATCGTGGCCGGCTGCAATGCTATGGACGCGGTGGGCGATGGCGCGGTCGAGCGGTCGGCTCAAAATGCGCGTGGCACGCGAGACATCGGTGGGCACAACGTCGTCGAGCTGCCAGACGCTGGCACCGTTGGCGCAGACCGCGTAGTGTACGGCGGGGTGGGCGAGGATGGGCTCAAAGATGCCCGACAGAGGACGCCCCGTGCAGGGTACAAACTCAATCCCACGTCGAGCGAGTTCGTCGAGCATTGCCCAGGTGGCGTCGCTCATCTGCTTATCACTCGTCAGCAGCGTTCCATCCATATCGGAAAACACAATCATTCGCTGCAATCCTTTCTACTGGCATAAAAAGCGTGGCCGAGGGCGGTGATGCCCTGGCCACGCTCGGGTTCTATAACGGTCTGCGTCCTAACGATCGGCGAGCGGCTTGTACTCCAGCGGCTCGATAACCGGGCGATACGCGGGACGGATGATGCGGTGCGCGCAGAAGAGCTCTTCCATGCGGTGCGCAGACCAGCCGGCCATGCGGGCGACGGCGAACAGCGGCGTAAAGAGCGTCTCGGGCACGCCGAGCATCTTATAGATAAAGCCCGTGTACAGGTCGATGTTGGCGCAGATGGGCTTGGTCATGCCGTGATCGCGCATCACTTGCGGGGCCAGGCGCTCGATGCGCTCGATGAGTGCGAACTCTTCACCCAAGTCCTTCTTGGCTGCCAGCGAGCGCGCGTAACGGCGGCAGACCTCGGCGCGCGGGTCGCTGAGCGTATAGACGGCGTGGCCCATGCCGTAGATGAGGCCCGTGCCGTCGAAGGCCTGCTTGTCGAGGATCTTGCCCAGGTAGGCCGCGACCTCGTCCTCGTCCTCCCAGTTGGAGACATGCGCGCGGATGTCCTCGTGCATAGACACGACCTTGGCATTGGCACCGCCGTGGCGCGGGCCCTTGAGCGAGCCGATAGCCGCGGCGTAGGCGGAATACGGATCGGTGGCCGAAGACGACAGCACGCGGCAAGCGAAGGTAGAGTTGTTGCCGCCGCCGTGCTCGGCATGCAGCATGAGCATAACGTCGAGCAGCATCGCCTCATCGCGGGTGAACGCCATGCCGCCGCGCAGGATCTGTAGGATGGTCTCGGCGGTGGAGAGACCGGGCGTAGGGTGCGGCACGTGAACCTCGGAGCCGCGAAGCTTGGCGACCGAGGCCATGTGTGCGAAGGCGGCAATGCGCGGGAGACGTGCGAGCATGGAAATGGCGACGTCGATTTCGTGCTCGGGCGTGATCACGTCTGGTTCGGCATCGAAGGCGTAGAGCAGCAGCACGGCGCGCTGGAGCACGTTCATGATGCTCGACGACACCGTGGTCATGGGGAACTCTTTGACGTACTCGTCGCTCAGATGTCTAAAGGCACCCAGGCGCTCGCAAAAGCCGTCGAGCTCTTCCTTGTTGGGCAGCGAACCCGTGATAAGCAGATAGGCGACTTCCTCGTAGCCGTAGCGATTCTCGGCCTGGGCATTGTTGACCAGATCCTCGATGCTGTAGCCGCGAAGCGTGAGCTTGCCCTGATCGGGCACGACCTTTCCGTCGACCTTGTTGTAGCCGTGCACATCCGAGATACGAGTGAGGCCCGCGACCACGCCCGAGCCGTCGGCATTGCGCAGGCCGCGCTTGACATTGTGCTCGACAAACAGGTCCTCGTCATAAGGGTCGGTCGGCAGGCCGTGGTAGAGGCTTTCGCTCTCAGACGAAATCTGGCGGCTTGCTTCGTAATCCAGAACCAGTCGGCTCAAGTGGTCATCGAAGCGGTAATAGATTTTCTTGGCGTCGTAGGCCATGCGCGCTCCTCTCCGGGCCGCATCGGGGTGGCTTGCATGGGCATGCGCGCGTCAGGCTATCCCCAGCGGCTTGCTCGCTACAGGCGGTACATAAAGTTAAAGACGTCCTCGCGCTGGATGGACACGTTAACGCCCGAAAGCTCGCCGGCCTCGGCCAGGGCCTTCTGCAGCTCGGCGAAGTCGAGCTTGGACTCGGCGGTATCGGCCAGCATGGTCATGGTGAAGATGTCCTCGATAATGGACTGCGTGATGTCGCGGATGTCGACGTTGGCCTCGCCCAGGACACGGGTGACGCCGGCGACGATACCGGGGCGGTTCTTGCCAAGGACGGTGATGACGATGCGGGAGGACGAGATCTCGGCCATGGGAAACCCTTTCGCGTGGTTGCGGCGCGCGGGTGCGCTCCGCTACGGTACAGTGTTCATCATTGTACCTGTCTGGCGCCAAAAGGGGTGTGCTTACTGCGGCGTTACACGTCTGCAACATGGGAGAAGGGGCAACAGGGCGCGTGTCCGCTGCGGTTGGCCACGCCGTGTTGCACAAAGACCGTGAACCTTTTGTGGGACGCGCGGCGCCGTGGTACCATAGCCGAGTTTGTTGTCTTGGTCGGAAACCAAGACGCCTTATGCGCTGATCGGTAACCAGCGCCTGACCAATAAGGAGTCCTACCATGAAGCAGGGTATCCATCCCCAGTATGTCGAGTGCACGGTGACGTGCTCCTGCGGCAACACCTTCAAGACGCACGCTACCGTGTCCGAGATGAAGGTCGAGCTTTGCAACGAGTGCCACCCGTTCTACACCGGCCAGCAGAAGTTCGTCGACACCGGTGGACGCGTCCAGCGCTTCGCCGACAAGTTCGGTGGCGCCGCTGCCGCCCAGCTCAAGAAGGCTGAGGAGGCCAAGGCCGCCAAGGCCGCCAAGGCTGCTGAGGCCGAGGCCGCTCGCAAGGCCGCCGCTGAGGCTAAGGCTGCCGAGAAGGCTAAGCGTGCCGCTAAGTTCGCCGAGGAGGCTGCCAAGCAGGCCGCCGAGGCTCCCGCAGAGGCTCCCGTCGAGGAGGCCGCTGCCGAGGCCGAGACCACCGAGGCTGCTGAGTAAATAGCTCGCCGCGGAATCACTCGCATTCATGGCATGAGGGCCGTGCATCCATTTGGGTGCGCGGCCCTTTTCTTTTATTGGTGCAAGCTAACCTGTCCCCGTGGCACCAAATGGCAGAGAGACGGCGTTTGCTCAGATAAAACCTGCCAAAATAAACCTGTTCCATTGCGGCAGGTTGGTCATAGTTATTACGTGGCGGTCGAGGTCGACCGTATAGGCCGCGCCTTGTTTGGCTAAAGTACAATCATCTGTGTTTAACTCGCCCGCAGCTGCACGGCGTGGGCGATGGCCAAAAAGGAAAACCACATGGGATTCATGTCAAAGCTGCTGTCCTTTGGATCCGATAAGGACCTTAAGCGCTACTACAAGATCGTCGACCAGATCAACGGTCTTGAGCCCCAGTTTGAGAAGATGACCGAGGAGGAACTCCGCGGCCAGACCGATAAGTTCCGCGAGCGTTACGCCAACGGCGAGTCGCTCGACGACATGCTCCCCGAGGCCTTTGCCACCGTGCGTGAGGCTTCCAAGCGCACCATGGGTATGCGCCACTTTGACGTGCAGCTCATTGGCGCCATGGCACTGCACGAGGGCCACATCGCCGAGATGAAGACCGGCGAAGGTAAGACCCTCGTCTCCACGTTGGCCGGCTATCTCAACGCTATTGCCGGCAAGGGCGTGCACGTCGTTACTGTCAATGATTACCTTGCCAAGCGCGACTCCGAGTGGATGGGCCGCATCTATAAGTACCTGGGCATGACCGTCGGTCTGCTCCAGAACAACATGCCGCTCGAGCTCAAGCGCCCGGCCTACCAGGCCGACGTCACCTATGGCACCAACTCCGAGTTCGGCTTTGATTACCTGCGCGACAACATGGTTACCCGTCCCGAGCAGCGCGTGCAGCGCGGCCACAACTACGCCATCGTCGACGAGGTTGACTCCATCCTGATCGATGAGGCCCGCACCCCGCTGATCATCTCGGGCGCTGGCACCAAGTCCGCCAGTACCTACAAGGACTTCGCGCGTGCCGTGCGTGGCCTTGAGCGCGGCGAGGACGTGTCGCACGATATGCTTACCGCCACCGAGGATGTTGAACCCACGGGCGACTACGTCATGGACGAGGCCAAGCACACCATCGCCGCCACCGAGCGCGGTCTTAAGAAGATCGAGCGCCGCCTGGGTATCGATGACATCTATGCCGATCTCTCAGGCCAGCTGGTCAACCACCTGCAGCAGGCGCTGAAGGCCCAGTACATGTTCCACCGCGACAAGCAGTACGTGGTCACCAACGGCGAGGTCAAGATCGTCGACGAGTTCACCGGCCGCATTATGGAAGGCCGCCGTTACTCCGAGGGCCTGCACCAGGCCATCGAGGCCAAAGAGGGCGTGCTCGTACGCGAGGAGAACCAGACGCTGGCCACTATCACCTTGCAGAACTACTTCCGTCTGTATGACAAGCTCTCCGGCATGACCGGCACGGCACTCACCGAGGATGCCGAGTTCCGCGAGATCTACAAGCTGCCCGTCGAGGTCATCCCCTCCAACAAACCCGTTCAGCGTGTTGACCACGAGGACCTGGTGTACCGTACCATTCAGGCCAAGTACAACGCCGTCGCCGACGATGTCGAGCAGCGTCACGCCAAAGGTCAGCCGGTCCTGGTGGGCACCGTTTCCATCGAGAGCTCCGAGAAGCTGTCTGCCGCCCTTACCAAGCGCGGCATCGCACACGAGGTCCTCAACGCCAAGCACCATGAACGCGAGGCCCACATCGTGGCCCAGGCAGGACGCTACGGCGCCGTGACCATTGCCACCAACATGGCCGGTCGTGGTACCGACATCCTGCTGGGCGGCAACCCCGACGAGCTGGTGCGCGAGCGCCTTGAGTACGAGGGCCTGACCATGGAGGACGTGACGCCCGAGCAGCTTGAGCAGTTTAACGCCGAGGCCAAGGAGACCTGCAAGGCCGAGCGCGAGCGCGTGCTTGCCGCCGGCGGCCTGACCGTTATCGGCACCGAGCGCCATGAGTCCCGTCGTATCGACAACCAGCTGCGCGGCCGTTCCGGCCGTCAGGGCGATCCGGGCGAGACTCAGTTCTACCTGTCGCTCGAGGACGACCTCATGCGCCTGTTCGGCGGCGACAAGATGGACCGCGTCTCCAAGATGATGGTCACGGCCGACATGGGCGACGACATGCCCATCCAGCACAAGATCATTTCCAAGGCCGTCGAGAGCGCCCAGCACAAGGTCGAGAGCATCAACTTCTCCATGCGCAAGAGCGTCCTCGAGTACGATGACGTCATGAACAAGCAGCGCCAGGTCATCTACGCCGAGCGTAACAAGATTCTGGATGGCAAGGACCTGACCGACCACATCACCGAGGTCATGCACGACACTGTGTACCGCTGCGTGCAGGAGTTCTGCACCAAGGACAGCCACGATGGCGAGCGCGATCTCGAGGGCCTGCGCAAGTGGGTCGTGGAGCTGACCGGTCATATCGATACGCCCAAGTTCCCCGACGAGGATTACGAGGCCCTGGCTGCCGATGTCCTGGCCTACGTTGAGAAGTGCTACAACATGAAGGCCGAGCGCTTGGGCGAGGACCTGATGCGCGAGCTCAACACCCAGGTCATGCTGCGCGTCATCGATACCCGCTGGATGAACTACCTGCAGGAGATGGACTACCTTAAGACCGGCATCGGCCTGCGCGGCTTTGGCCAGCGCGACCCGCTGGTTGAGTACAAGACCGAGGCCTACGGCGCGTTCCAGATACTCGTCGATACCATGTATGAGGATTACCTGCGCACGGTTCTGCGCATCGAGATCAAGGCTGCCCCGCGTGCCGTGGAGCACAAGGAGGAGCCCGCGCTCGAGGGCGCGCGCTTCTCCGGTCCTGCCGAGGTCGATGGTGATAACGGCGACTCGGTGCTGCGCAAGCGGGCGCAGGTGCAGGCCCGCACGGCTGTCCAAGGCGGACCGGCTGCCGTCAACAACGGTGGCAAGGTGACCACTTATCGCAAGTCCGAGAGCGACGATCCGTACGTCAACGTGGGCCGCAACGACCCGTGCCCCTGCGGTAGCGGCAAGAAGTTTAAGTACTGCCACGGCAGGAATCGTTAATGGCTGAGGCTTTAGAGATAACGCCCGCCGAGCTGGACGCGTTCGCGGACCGGCTCGGCGAGGTCGAGTCGTATCTCCACCTGGACGAGAAGCGTACCCGTGTGACCGAGCTCGAGGCCAAAAGTGTTGCCCCTGGCTTTTGGGATGACGCCGACGCCGCCCGTGCCACCATGGAGGAGATCGCGCGTACCAAGGAAGATATCGCTGCCGTGGACACCGCGCGCGGCGAGCTTTCCGATGCCCGCGCCGCGCTGGAGCTTGCCGAGGAGATGGGGGATGACCCCGACGCCGTCGCCCTTCGCGAGGAGGCTACAGCCACGGCTGAGCGCCTGGCCCGTGCCATCGATGAGCTTGAGCTTTCGAGCTGGTTTACCGGTGAGTTCGATCACGGCGATGCCATTGTGACCATCAAGCCCGGACAGGGTGGTCTGGAGGCCCAGGACTGGACCTTCATGCTCTTTAAGATGTACATGAAGTACTGCCAGCGTCGCGGCTGGAAGGTCACCATCAACGACTGTCCCGCGGCCGAGGTCATCGGCATCGACCGCGCGACCTTTACCGTCGAGGGCAAGGACGCATTTGGCATGCTGCGCGCCGAGGCCGGCGTCCACCGCTTGGTTCGCATTAGCCCCACCGACGACAAGAAGCGCCGCCAGACCACGTTTGCCGGTGTCGAGGTCATTCCCGTGCTACCCGATGATATCGACATCGAAATCAGTCCCGATGACATCCGCGTGGACGTGTACCACGCGAGCGGCCCGGGCGGTCAGGGCGTCAACACCACCGACTCCGCCGTGCGCGTGACGCATTTCCCCAGCGGCATTGTGGTCACCTGCCAAAACGAGCGCAGCCAGATCCAGAACAAGGCCGCGTGCATGCAGATCCTCAAGGCTCGTCTGTACGAGATTGAGCTCGAGAAGCGCGCCGAGGCCCTGGATGAGATTCGCGGACCCAAGACCACGATTGGTTTTGGCAACCAGATTCGCAGCTACGTGCTCTACCCGTACCAGATGGTCAAGGACCTACGCACGGGCGTGGAGACCAGCAATGTCGAGGCCGTTCTTGACGATGGCGACCTGGACCCGTTTGTTATTGGCTACCATCGCTGGGCCACCGGCAACGCTGACGCGGAGACCCCGTCTGCTTAAACCGCCCGGTTTATGTGGAAATGGATTAAAACCCTCCGAGCAGTGTGGTTTTGTATCCAGAGCAAACCCTGCGCAGGGGTGGTTTTTGTCCGGCGAATCGGTAGAATCGAATACAAGAAGAAGTTCAAAGCGCATCCGATGGGGTGCGCTTTTTTGAGGGAGGCAGCATGGCATATCGTCTGGACATCAAGCGCATTCTTTCGATGAACTTTTTTCACGACCTGCCCCAGATTATGTTGGGGTGCGCTCTGGCCGCTATTGCGACCGACCTGTTTTTGATTCCCAACGGCCTTGCTGCCGGTGGCGTTACGGGCCTTGCCACCATTATCCAGGCGGTCGGTGCATCGCGCGGCCTATCGCTTCCCGTCGGTATTCAGACGATCGTGATGAACGCCTTGCTGTTGTTGGTCGTTATGCGCGAGGGCGGCATGTTCTACGTGGTGCAGACCGCGACGGGCTTTGTGCTGCTGGGCTTCTTTACCGATCTGTTCGCCCCGTTTGTAGCACCTCTGGCGGATGCGGACCTGATGCTCCCTGCCATGTGGGGCGGCATTATTACGGGCATCGGTTACGGCATGGTGTTGCGCGCCGGCGCCAACACCGGCGGCTCGGACACGATTGGCCAAATCATCTCGCGTAACACCTCGCTGCCGGTGGGCTCGACCGTCATGGCGATCGATGTTGCCGTATGCGCGCTATCGGCTCCGGTCTTTTCAATCGAAAACGCACTATATGCAGGCCTTTCGATGGTCATTAGCGGCTACGTGATCGATGCCGTGGTCGATGGTGGCAACAAGCGCCGTATGGTACTCATCATCTCGGACAAGTTCCCTGATATCGCTGCCGATATCATGTATGGCCTGGGTCGTGGTTGTACCAAGTTTAAGGCGACTGGCATGTATTCGGGTGCCGAGAAGCCGGTGATTATGGTCATCGTGAGCCGTCGAGAGCTCAATACCCTCAAGACGATTGTGCGCGAGCGCGATCCTCATGCCATCGTGACGGTTGCCGACGTTACGGAAGCCTTCGGCGAGGGCTTTAAGGACATTAACGCGTAGGGGCGACCGCGTTCCATCCAAAAGACGTTCACATTGATAAACCGTTTCATCAGCGGTTCTGCCTGCTAAATTGTTCAAATAATGATAAAAACTCTGGTAAAGCCATCAGTTTCCAGCATAATGAATGACGTACGTGCATTGCGGCTGTGTTGGGATTACCTTCGGTGCCGTGCGCATTTTGTCTAATGAGGATGAAAGGAAGGCACAATGAGCGACGAAGAGCTCAAAAAGGTTGCCAACGAGGTAAGGAAGGGCATCGTCACCGGCGTGCACGCTGCCAAGTCCGGCCATCCGGGCGGTTCGCTCGGCGCTGCCGACATCATGACCTATCTGTACTTTGAGGAAATGAACGTCGACCCGGCCGATCCCCGCAAGGCCGATCGCGACCGTTTTGTGCTCTCCAAGGGCCATTGCGCTCCGGGCCTGTACGCCGTGCTCGCCGAGCGCGGATTCTTCCCCAAGGAGGATCTCGAGACGCTGCGCCACATCGGCAGTCACCTGCAGGGTCACCCCAACATGAACGACACCCCGGGCGTTGACATGTCTACCGGTTCGCTCGGCCAGGGCATCTCCGCCGCCGTGGGCATGGCGGTTGCCGCCAAGCACTGGGGCGATACTTACCGCACGTACGCCCTGCTGGGCGATGGCGAGAGCGAGGAGGGCCAGGTCTGGGAGGCCGCCATGTTTGCCGGCAATCAGCAGCTCGATAACCTCTGCGTGATCGTCGACCACAACGGTCTGCAGATCGACGGCCCCGTCGAGGAGGTCAACGACCCCATGCCGCTCGCCGACAAGTTCCGCGCGTTCAAGTTCCACGTGGTGGAGCTTGCCGACGGCAACGATTTCGACCAGATCCGCGCCGCCTTTGCCGAGGCCCGCGCCACCAAGGGTCAGCCGACCGCCATCATCGCCGAGACCATGAAGGGCAAGGGCGTTTCCTTTATGGAGAACCAGGTTGGTTGGCACGGCAAGGCCCCCAACGATGAACAGTTTGAGCAGGCCATGGCAGAGCTCACGGCCGCCGGAGAGGAGCTCTAGGATGGCAGACGTCAAGAAAATCGCCACGCGTGTAAGCTACGGCGAGGCCCTCGTCGAGCTCGCCAACGAGCACGATGACTTTGTGGTCCTCGACGCCGACCTGGCCGCCGCCACGCAGACCGGCAAATTTAAGGCCGCATGCCCCGACCGCTTCTTCGACGTGGGTATCGCCGAGAGCAACCTGATGGGTGTTGCCGCCGGTATCGCGACCACCGGTCGTGTTGCCTTCGCGAGCACCTTTGCCATGTTCGCTGCCGGTCGCGCCTTTGAGCAGGTCCGTAACTCCATCGGCTACCCGCACCTTAACGTTAAGATCGGTGCCACGCACGCCGGTATCTCGGTGGGCGAGGATGGTGCCACGCACCAGTGCTGCGAGGATATCGCCCTGATGCGCGTCATCCCTGGCATGACCGTGATTGTTCCCGCCGACGACGTGGAGGCCCGCGCCGTGACGCGCGCCGCCTACGAGTGCGACGGCCCCGTGTACATGCGCTTCGCCCGTCTGGCCTCGCCGGTTA
This sequence comes from uncultured Collinsella sp., assembly GCA_900549745.1. Taxonomy (GTDB): domain Bacteria; phylum Actinomycetota; class Coriobacteriia; order Coriobacteriales; family Coriobacteriaceae; genus Collinsella. The sequence goes on along the minus strand of URPJ01000010.1, from coordinate 28,752 downwards.
TCAACGACCCCGAGACCTACAAGTTCGAGTTGGGTAAGGGCATTGTCATGCGCGAGGGCGCCGATGTGACCATCATCGCCTGCGGCCTGATGGTCGGCGAGGCTCTCGAGGCCGCCGAGCAGCTCGCTGCCGAGGGCATCGACGCCGAGGTCATCAACATGCACACCATCAAGCCCATCGATGCCGACCTGATCGTCAAGAGCGCCACCAAGACCGGCCACGTCGTGACCGTCGAGGAGCATTCTGTAATCGGTGGCCTGGGCAGCGCCGTTGCCGACGTCCTGTGCGAGCAGTGCCCGACGCCGCTCAAGAAGATCGGCGTCAACGACACCTTCGGTGAGTCCGGCCCGGGCGCCGAGCTCCTGCACAAGTACGGCCTGGACGCCGCCAACATCGTGGCGACCACCAAGGAGTTCTTGGCCTAGAGCAGCCATCGCTCAATCGGCAACAAGCCAATCGCATTCAAATGCAGACAGGGGCGTCCTCAAAGAGGGCGGCCCTGTTTTATATTTCAGCTAAATCAGAGCCGCACCAAGCGAGGCATTCTCCGGGAAGAGAGCCCAGTACAGCAAAGTGCAATTCGGACCCTTCCAACTTTGTATATGCAGTACCCCAAGATAAACGCGGCGGCCCCTTAGTAGCCGCAGGCCGGACACAGGGTTACTTTCCAAATCTTTCCGCAGGACGGAGGAGCCCCCGCCGCACGTAGTGCGCAGCGGAGGCTCCGACATGTCCGAGGACGATTTGGAAAGTAACCCTGTGTCCGGCCGGAGGGACCCAAACACGGCCATGCTTCTTATGTGCAGCAAAGCTAATGCTGCTAAAATACTAAGCGCTCATGTAGTTTAAACGCACGACGATAAGGAGCACCAGTGGGTAACCACTTCCGTACCTCCGGTGCGGGCGATGATGCCCCCAAGACGCAGGCAGGCGTCCAGGGCAGTCGTTTCGCCACTCCGGATTCAGAGGGCCAGCCTGTTGCTCAGGCCCCCGCTCAGCCGGCAGATCAGGCACAGCCGGCATCCGATCCCTTTGCCTACAATCCAACCAGCGATGTCGCGCTTTCCGGCACGGCGGGTTTTGAGCCCGTTCAGGCCGTGACCGCTCGCGTGGAGCAGTCTCAGGCTGGTGCCGCCACGCCGCAGCCTACCATGGCCGGCATTCCCGACCCCTTGGCCCCTGCGACGCCGGCTCCTCAGCCTGCGCAGTCCGGTCTCTTTGCCGCTATTCCCGACCCCACGCAGCCTGCTGCCCCGGTGGTCGAGAGCGATCAGGCAGCCGAGGTCGCAAGCCTCGATAACGCGCTCAACAACCCCGATTTTACGTCGGTGTTTGCGCCCATCGATCCGCAGGCCAGCCGCAAGAAGATGGCCAAACAGGCCGGTGTCGAGCCCGTCATCCTTATGGAGCATGTCACCAAGATCTATCCGGCACAGCCCAACAAGCCTGCACTCGACGACATCAACATCGAGATCTATCCGGGCGAGTTCGTCTTCCTGGTCGGTCACTCCGGCTCGGGTAAGACCACGCTGCTGTCGACGCTCAACCGTGACGTCAAGCCGACGAGCGGCCGCATCCTGGTTGCCGGTCAGGACCTCATGAAGATCAAGAACCGCAAGGTTCCGTTCCTGCGCCGCCAGATTGGCGCCGTGTTCCAGGACTTTAAGCTTCTGCCGCAAAAGACCGCCTACGAAAACGTGGCGTTTGCCCTGCAGTGCATCGGCAAGCCCAAGGGCGTCATTCGCAGCCAGGTGCCCGAGGTGCTGCGTCTGGTCGGCCTGGCCGATCAGATGGACTCGCTGCCCGACCAGCTTTCCGGTGGCGAGCAGCAGCGCGTTGCCGTCGCCCGCGCTATGGTCAACCGTCCGCCGCTGCTGATCTGCGACGAGCCGACGGGCAACCTCGACCCGGCGATCTCGCTGGGCATCATGAAGCTGCTCGAGCGTATTAACCGCACCGGCACCACCGTGATCGTCGCCACGCACGACCGCGAGATGGTCGATAGCATGCACCGTCGCGTGATCGCCCTTGAGGGCGGCCACGTTATCCGCGACCAGGAGAGGGGAGGTTACGGCAACTATGGCACCAACTAACGTGGGCTACTCCTTCAAAGAGGCAATCAGCCACTTCTTCCGTAACTGGACTACCTCGCTCGGCGCCGTCATCACGATCTTCCTTTCGCTGTTTATCATCGGCCTGTTCATTATGGGTTCCGCGATGCTGAACTCCGTGATCGGTACCGTCGAGGATCAGGTTGTCATCAACGCGTTCATTAGTGATGACGCCGATCAGGCCGATGTTCAGGCTTTTGAGGCCGAACTTAAGACGTGGAGCAACGTCAAGTCCGTGACCTATAAGGATAAGGACGACGCGCTGGCCGAGTACACGAGCAAGATGTCGGGTAACGCCGACGCCACCATGAGCGCGCTCGACGGCCAGAACCCGCTGCCCGCCTCGTTTGCGATTGAGATGGACGATCCGTCTCAGGTCGAGAGCACGGCCAAGAAGCTCAAGAAGGATGCCGATTTCCAGAAGATCGCGGATGACGGCGACGTCAACGCGAGCGTGCTGTACGGCCAGGAGGAAGTGAGCCGCCTGTTCCAGGTGACCAACTACATCCGCATCGCCGCCGTGGTGCTCGTTGGCCTTCTGACCTTTATCGCATTCATCTTCATCAACAACACGATTCGCCTGTCCATCACGGCGCGTCGTCGTGAGATTGCGATTATGCGTCTGGTCGGCGCCAGCAACGGCTTCATTCGTGGCCCGTTTATCACCGAGGGCGTGCTGCAGGCCATTTTGGGCTCGCTGCTTTCCATCGGCGTTCTGGAGCTGCTGCGCAATCTGATGATTCCGCGTCTGCAGGAGAGCATCGGCTGGATGTCGTTTGCCCTGCCGATGCAGTACTACCTGGTGACCTATGCTGCGCTGATTCTGGTCGGCGTGATTATCGGTCTCTTTGGTTCTGCCATCGCCATGCGCCGCTACCTGCGCGTGTAGGCATGCCTGGAATTCATCCCTTCCAACGGGTCGTCTCTTATGGGGCGGCCCGTTTTTTGATCCCTAGGGGACGGCAGGATGGCGAATCATTTGGGTAGACTCTTTGGAGTCGGCAATCGATAGTTAGGAGGCGCCATGGGGCGCAATAACAAGCATAAGCGTGGAGCTCGCAATAAGCGCGGGCCGGTGCGCAGCGAACGCCGTCCGAGCCTGACCGGGCGCGTGCAGCTCCATGAGCACAGTGCCTACGTTGTAACCGAAAACGGCGACTACAAGGTCATGGGCCGTGGCAAGCGCGAGATCATGGATGGCGATACCGTTGCCGTGAGCATTAAGAACAGCCCGCACGGTGAGCGGCGCGCCGTGATCGAAGGCGTGGTTGAGCGCGCAGCCATAAGCGTGGTGGGTACGTACCAGACCGCCGGTCCGCTCGGTGTGATCGAGCCGCTCGATTCGCGTCTGAAGGCCGACTTCTTCATTCTGCCTGAGGATACCTCGGCGGATCGTCTGGGCGTTCACCCGGGTGATGCTGTTGTCGCGCGCATTTTGACCTACCCGACGCGCCTGGAATCGGGCGCTGTGACGATCGAACGCCACATTGGCGGAGATGACGCGCCCGATTTGGGCGTTCAATATGTGATGGCGCGCTACGGCTATACCGATAGCTATCCCGAGGCCGCGCTGGACGAGGCCGAGGGGCTTTCGCTCGATGTGTCCGCGGCGCTTAAGGACCCGCTCCGCCGCGATCTGCGCGACCGCTTTGTCATCACGATCGACCCGGTCGACGCGCGCGACTTTGACGATGCCATTTCGTTGGAGCGCACGCCCGAGGGTGGCTACAAGCTGGGTGTGCATATCGCCGACGTTTCACACTATGTGGCTTGGGACGGGCATATCGATCTTGAGGCTCGCCATCGTACGACATCGGTGTATCTGGCCGATCGCGTGCTTCCCATGCTGCCCGAACGCCTGTCCAATGACCTGTGCTCGCTTCGCCCTGACGAGGACCGTCTTGCGTTTACCGTCGATATCGAGCTCGATGCGCAGGGTCGCGTGCGGCATTACGATCCGTATCCCAGCGTGATTCGCTCGCGTGTGCGTATGGACTATGACGGCGCCGAGGCGCTGCTGGTGCGTGCCGGCGCGGTTGAGTATTCGGTGCTGGAGGGTGCAGCCGAGGATGTTGCGGCTGCCGAGACCTCGCGCGAGGAAGCGCTTGAGCGCGGTCTTGCGTGCGAGGAGGCCGCCCGCGGCTACAACATCGACCTCGGCGATTTCCTTGTCGCCGCTAACGAACTCGCCGAACTTCGCCGTCGTATTCGTCGCGCCCGCGGCTCAGTCGATTTTGACACAGCCGAGATTCGCGCTCTATTGGATGAGGACGGAGTGCCCGTGCAGATTGTGGCGCGTGAGCGTTCGTGTGCCACGTCGCTTATCGAGGAAGCCATGCTGCTCGCCAACGAGTGCGTTGCAGAGTGGCTGGCAGACCGTGATATCGAGGCCTGCTATCGCGTGCATGAGGATCCGAGCCCCGATAGCCTGCACGGTGCTGCCGTTGCGCTGGCGCAGCTAGGCATCATCGACGATCGCCGTGCTGCCGGTATTGCCCTGGGGAGCCCCGATGAGCTGCAGGCTGCAGTCGATGCTGCCGCCGGTACGGCCAACGCACCGCTCGTCAACACGCTGCTTCTGCGCAGCATGCAGCGCGCGCTGTACAAGCCGCGCAACGAGGGCCACTTTGCGCTCGCCGCGCCGTGCTACTGCCACTTTACGAGTCCCATCCGTCGCTACCCCGATCTGGTGGTGCACCGCGTGCTCAAACTGCAGTTGGCCTATGAGCGGCTCGGCGGCAAGGACGCCTTGGTCCGTACGCCGCGGCTGATCGGCAAGGGGCGCGAGTCGCTGCCGCGCATTCTGCCGCAGATCTGCCGCGCATGCAGCGATGCCGAGCGCGCGGCCGATGCCGCCAGCCATGCGACGCAAAAGATCAAGATTGCCCAGTACTATGAGGACCGTCTGGGCGAGCGCTATGCCGGAACCGTCTCGTGGGTTAGCAGCATGGGCCTCTTTGTGCGCTTGGACCTAACGCAGGTCGAAGGCTTGGTTTCGATCAAGAGCCTGGGCAACGAGTGGTTCGAGTTCGACGAGGACGCGCTCACGCTCACAGGTGCCGACACGGGCACCCGTTACGAGCTGGGGCAGCGCGTGATTATCGAGGTCTCGCGCGTCAATACCACGCGTGGGCACTTGGACTTTAAGCTTATCCATTAGCCAAATCCCGACTCATGGCGGGAGAGCGGAGGGCGGCCTTTCGGGACCGCCCTCCGCATTTGAATCGTGGCTACCTTGCCGTCTGCTCGGCCGCCCGCTTACCTGCTATTTGAGAGGTAAAACCTACCAAAATAAACCTGTCCCTTTTGGCAGGTTTACAAGAAAGCGGGGATGAGATGGCGACGGTGTACGGTTATGCGCGGGTGAGTTCGCGCGATCAGAACCTTAATCGGCAGCTGGATGCGCTGGGCGCCTATGGCGTGGGCTCGGCGAATATTTATGCCGACCATGCGAGCGGCAAGGACTTCGATCGACCGCGTTATCGCGAGCTGCTGCACGTCCTGGGAGACGGGGACGTACTGGTGGTGCTTTCTATCGACCGACTTGGCCGTAATTACTCCGAGATTCTTGAGGAATGGCGACGCATTACCAAGGAGCTCGGGGTTGCCATTGTGGTGTTGGACATGCCATTGCTTGACACGCGCGTCAGGGCCAGCGGCGCGCCGGATGTGACCAACACCCTGATTGCCGATATTGTGCTGCAACTGCTGAGCTACGTGGCGCAGGTGGAGCGCGAGAATATCCATCGGCGCCAGGCGGAGGGGATTGCAGCGGCGCGAGCGCGAGGGGTCCGTTTCGGTCGACCTCGCAAGCCGTGCCCTCCTCAGTTTGAGCTGGTGCGCGATAGCTATGAGGCAGGCGATATTACCCGCAGCCAGGCAGCAAAATGCCTGGGCGTGTGCGTGGGGACGTTCGATCGCTGGATGCGCGAGGCGGGGTAGGGGTTTGCGTCGCTTTGTCGCTTCCTGTTGCGATTCAAATTTTGATACGGTGACGATGCCATTTTGGGCTACACTCGCTGATATTCAAAAAAGGAGGTTGGCCCTTGGCTCGCGTAAAACAAATAATCGGATGGACCGCGATCGTTCTGTTCGCTGCAACGCTGGCGGGCATCTGGGCGCTGACGGAGCAAAATGCGGTGGAGACGTCGTTGCTGAGCGAGTCCACCGCGCGTGTGGTGGAGGGTCAGGCTACGGGCGTTCAGGCTGCCGATGCCACGGGTGAAGCCCAAGCGGAGAACGGAATGACCGGGGGCACCGATTCGGCTGCCTCGAATGCCCGGTCTGGCCGACTTACTTCCATTCGCATGTGGGTGGGCACGAACGTCCGTCGCGTTGCCCATACCGTAGAATTTTTCTTCGTCGGGTTGTTCGCCTCGGTGGTCGTGGTTTGCCTTTCCAGGCATCCGTGGAGCGTATGCTCCCGTTGCGTGCCCGTATTGCTCTTTTGCGCCGCCTGCTCCGTTGGCGATCAGGTACATAAGATCTTTGTTCCCGGCAGGCATTTCGACGTTATCGATTTAGGATTCGATGCTGCGGGCTATGTCACCGCCATGCTGTTGGTATTGCTGGCAGCGGCGTTGGTGCGCCATGCGACTCGGCCGATCGGCGCCCATGCGAGGCGCTAGCCGGTAACAAACCCGTTTCTGATAATGCGGCCTCGTTGAATTATTTTGTGTCGCGCGTATTTCCGAGCGGTCGGATTTGAGGGGCGAGCGGTAGAACGCTCGCCCTTTGTGCGCCACGATGCGGCACAATGTACCGCAAAAGCTGTTTGTATCCGGTACGAATCGTTCGTTGGTCTTTAATTCTTCTCAACGGAGGTGTTTGAGATGGCAAACGGATTGCTTTTGCGGCTTCGCGAGCGTGAGCTTAGCGCGAGCCCGGCGGAACGCAATGTCATCGCATATGTAAGCGCTCATCCGCACGAGGTGGTCGGGCTGTCCGTCCGCGGTCTTGCCGATGTCACGTTCTCCTCGCCCTCGAGCATTTTGCGCTTTTGCAAGCGTTTGGGTTTTGCGGGCTACAAGGAGTTCCAGCGCGAACTGATTGCCGAGCTGGCGCTCTTAGGTGACAAGAAAGACGTTGCTCTCGAGGACATCTCCATGGATGACAGCGTCGAACGCATCGTGGGGAAGGTGATGAAAAGCAACGTGCGCACGATCGAGGCGACGGCGCGAACGCTCGATTACACCGTCTTGGAGCGACGCGCGGCCCGTCTTAAGCGGGCACGCGCGGTCAATCTGTTCGGTATTGGTGCTTCTCGTTTGGTCGCGCACGACCTGGCGCAAAAGCTCATGCGTGTCGACAAAGAGTGCCATCTGTACGACGACTGGCATGATCAGCTCTTATGTGCCAAGAACATGCATGAGGGCGATATGGCAATCGCCTTTAGTTACTCGGGCTTGACGCAAGAGGTGCTGGACTGCACCGCCGAGGCTCAACGCCACAACTGTCCCGTAGTGGCCGTTACCAAAGTAGATGGATCATCCAAGCTTGCCACCATGGCCGATGCCGTGCTCGGCGTCGCTGCGAGTGAACCCTTGGTCCGCAGCGGTGCCATGGCTTCGCGTATGGCCCAGCTTATGGTTGTCGATGCCCTGTACGCTGCTTACGTTGCCAGCGACTACGAACGGGCGACGCATGTCATTAAGCAAAACTACATCGAGAAACAGGAAAGATGAGGTGAATGAAATGCTCGATTTAACAAAATTCACGACCGAACAGCGTAATCAAAGGTCAATGGACCTCGATACGATGACATCGCTGCAAATCGTCACGACGATGAACGATGAGGATCTTCGTGCCGTCCAGTCGGTCACGAAAGTGTTGCCCCAGGTTGCCACAGCAATCGACTGGGCTGCTGAGACACTCGAGCGCGGCGGGCGCGTCTTTTACATGGGCGCAGGCACCAGCGGTCGTCTGGGCGTACTCGACGCTTCGGAGTGTCCGCCCACGTTTGGCGTGTCACCCGATCTGATTGTCGGGCTCATTGCCGGAGGCGAGACGGCGTTTATCAAGGCTGTCGAAGGTGCCGAAGACAGCGAGGAGCTTGGCGCGAACGACCTGCGAGAGCGTGGACTCTCGGACAAGGATCTTGTCGTTGGCCTGGCGGCAAGCGGTCGTACTCCTTATGTGGTGGGCGGCCTTGTGTACGCCAAGGCAACTGGGTGCAAGACCATTGCAATTGCCTGCAACCAAGGGTCGAAGATCGGGGAGAGCGCAGATCTTGCCATTGAGCCCGTGCCCGGTCCCGAGGTGCTGACCGGCTCAACGAGGCTCAAGGCGGGAACGGTTCAAAAGCTCATTCTCAACATGATTTCGACCGGTGCCATGGTCAAGATCGGCAAGGTATACCAAAACCTGATGGTCGATGTGCAGCAGACGAACGAGAAGTTGGTGGTGCGCGGCCAGAACATCGTGATGGGGGCGACCGGCTGCACGCGCGAGCGCGCCGTTCAGGCGCTTGCAGATGCCGGCGGCCACGTAAAAACCGCTATTGTCTCGGTACTGCTGGACTGCGATGCCGAGCAGGCTACGGTAGCTCTTGAGCGGGCGCGAGGCCATGTCCGTGCTGCGGTGAGTGGCCATGAGAAGAGCAATGCCGATGCCCAATAGGTGCGCGGCGTGAGCTGATATGACATTCAGACGAGATACCCAATACAAGGAGGAGTTATGACGAACAAAGAGCTGGCTCAAAAGCTGCTGGACCTTTTGGGCGGTAAAGACAACGTGCTCGCAAACGCGGCGTGCATGACGCGCCTGCGCGTGACCGTCAAAGACACGGGCAACGTCGACACGGAGGGCATTAAGGCACTCGACGGCGTGATGGGCCTGGTCGAGGACGACACGATGCAGATCGTGCTGGGTCCGGGCAAGGTGAATAAGGTGCTCGAGGAGTTCTCCAAGCTCACCGGCCTTGCGAAAGGCGTTGCTGACGAGAGCGTGGTTGACGCTGCGGCCACAAACAAGGCCGCGCAGAAGGCCAAGTACGAGTCCAAGCCGGTTCAGGCCTTCCTCAAGAAGATTTCCAATGTCTTCGTCGCCCTACTTCCCGGCATCATTGCGGCTGGCCTCATCAACGGTATCTGCAACGTCATTAACGTCTCGACGGCAGGCGCGCTTGCAGGCGAGTGGTGGTACCAGGGCATTCGTTCCATGGGCTGGGCCCTGTTTGCCTATCTGCCCATCTTGGTGGGCTATAACGCGGCACGTGAGTTTGGTGGCTCCGCTGCGCTGGGCGGCATCGCCGGCATGATGTGTATCGCCAACAGTGCCATGCCCCTGCTTGCGCCTGGCGCGGCTGATCCTGCCACTGCCATTCTGCTGCCGCTCACCAATGCGCAATACAACCCCGCAGCGGGCGGCATGATCGCGGCTCTCATCGCTGGCGCATTTTTTGCCTGGATGGAGCGTCAGATTCGCAAGGTTATGCCCAACGCACTCGACACGTTCTTGTCTCCGCTGCTGGTGCTCATCATCGGCGCCTTTGCTCTGATGCTCGTCATCCAGCCGGTTGGCGCATGGCTGACGACTGCCATCTTTAGCGTTTTGACCTTTATCTTCGAGAAGCTGGGCGTCCTGGGCGGCTATATCCTGTCGGCAGGCTTCTTGCCGCTGGTTTCCGTCGGCCTGCATCAGGCGCTCACGCCGATCCACGCTATGCTCAACGATCCCGACGGCGCTACCAAGGGTATCAATTACCTGCTTCCCATCCTTATGATGGCTGGCGGCGGCCAGGTCGGTGCCGGTTTGGCGCTGTACTTTAAGACCAAGAACGCCAAGCTCAAGAAGTACGTCGCAGAGTCCATTCCCGTTGGAATCCTGGGTGTGGGAGAGCCTCTGATGTATGCTGTTACGCTGCCGCTCGTTCGTCCGTTTGTGACGGCCTGCCTGGGTGCCGGATTTGGCGGCGCGCTCGCGGCGCTGCTTCACATCGGCACGGTTTCTCAGGGCGTTTCCGGTCTGTTTGGCCTGCTGATCGTTGTTCCTGGCCAGCAGCTCGGCTACGTTGCCGCTATGCTGCTTGCCTATGCCGCCGGCTTTGTCCTGACGTGGTTCTTTGGCGTCGACGAGCAGAAGATCAACGAGTTCTTTGGCGAGTAGTTTGATATCGCGAGCCGTGTTGCTCGGGGCTCGCGGTGCGCGGCAGATTTCTTGATGCTATGGTTGTGCCGGCGGGGCTAACTGCTCCGCCGGCCTTTTTTAAAGGAGCGTTGAAGCGTGAAAACGGGTATTTCGATTTATCTTTCCAGCCCTCTGCAGGATATTGAGCGGACGATTGAGCGTGGTGCCGCGGCGGGTGCGCGCTATGCGTTCACCTCGCTGCATATTCCCGAGGATGGGGGAGCGGCGTATGCCGATAAGGCCCGTCATGTGCTGTCGCTGCTTTCCGCCCGCGGCATTGCGCTCATTGCCGATGTGGGGCCTCGCACGTGCGATTTGCTCGGGCTTGAGCGCATCGAGGACTTGCGCGATCTGGGGTTGGAATACCTTCGTTTGGACTATGGCTTTAGCGCCCAGCGGGTCGCGGAGCTGTCCGGTGTATTTCGCATTGTGGTCAATGCATCGACAGTGAGTTCTGATGAAATCGCATCGTGGCGTGAGGCCGGTGCCGATGTGACTCGTTTTGCCGCCTGCCACAATTTTTACCCCAAGCCTTATACCGGTTTAGCTCTGGAGGACATTGCTCGGGTGAATCTTCGTCTTGCGGCGCTTGGATTCGAAATCATGGCTTTTGTGCCGGGTGATGCTAACGTTCGCGGGCCGGTATTCGAGGGACTGCCGACGGTCGAGGCGCAGCGCGGTCGCGCGTCAAAGGTTGCCCTCAATATGCTTGAGCTTGCACATGGCGCCGATTGCGACATTGTGTTGGTCGGCGACCCCGATCTTTCCGATGCGGGCTGGGCGCAGTTTGCTCAAGTTTCCGCCGGATACGTGGACCTGCAATGCGAGCTTGAGCTCAGTTATGCCTATGTGCGCGGGCAGATTCATCACGACCGGCCCGACTCGAGTGTCCTCATCTTTAGGTCTCAGGAGTCACGTACGAAGCTTAAGCCGGATTCCGTGCCGACGGATGCCGGAGCCGGCCTGCCGCGAAAGGCGGGATCGATCGCTGTGAGCAATAGCGGATATGGGCGCTACGAAGGCGAGCTTGAGATTGCGCGGGTCGATCTTCCCGGTGACGAGCGCATGAACGTTGCGGGCCATATCACGCCCGAGGCAATGGAACTGCTGCCGTTTATCAAGCGCGGATTCGGGGTACGGTTCGTTTAACGTGTGACCCGCGGGCTACAATTGGCCCATCATACGAAGGCGCCTCGTGTGGCGTGTGCCTGCGTTGGCCGATCTATATTCGGAGGATTCCCATGACTGTACTGTTTGTTGAATATCCCAAGTGCTCGACCTGTAAGAAGGCCAAGGCATGGCTGGACGAACATGGGGTAGAGTATATCGATCGCGATATCGTTTTGGACAATCCCACGGCTGATGAGCTTGCGACCTGGATTGCTCGTTCGGGGCTGCCGGTGCGGCGCTTCTTTAATTCGTCGGGCATGAAATATCGAGAGCTGGGCCTGAAGGCGCGTCTGGATGCGGGCATGACGGATCGGGAGTGCTACGAGCTGCTGGCGACCGACGGCATGCTGGTCAAGCGTCCGCTGCTGGTGGGCGACGACTTTGCGATTCCCGGCTTTAGGGAAGCGGCTTGGGCCGAGGCGTTGCTGTAGCGGCTGCGGAAAGTGCGACCCGGAATTCGCTTCCAGAATGGGATGCGCTTTCCCAAAGTGGCCGGTTGCGGAAAGCACGTCCCATTCTGAGCTTCGATTGTGGGACACGGTTTCCGGTTGAGGGCTCGACGGGAAAGTGGGGACCAGTTTGAGCTTGAAATCTGGGACGCACTTTCCGCCGGCGGGCCTGCCCCAGTCAGTCCGCCAGCTGTGCCCATTCGTGCGGATCGTAGACCTTTACGTGTTTGTTGGGCTTGCCGCTCCAGTACTCCTCGTCCATAAAGGGCAGATATGCCTGAACGCCGGGGCAGATAAAGGGAATCCGCTGCTGTTGCAGTCGCTCGCGCTGGCGCTGCTCCAGGTGCGCCTCGGATATGACGGTCGGCATACCGGACAACTCGACGAGGCTTGCCTGGATTCGCTTAAGGTCGGGGAGTCCCGCGTGCCATGACATCCGCATGATCAAAAAGGATGCACGGCGGTATTTTGCCTGCACCACAGTAATGGCGGGGCGCAGTGTGGGATGGATTTTGTCCCGTTCGGGCCAAAGGTCGGCAGTGATCTCGAGGCCCAGGGTCTCCCATAGGTAATCAAGCTCTTCGTCCATGGTACCTCGATATCTACGCGATCATTGATACTTCGATTGTGTTGCCTGGTGCTATCGTTTTCGCGGTAGAATCTGCCAACGGTTGACGGCTACCGCTCGCGGTGTTTTGCCCTTCGTGTACAGCGGTCGGCTTCACAGGTCCTTCACGGGTTGGACTAAATTAGGCCAATTTGACTGAATTTCAAAAAAGTCAAAATTGGGGCTTGCGTCACGGCGAGACTTCCCGTATATTTCTTTCTTGCGCAAAGGCACAGCCGAGCGCAGCGATGCAGTCATTGGGATGTCGTCTAATGGCAGGACAGCGGATTCTGGTTCCGTCAATGGGGGTTCGACTCCCTCCATCCCAGCCATTGCATTTGCTACATATGGCCCGTTCGTCTAGCGGTTTAGGACGCCGCCCTCTCAAGGCGGAGATCACCAGTTCGAATCTGGTACGGGCTACCACAAAATGAACGCCCGGGCCTCGCAAGAGACCCGGGTTTTGTGTATACGCCGCATGTGTGGAATGAGCCGCGTTTCACCCGGACCGAGGAGTTGCCATGGATCTGCCCATCAGCCTACAAGACATTACGTATGCCGAGAATTACCTGGCGCAGGGAGACTTGGCAACGGCGACGCCGCTGTTGGAGCGTCTGGTTGAGCTCGCCGAGGAGTATATCGACGCCGAGTGCAAGACGGAGGAGAACCGCCAGTACTTTAGCTTCGATAGCAAGTTTGAGCGTCTGGCCTACCGCCGCGTGGAAAAGGATCCGCGCGAGCTGGTGCAGGTCGAGGTGCCCTTTGATCGCCTGTATTCCGACATGGCGTTTGCCTACATTCGCCAGCAGGATTATGTGAGTGCTCGCAACGCCTTGATGCAAGCCGTGCGCTGGGACCCCATGAACTGCAACTACCGCCTGGATCTTGCCGAGCTATTCCGCGCCCTCGAGGACAAGCAGGAGTGGGCTTCGCTTTCGTTTTCGGTGTTAGAGCGTGCGAGCGACGGCAAGTGCGCCGCCCGCGCCTACGCCAACTTGGGCCAGTATTTCCTTGAGCCCGAGACCGAGAACGTCTCGGCGGCCGTGGCTTGCGCGCGCCTGGCGCTGCGCTTGGCCCCTGGCGATACGCATACGACACGCCTGCTCAACAAGATTCATACTGCCTATCCCGATGCCGCCGAGGAGAGCGACGAGCACGTGATGGGCGAGCTGGCGTTGCAGGGCGTACCGACCTCGCCTTCGGCCGAGATTGCCATTTGCCTGATTATGTGTGCGACCGACGCTGCGAGCGACGGTGATAAGCAGGAGGCTACGCGCCTGACGGTCCGTGCCCGCGATCTGGTGGGCGAGGAGGCATGCGCGGCGATCATTAAGCTGGTGCGCGAGAGCGATGCCGAGCTCAACGCCGAGCGCAAGGCAAAGCGCGCGGGCGACGACAAGGGGGCCGACGGCGTCAAGGAGGCCGGCGATGCCCAGTAAGCGCGAACGCAAGCTCATTTCCAAGAATCGCTCGGCGCATCACGAGTACTTTATCGACGAGACGTTCGAATGTGGCATTGAACTGAGCGGTACCGAGGTCAAGTCGATTCGCGAGCGCGCCTGTCAGATCACTGACACTTTTGCGCTGATTCGCGGCGGCGAGTGCTGGCTGGTGGGGTTGCATATTCACCCTTACAGCCATGGTGGCGTGTGGAACCGTGATCCCGATCGCCGGCGCCGCCTGCTGCTGCATCGCAAGGAGATCGATTTTCTTGACGGCAAACTGCGCAACCGCGGCTATGCGCTGGTGCCGTTGGAGCTCTACTTTAATACCGACGGCCGCGTAAAGCTGCTGCTGGGCCTGGGCCGCGGAAAAAAGCTCTACGACAAGCGCGAAGACATGGCAAAACGCGACGTCCAGCGCGAGATCGATCGTGCGCTCAAGGAACGCAACCGCTGACCACCCTTCATAAGTTGCGGTGGAATACGGACTGTTTTGCCTGTTTGAGGGGCTATTCAGTCTCTATTTCACCGCAACTGTGGGCGTCTCATCTTGCTTACTGTTCTGACACATATGTCTCAAAGGCGGCATCCGTTATGGGCGCCGCCTTTTTTGTGGGTACATACTTCCATGAGGTTCCAACCCGGGTTAGGGGAGTGATCGTTATGGATAAAACTGCGTTCTTTACGATGCCGAGCGGCCTGTATGTGGTGAGCGCCGCGGCCGATGGACTGCGCGCCGGCTGCGTCATCAACACGGCGGTGCAGGTGACGTCTACGCCGCCGCGCATCTCGGTTGCCGTGAATAAGGAAAATGTCACGTCTGGTGTTATCTCGTCCGCCAAGGCCTTTGCGCTGACCGTGATCGACCAGACGGCCGATATGCTCTACATCGGTAACTTTGGGTTCCGCACCAGCAGCGACTATGACAAGTTTGCCAAGTACGAGACCCGCGAGACTGCCCTTGGCATGCCCTATGTGCCCGAGCACGCGGCAGCGCTGTTTAGTTGCCGTCTGATCGACACCGTGGACGCGGGCACGCACCTGCTGTTTATCGGCGAGGTTGAGGATGCCGAGCGTCTGAGCGGCGAGACACCGTTGACCTATGACTACTACCACAAGGTACTGAAGGGCAAGACGCCTCCGAAGGCGTCTTCGTACCAAGGGTAGAAATGCTGCAAAACTACTTGCATAATATTATTGAGAATATATACTAATAAGCAAGTACACCGGCAGTCACGTTCGAGAGGAGAACATCATGGCTGAGGAGAAGAAGACGTATAAGTTCGTGTGCACCGTTTGCGGTTACGAGGTTGAGGCCGACACGCCCGAGCTGCCCGAGGACTACGTATGCCCGGTGTGCGGCGTCGGTCCCGATCAGTTTGAGCTCGTCGAGGAGTAGCTCGCAGGCACACGGCGAAAGCCGAACATAGCTCTGTCCAAGGACCCCGGTCGGTCATCCCGGCCGGGGCCCTTTTTCCTCCGTCCCCAAGAGATTACGGCTGCAGTTAGCCGATCCTGTCCGTCGTGAGTCCGGCCGACCTTTTGTCTTAATCTGTAACATCTAACGGCTCAAAACGGGTATTCCTGTTACAGATTGAGACAAAAAGTTGGAGCTGAAGAAATGATCTCGATCTGTAACATCTAGACATCAAAATCGGGTCTAGATGTTACAGATCGAGACGTTTGCCTGGGTAGGTGCCCCGTCCCATTACATCCCGGTCAACAGCACGACATCGAGAATCGTCACGATGGCACCGATTCCTACGAGCAGCGTGTTGAGCGGGCGCGAGTTGGCGTATTTGCCCATGACGCGGCGTGAGCTGGTGAGTCGTATGAGCACAAAGACCGTAATCGGCAGCTGAAGCGACAGCAGTGCCTGACTCCAGATGAGACCCTCAAAAGGATTCGGGACGACCAGACACGCCGCCACTGCGCCGACGAAACAGGTCGCCACTCCAATCGAGGAATGTCGGTCGTGGATGTCGTATTCCTCGTCGAACATGCCCGCGGTGATGGTGCCCGCCGCCATGCCCGCCGTCACACTACTCGAGAGGCCCGCAAACAGCAGCGCCACGGCAAAGATGGTCGAGCTTGCCGGACCCAGAATGGGGGAGAGCGTGGCCGCTGCGACGGCGAGGTCGTCTACGACAATGCCATGCGCAAAGAAGGTCGTTGCGGCCAGGATGACCATGGCCGAGTTGATTGCCCAGCCCACGCCCATCGAAAAGAGCGTGTCGAAGAGCTCGTAGCGCAGACGTTCTTCGATAACCTGCTCGCCTTGGCCTTCGAAGTGCATGGATTGGATGACCTCGGAGTGCAGGAAGAGGTTGTGGGGCATAACGACCGCGCCTAGGACACTTACGATAATCGCGGCCGAGCCGGTGGGCATACTGGGTGTGATCCAGCTTGTGGCGGCTTGCGGCCAGTCGACCTTGACTAGTGCAAGCTCGGCTAAAAACGAGAGTCCTACCACGCCTACGAAGGCGATGATCCAGCGTTCGGCGCGCTTGTAGGAGCTTGTCATGAGCATCGCCATCGATACTGCCGCCACGATGACGCAGCCCGCGCGCACGGGCAGCCCAAAGAGCATCTGAAGGGCAATCGCACCACCTAGGACTTCGGCCATGGCGGTGGCGATGGTCGCGAGATAGGCACTGGCGAGCACCGTGCGCCCAACGAAGCGGGGGAGATAACGTGTCGTGGCCTCGGCAAGACACGTGCCCGTGGCGATGCCCAGGTGCGCCGCGTTGTGCTGCAGCACGATGAGCATGATCGTGGACAGCGTGACGATCCACAGCAGCGCGTAGCCAAACTGCGAGCCGGCGGCCATGTTGGAGGCCCAATTGCCCGGGTCGATAAAGCCGACGGTCACGAGCAGCCCAGGGCCGATATGCCGTGCAATGTCTAGGCCTCCGTGACCGCCGGTGCGCCGGGAACCAAAATGATGTTTGAGATGGTTAATCATGGTGCGCTCCTGCGTGCCGTTTGCTTGACGCCGCAAAGGATACCCGTTTTAGGCTCGAAGTTAACCAAGACTAACAAAATAGCTGTATTTGAATAGGATGAGGAAGGGGGTTGCCGAAATGTCTTGATCTGTAACAACTGGGGATGGAAATTGGGTCTAGGTGTTACAGATCAAGACAGGAAGAAATGGTCCTATGGAAAATCTCGATCTGTAACAGCTGACCGCCAAAACTGACCCTTCGTGTTACAGATTGAGACATTCGGAACCGTCTCTCGAAAACATCTTGATCTGTAACAGTTAGTCGTCGAAATTGGGTCTTACTGTTACAGATTGAGATGTTTGAAGCAGTGAGCTTACAGGCCGAACTTGGGGCCTATGTTGTCGCCCTTGAGGTCGGCGGTGTCCACTCGTAGGGCGCGCGTTACGCGATTGTTTCGAAACGGGTGGGAAACACAACGGGCCGGCGATGCTCCTAGTATGCCTAGTCAACTGACTGTCTAAATATCTAGGGGAGGATCGCGATGCAGGCAGATTCCGCTCAGCAGCAGGGCCTTTATCGCCCCGAATTCGACCACGATGCATGTGGCATCGGCGCACTTGCCGATATCAACGGCGAGCGCCATCACCAGATTCTGGACGATGCACTGTCCATTCTGGTCAACTTGGAGCACCGCGGCGGCACGGGACTCGAGAAGAACACCGGCGACGGCGCTGGCATCCTGTTCCAGGTTCCGCATCACTTTTTCCGTAAAGAGGCCCAAAAGTGCGGCCAGATTCTGCCGGCAGAGGGCGACTATGGCGTGGCCATGCTGTTCTTCCCGCAGGACGACAAGGGCGTAGAGGATGCCCGCCGCGTGTTTGAGGAGGGCTGTGCCGAGGCCGGCGTGCCGCTGCTCTTTTGGCGCGAGGTGCCGGTCGATCCGCACGACCTGGGCGAGACGGCCCGCGCCTGTATGCCTACCATCCTGCAGGCCTTTCTGGGCCGTCCCGACGACACGCCGGCGGGCGACGCCTTTGAGCGTCGCCTGTACGTGTGCCGCCGCACCATCGAAAAGAAGGCCGACGCCGAGTTTGCCCTGCGCGACAAGATCTTCTATGTGTGCTCCATGAGCTCGCGCACCATCGTGTACAAGGGCATGCTGGTCGCCACGCAGATGCGCCGCTTCTTCATCGACCTCAACGACGCCGCCGTCAAGACGGCCGTGGCGCTCGTCCACTCGCGCTACTCCACCAACACCACGCCCAGCTGGGAGCGCGCGCACCCCAACCGCTTTATCATCCACAACGGCGAGATCAACACCCTCAAGGGCAACGTCAACTGGATCCGCGCCCGCGAGCCCAACCTGTACAGCCCCGTGCTGCAGCACGATCTTGAGCGCGTGATGCCCATCATCAACCGCGAGGGTTCCGACTCCGCGATTCTGGATAACGTGCTCGAGTTCCTGGTCATGAACGGCCGTCCGCTCACGCGTGCCGCGTCCATGTTGCTGCCCGAGCCGTGGGATCACAACGACAGCCTGAGTGAGGAGCGCCGCGCCTACGACGCCTATCAGTCCATGCTCATGGAGCCGTGGGATGGCCCGGCGGCCATCGCCTTTACCGACGGTCGCACGCTGGGTGCCGCCCTCGACCGTAACGGCCTGCGTCCCGCCCGCTACTATGTGACGCGCGACGGCCGCTTTATGCTGGCGAGCGAGGTGGGCACCATCGAGGTGAGCCCCGAGAACATCCTGACGAGCGGCTGCCTGGGACCGGGCCAGATGCTCGAGGTCGACTTTGCCCGCGGCCGCGTGATCTACAACGACGAGCTGCGCGCCCGTTACGCCAAGGAAAAGCCCTACCGTGATTGGATTGCCGAGGAGACGCTGACGGTCGACGCGCTCGACAAGCCCGCCGCGGCGACGCCCGCCGAGGACGACGAGGTGCCTACCGCCGTGCGTATGGCCAAGCTCGGCTATCACTGGGATGATGTTGACGAGGTCGTGCGCCCCATGGCCCAGCAGGGCAAGGCACCGCTCGCCTCGATGGGTATCGATGCGCCGCTGGCCTGCCTGTCCAAGAAGACGCGTTCGTTCTTTGACTACTTCTATCAGCTGTTCGCCCAGGTCACGAACCCGCCGATCGACGCCCTGCGCGAGCATATGGTCACCTCGACCACGCTCTACCTGGGCAACCACGGCAACCTGCTCGAGGATTCCCGCACGGCCTGTCAGCTGGTGCGCTTGGAGCGCCCGCTGCTGAGCGAGGAGGAGTTCGACCACATTTGCGCGATTGACCGTGTTGGCTTTAAGACCCGCCGGTTCCGTGCCGTGTACCGTCGCGACGCGGGTGAGGGCGCGCTGCAGGCTGCGCTCAAGCAGCTTGCCGAAGACGTCGAGGCTGCGGTTCGCGATGGCGTGAACATCGTGGTGCTGAGCGACCGTGCCGCTGCGGGCGAGGTGCCCGTGCCGTCGCTGCTCGCCGTGGGCTGCGTGCACAACCACCTGATCCGTGCCGGCGTGCGCACCTTTGCCGATATCGTGGTGGAGTGCGGCGATGCCGTGTCTCCGCACGACTTTGCGGCGCTGGTGGGCTACTCCGCAAGCGGTATCTACCCGTACAACGCGCATGCGTGCATCCGCAATCTGGCGGCACGCGGCGACTTGGACGTGACGGCCGAGCAGGGCATCGCCAATTACAACAAGGCCGCGACGGCGGGCATCGTCTCCATCATGTCCAAGATGGGCATCTCCACGGTGCAGAGCTACCACTCCGCGCAAATCTTTGAGGCCGTCGGCTTTACGCCGGAGTTCGTCAACGCGTACTTCGCTGGCACGGTGAGCCGTGTGGGCGGTATGGGCGTTGAGGACGTTGAGCGCGAGCAAAACGAGCGCTACGACGCCGCGCTCGCTATCCTTAAGAGCCCGGCTCCCGATCAACTGCCCACGCTGGGCCTGACCAAGTGGCGCCCGCTTGGCGGCGAGGATCACCTCATCGATCCGCAGACTGTCTACTTGCTGCAGACCGCCTGCCGTGAGGACAGCTACGACACCTTTAAGGAGTACAGCGCCCGCCTGCACCGCACCGGCCGTGCCGTTCGCCTGCGCGACTTGCTCGACTTTAATGCCAACGGTCGCACGCCGGTGGCACTCGACGAGGTCGAGCCCGCGCTCAACATCGTCCGCCGCTTTAACACCGGCGCCATGTCGTATGGCTCCATCAGCAAAGAGGCACACGAGTGCATGGCCATCGCCATGAACCGCCTACACGGCCGCTCCAACTCGGGCGAGGGCGGCGAGGACCCGCGTCGCGAGACCCCGCTGACCAACGGCGACTCCAAGAACTCCGCGATCAAGCAGGTGGCAAGCGCGCGCTTTGGCGTGACGAGCCGCTACCTGTGCAGCGCCTTCGAGATTCAGATCAAGATGGCCCAGGGCGCCAAGCCTGGCGAGGGTGGCCACCTGCCCGGAAAGAAGGTCTACCCCTGGATTTCCGAGGTCCGTCAGTCCACGCCCGGCATCGGCCTGATCTCGCCTCCGCCGCACCACGACATCTACTCCATCGAGGACCTGGCAGAGCTGATCTTCGATCTTAAGAACGCCAACCCCGGCGCTCGCGTGTCGGTCAAGCTGGTCAGCGAGGCCGGTGTCGGCACCATCGCCACCGGTGTGGCCAAGGGTGCCGCCGACAAGATCTTGATCAGCGGCCACAACGGCGGCTCCGGTGCCGCGGCGCGTGATTCGATCTGGCACGCCGGTCTGCCGCTGGAGCTTGGCCTTGCCGAGGCCCAGCAGACGCTGCTGCAAAACGGCCTGCGCTCGCGCGTGGTGCTCGAGGCCGACGGCAAGCTCATGGACGGCACCGATGTCGCCGTCGCCTGCTTGCTGGGCGCCGAGGAGTTTGGCTTTGCGACCATGCCGCTCATCTCGATGGGCTGCCTCATGCAGCGCGACTGCCAGCAGGACACCTGCCCGGCCGGCATCGCTACGCAAAACTGCCGCCTGCGTCGCGGCTTCCGCGGCAAGCCCGAGCACGTTGAGCACTTTATGCTCTTTGTTGCCGAGCAGTTGCGCGAGGTCATGGCGAGTCTGGGCTTCCGCACCGTCGACGAGATGGTCGGCCATCCCGAGTGCTTGCGCCAGATCGAGGTCCCGGGCAACCGCAAAGCAAACCTGCTCGATCTGTCGCCCGTGCTGGCGAGCGCGACCTGCGAGTTCGGTGCGCATATTCCGGGCGCCGACGGTCGCCACTTCCTGCCGCAGATGGCCGCGGACAGCGAGCTCGACAAGACGCTCGACTCCACGTTGTTTGTGCCCTATACGGCCGATGCCCGTGCGCACCTGCGTCCGATTCGCTTCCGCGCCGATATCGCCAACGTCAACCGCTGCGTGGGCACCATCTTGGGCAACGCGGTGACCAAGGCGCATCCCGAGGGCCTGCCCACCGGCTCCATCACCATCGATTGCGACGGTTCGGCCGGTCAGAGCTTTGGCGCCTTCCTGCCGCGCGGCATTACGCTCAACGTGTGCGGCGACGCCAACGACTACTTTGGCAAGGGCCTTTCGGGCGGCGAGGTGTCGGTGCGCCCCAACCCGCATGCGACCTACAAGTTCGACGAGAACATCATCGTGGGCAACGTTGCGTTCTTTGGTGCCACGAGCGGGCGCGGCTTCATTAACGGTCTTGCCGGCCAGCGTTTTGCCGTGCGCAACTCCGGTGCCACCGTGGTGGTCGAGGGCTGCGGCAACCATGGCTGCGAGTACATGACGGGCGGTCTGGCGCTCATCCTGGGCGAGGTCGGGCAGAATTTTGCCGCCGGCATGACAGGCGGCGTGGCCTACGTTTTTGACCAATATGGCACGCTCGACGCCCGCGTGAACCACGAGAGCGTTGAGCTCAAGGCCCCGACGGCCGGCGAGCTGGCGCAGATTCGCGAGCTTATCCAGGAGCACGTGGACGCGACGCAGAGCCCGCGCGGCATTAAGTTGCTCTACAGCTTTGAGACGATGAGCAAGCACTTTGTGAAGGTCATTCCGACCGAGTACGAGCGCGTGCTGGCGATTGTCGCCGCCGCCGAGGCCGTGGGCAAGACGCATGCGCAGGCTGAGGAGCTGGCGTTTGACATTGTGACCGGTCGCGCGAGCGCCGCGGATGTCGCTCGCTTTGATGTCGCGGGCGGTGCTGCGGGCGCTGCGTCCGTGGCTGCCAGCTCTGTTGCTTCGACCAAGAAGGAGGCGTAAGTGCCATGGGTAAGCCCGGTGCTTTTCTTGATATCGATCGCGTGACCCACGAGCTTCGCCCCGTGGAGGAGCGCAGCCATGATTTTGATCCGCTGTACGTGGAGCTCGACGACGACGCGCGCCGTGCCCAGGCGAGCCGCTGCATGATGTGCGGTGTGGCGTTTTGTCAGATGGGCGCGAGCTTTGGCAAGGCGCGCCCGAGCGGCTGTCCGCTGCACAACCTGATTCCCGAGTGGAACGAGCTGGTGTACCGCGGCCGTTGGGACGAGGCTGCCGAGCGCCTGTCACTCACCTCGCCCATGCCCGAGTTCACGAGCCGCGTGTGCCCGGCGCTGTGCGAGGCCGCATGCAACCTGGGCTCGGTCGATGGCCAGCCCACGACGATCCATGACAACGAGCGCGCGATTAGCGACCATGAGTGGGCCAACGGCGGTCCGCACCGCTTTGAGCCGGCAGGGGAGGGTGCACCCACGGTTGCCGTGGTGGGTTCCGGTCCCGCTGGTCTGGTGGCAGCATGGGAGCTTGCGCGTCGTGGCGCCCGCGTGACGGTGTTTGAGCGCGACGACCGCCCGGGCGGTCTGCTCATGTACGGCATTCCCAACATGAAGCTCGAGAAGTCCGTGGTCGAGCGTCGCGTGGCGCTCATGCGCGAGCTGGGCATTGTGTTCGAGCTGAGTGCCGACGTGAGCGATCCCAAGGTTACCGCCAAGCTCGATGGCTTTGACGCCGTCGTGGTGGCTGCCGGCGCCCGTGCTCCGCGTGGGCTTTCGGCTGCGAACATTGATGCCCCGGGCGTGGTGTATGCCGTGGACTACCTGACGGCTTCGACCGTCTCGGTGCTCGATGGCGGCGAGCCCGCGGTGAACGCGCGCGGCCTGGACGTTGTGGTCATTGGCGGCGGCGATACCGGTAACGACTGCGTGGGCACCGCGGTACGTCAGGGTGCGCGCAGCGTGCGCCAGTTTGAGTTCTTGCCGGCGGCGCCTGATGCGCGCGCGGCGAGCAACCCCTGGCCGCAGTGGCCCAACGTGAAGAAGACCGATTACGGCCAGCAGGAGGCCATCGCTGCCATGGGCGGCGAGATGCGCGCTTGGGGTGTGGATACGCTCGAGGTACTGTTGGACAAGAAGGGCGCGGCCGCGGGCCTGCACGTGGTCGATCTGGATTGGTCGGCTGGCAAGCCCGAGCGCATCGCGGGCTCCGAGCACGAGGTGCCGGCCCAGCTGGTGCTCATCGCCTGCGGCTTTACGGGTCCCGAGCATGGCGTGTTCGACGCTGTTCGCGTGCCTGTCGCCACCGCTGGCCGTCCGCTGCCCGTGATGGCTGTCGAGGGCTCGCACCTCGCGGCCCGTGTCGACGGCGTCGCCGCGGATGCCGCGCCGGTGTATGTGGCGGGTGACGCTCGCAACGGCAGCTCGCTCGTGGTGAACGCTATGGCCGACGCCCTGGCCTGCGCTGCCGAAGTCGCCGACGCGCTGGCGCTGTAAGGCGACTGTCCACAACTGAATCGACAAAGGCTGTCCCCAACGGCTGGCCCAAAAGGAACGTTCCCAAGTGCCGGCAGCTGGGGACGTTCCTTTTTTGCCGGCAGTCTGGGACACTCTTTGCGGGGTGCCTGTTCGTTTGTCGACGTGTGGGTGTTCATTCGTCGACGTTTGCGGTTGTGGCGCTCTGCTGTTTCTGTGGTGGTCGGGCCGGTGCGGCTCAAAACGGCGGGTCGGCTGTCTATATCTACCTGCTGGTTCTTTACGGTGCGCTCATTCGGTCAAGTGTTCCGCCAAGTGTTTGGTCAGCATCTGGTTTGCAGCCGGAGGCCCATTTTGCCCGTGCTGGCCACGGTCGTCCGCCCTCCTCGTAAGCTCAAATTGAGGTCCATCAGTTTGAGGAGGATGCCATGACTGATCATGTTTTTGACCGAGCGCAGCTGGTCGAAGCTGTCGGCAACGATATTGCCGATATGGCCCATTTTTGGATGCTGCGGAAGTTTCAATTCCTAGAGCCGGCGCGCGAGCAGTTCGAGATCATTGTCGACCCGTGGCTCAGCTATTACGCCGAGCCCTCGCAAAAAGAAATCATGGCCTATAACATGGCGTTTACCGATTGGCTATTGTTTGAGCGCCCTTATCGCCATGGTGCGACGCTGCTCGAACTGTATGTTGACGAGCCACCAGCGTCAATTTCGCCCGCTTCGCTCGAGCGACTTAAGCAGGTGCGCGATACGCAGTACTTTTCGCGCTTTGGCATTTTGGGCAAGGATCCTGCGACTGGTATGGTTGCGCTGAAGGACACGCGCACCGACTGTCGCTTTGATGTCTACGACCCGCATATCGTGCAAAAGGAGCATTGGAGCGACGGAGCGATTGCGGTGCGCCTCGCGTGTGTCGACGATGTTTGGCTGACAGCGGGACAGCTCTACCTCTACGACATTGCGCGCCTGAGCGACACGGCGGTCGATGGGCCGGGCGCGGTGCATCCCGAGGACCTGCAGGACGGTTTTGACACCTCGCGCATCTGCTTTTTCTTGCGGCTCGTTCGCGACATCATGGGTGCCCAAGGGCGGTACGTGAAGTCACTCAACATCTACGAACAGGAATGGGAGTAGGGGGCGGGGCCGGTGCCGGTTTGTCTCAATCTGTAACATCTGGCTGTCAAAACACGGTCTATCTGTTACAGATCGAGATTGACGGGCGCGTGGTTCCGAATGTCTCGTTCTGTAACATCTGGAGGCCGTTTTGCCACGTAACTGTTACAGATCGAGACGGAAGATTGGCTGCTGATGAAAGATCTCGATCTGTAACACCTGGAGGCTGAAGGCCGGTCTACCTGTTACAGATTGAGACAAAGGGTTGGGCTCTGCCGAAAGATCTCGATCTGTAATATCTGGAGGCTCAAATGCCGTCTTCCTGTTACAGATTGAGATGAACGGACGCGGCGGGCAACAGAGACGATGACTCGTTTGACTGATGTGATGGTGATTAAGGTGTCCAGTGCCGTCTGCAAGCATAAACATGCGACTCGTAACACATTGGCGCGAAACAGGATGCTCGCTCGGCTCGCGGGGGCGGGCGAGCAGGGGACGCTGCTTGTAACCCACGACAATGCCGAGCTCATGTGGCTGCGGCGCCATGTGGGGACCGATGATATCGTGGAGCCCGAGTCGTATCTGTTCTGTTTTCAGCATGATTGGGATGCATTGACGCCGGTGGATCGAGCGCTGCGGACTATTAAGGGGCTTGCGGAGTTTCATCCCGATTGGGCGTTTTGGGGTTATGACGCGGCGCTTTTGTGGGGCTTGGAGGTGCCGAACGATTTGCTCGGGCCGCGTTTTCTTGTTAAGACGGGCTGCTCTGCGGCGTTGAGCAGTGGGTGTAGGTTGCTGCGTCCGCAGACGGCGGATGCACTTGAGCGCGTCGACGGTGTGCGGGTGACGCCGTTTTGGCGCACAGTGGAGGATTGCCTGTTGCGTGCGCCGTTTTCCTATGGGTTGGCAATTGCCGATTCTGCCTTGCGGGCGAAGGGTTCGTCGCGCGATGAACTGTGTGAGCGGCTTCGCGCCGATTGCGAAGGTCGGCGTGGGTATCGCAGGGCGCAGGTGATTGCATCGCATGCGGACGGGCTGTCCGAAAACGGCGGCGAGTCGCGCTTCCGGGCGTTCTTCATCGCGTACGGCTTTCCGGTGCCGCAGCTGCAAGTGGAGTTTTACGATCCGCTCGATCCGACTCGCGTGTTCCGCGTCGACTATTTCTGGAGGCTCGAGGACGGGACGTGCGTGATCGGCGAGCTCGACGGAAAGGGAAAGTATACGCTGCAGACTGGCGAGGGCCGGGAGCCGATCGATCCGTTTGTGGCGGAGCGTCAGCGGGAATCCCATCTGACAATGCTCGGGCACAAGGTGCTTCGGTTTACGTTCGATGAGCTCAAAGACCCTGGGAAGCTGGTCGAGAAGATGAGGTTGGCGGGTATTCCGCAGCGGGCTGATCTGGCTAAGGAATGGAGACGTCAGTGGTACGGGCGCTGAGAGGGTCTGTCTCGATCTGTAACATCTGGAGGCCGTTTGGGGCCGTAACTGTTACAGATTGAGATGAACAAGTGCAGCCTCGACCGAATGTCTCAATCTGTAACAACAAGGGGTCGTTTTGCCGCGTAACTGTTATAGATCGAGACGGAAGGTCGGCGGCTGCCAAAAGATCTCAATCTGTAACATCTAGCTGCTAAAAACCGGTCTGCCTGTTACAGATTGAGACAAAGGGTTGGACCGCTGCCGAATGATCTCGTTCTGTAACATCTGGAGGCCCAAAGACGGTTCTCCTGTTACAGATTGAGATGTTTTGTAGGCACCGCTGGGGAAGGGCTGCATCGACTCCCGTCCTCCCTCATATTCCCCTCCTTTCTCCGTTAGCCGATATGTCTGCAGCAGCCCTACTGGACTAGGTGATAATGAACAAATGTTCATGTTAATTGAGGGGGAGGAGTCCGATATGGCGACTGCCGATCGTCCCACGTTGTTTATCAATGCGACCGTTCTGGATGGTTCGGAGCATATGGAGCCGCAGCTCGATATGGCTGTGGCCGTTGAACGCGGCGCCATCACCTGGATCGGCCCGAGTGCCGTGGCGCAGGCGCCGGTGGGTGCCGAGGTCATCGACCTGGCCGGTGCGTATCTCATGCCCGGTCTCATCAACATGCATGTGCATCTGTGCGGCTCGGGCAAGCCGGTTTCGGCGGGCGATGCGGGCGCGCTCATGAAGAAGCTCGACAACCCCATGGGCCGCGCCATCGTCCGCCACATCCTCAAAGGCAGCGCCCAGCAACAGCTGGCAAGTGGCGTGACCACGGTACGTGGTGCGGGCGATCCGCTGTTTGCCGACATCGCCGTGCGCAACGCCATCGACGCCGGCAAGTATCAGGGTCCGCGTCTTGTCGCGCCGGGCACGGGCGTCACGGTGCCGGGCGGTCATGGCGCAGGCTTGTTCGCGCAGGTAGCCAATAGTCCCGCCGAGGCAGCCGAGCAGGTACGCGACCTGTATGCGCGCGGTGCCGACGTCATCAAGTTGTTCGTGACGGGCGGCGTGTTCGATGCGACCGAAGTGGGAGAGCCTGGCGTGCTGCGCATGCCGGTCGATGTCGCCGCGGCGGCGTGCAAAGCGGCACACGAGGTTGGCCTTCCGGTTATGGCCCATGTCGAGAGCACTGAGGGCGTAAAGGCCGCGCTTCAGGCCGGCGTCGACACGATCGAGCATGGCGCTCCGATGACGCCCGAGATCTTGGACCTGTATCGCGGCGCCGCGGGTACGCAGCTCGAGGGGCGCGCACCGAGCGTGACCTGCACGATCAGTCCGGCGTTGCCGTTTGTACTGCTCGATCCGGAGAAGACCCATTCGACCGATACGCAAAAGAAGAACGGTGACATCGTGTGCTCGGGCATTATCGAGAGCGCCCGCGCCGCACTGGATGCCGGCGTCAAGGTGGGCCTGGGCACGGACTCGAGCTGCCCGTTCGTGACGCAGTACGACATGTGGCGCGAGGTGGCTTACTTTGCCAAGTACGTCGGCGTGAGCAATGCCTTTGCGCTACACACGGCCACGCAGGTCAATGCCGAGCTGCTGGGCCTGGGCGACGAGACCGGCACGATCGAGTGCGGCAAGGCGGCCGACATTTTGGTAACGCGCGAGAATCCTCTGAATGACCTGTCGGCCCTGCGCGAGCCGGCGCACGTGATGTGCCGCGGCGGCTTGGTGCGCAAGCTGAAGGTCAAGCACATTTCCGAGGTTGACACCGAGCTCGACGCGATCATGGCCATGCCTGCCGAGGCGCTGGCCGAGGAGCTCGCCCGCGACGGCGTGGCGTAAGCGTGCGACGCAGTGATGTGACAAAGGGACTGTCCCTTTGTCACATTCTGTTGCCGCATGCAAAAAGCCGGGGTCTCAACACGAGGCCTCGGCTTTTTTATCGAACAAATACTTAAGATTTGGGACAAACAAACCTGATTAATTTGTCCCACGTGCGGTGGCTATGAGCGCGTCTCCATCTTGGCATGGCACTTGGGGCAGGTGACGCGGATCTTGCCTTTGCCCTTGGGAACGGAGAGCATCTGGCCGCAGTTGGGGCACTTAAGATAGGCCGTGGTCTTGCGGCCCTTCCACATCTTCTTGGCTGTGCGCTTGGCACGTTCAAAGTCTTCCATGCTAGTACCGGCTGCGCGCGAGGCGTTGGCCGCTGTAGCTCCGCCGCCCAAGCTAGCTACAAACTTGCCCAAGCCGGGTACGTTTGCAGTCGCGGCGACAAAGGCCTCGTTCTCCTTGTGACGTGCGTCGATATTTTTGGACAGGCCGCGCAGCACGCCAATCACGATTACGGCGATGGCAATCCAGCTGAGCCACTGGATGCGGGCTATCGATCCGATCATCGCGATGACGATGCCGGCAAAACCCATCACGATGGTGAGTTCATCGGCACCATTGCGACCCTTCATAAAATCATTCATGCAAATTGCCTTTCGTTCGATATGCTGCACGCCTTTATACCCGATTTAGAGCAAGGGGGACAGGTTAATCTGCACCAATGTGGTGCAAACATACCTGTCCCCGGAATACCAATGTGGTGCAAATGAACTGCATCCCATTTCTTGGACTTTGAAATTAAGGTTCGAGAAAAGGGAGGCA
>URPJ01000009.1 GCA_900549745.1 uncultured Collinsella sp. | reverse complement strand
ACGCCGGGCCGACTCACTTCGGATCGGGCGCTACACCAACTTTCTCGACACTACCACGTAATGGAACGCAGCCACGCTCAGGCCGTCATGGACGACCTGCACGATGCGCTCGGACGTCGTCTGGCGGTGAGTTCGCTCGCCCCGTGTCCCGTTGAGTTTACGGCAGCGCTCGTCAACCTGTGCTCCACCCAGAGCTGCGGCAAGTGCACGCCCTGCCGCGTGGGCCTGAGCGCGCTGAGCGATCTGCTCGCCGATGTGCTCGAGGGCCGCGCCGACGAGTCCACGCTCAATCTGATCGAGCGCACCGCCCGCACCATCTATCTTTCGAGCGATTGCGCCATCGGTTACGAGGCCGGCGCCATGGCGCTTACGGCTATCCGCGGTTTCCGCGACGATTTTGAGCACCACATCCGCGAGCACTCCTGTGGCTTTGACCGCGAGGCCCGCGTCCCGTGCGTCTCGGGCTGTCCGGCGCATGTCGACATTCCCGGTTACATTTCGCTCGTCGAGGCCGGCCGCTATGCCGATGCCGTCAAGGTCATCCGCAAGAATAATCCGCTGCCGCTCGTTTGCGGCCTGGTGTGCGAGCATCCCTGCGAGATGCATTGCCGCCGTGGCATGGTCGACGACCCCATGAACATCCTCGCCCTCAAGCGTTTTGCCGTTGAGCACAGTGACCTCAACGACCACAAGCCGCATGTAGTGGACAACACCGGTAAGCGCGTCTCCGTGATCGGCGGCGGCCCGGCTGGCCTTTCCTGTGCCTACTACCTGGCCGTGATGGGCCACAAGGTGACCATTTTTGAGCAGCGCCACCACTTGGGCGGCATGCTGCGCTACGGCATCCCCAGCTATCGTCTGCCGCGCGAGCGCCTGCAGGCCGAGATCGACTGGATCTTGAGCGCCGGCATCGACGTTGAGCTCGATCACTCCGTGAACGGCGAGGAGCTCGCTCGCCTGCGCGACGAGTTCGATGCCGTCTACCTGGCCATCGGTGCCCATAGCGACAAGAAGCTCGGCCTTCCGGGTGAAGAGGCGCCCGGCGTGGAGTCGGCCGTCAAGATGCTGCGCGCCATCGGAGACGACGAGCTGCCCGACCTGAGCGGCCAGCGCGTGTGCGTCATCGGCGGCGGCAACGTGGCCATGGACGTGGCGCGCTCTGCCGTGCGCTGCGGTGCCGAAAAGGTGAGCATCGTCTACCGCCGTCGCATCTGCGATATGACGGCCCAGGACGCCGAGATTGCCGGCGCCCAGGCCGAGGGTTGCGAGGTTCTGGAGCTCACGGCGCCGCTCGCCATCGAGACGGGCGAAGATGGTCGCGTGAGCGGCCTGCGCGTGCAACCGCAGATTATCGGCGAGCCCCGCCGCGGTCGTCCGGCTCCGCGTGCCGCCGCTACGCCCGAGCGCGTCATCCCCTGCGAGCGCGTGTTTGTCGCCATTGGCCAGGACATCGATTCCAAGCCGTTTGAGGACATGGGCATCGCCTGCAAGTGGGGTTGCGTGGTCACCGACTCGGACGGTGCCGTGCCCAACTTCGATGGCCTCTTTAGCGGCGGCGACTGCCAGACCGGCCCCGCCACCGTCATCCGTGCCATCAACGCCGGCCGCGTGGCTTCGGCAAACATCGACCGCTATCTGGGCTTCGACCACAAGATCAAGCTCGACGTGGAGCTGCCGACCGTTCAGTTTAAGGGCAAGCACGAGTGCGGCCGCTGCGAGCTGGGTGAGCGCGAGGCCGGCGAGCGTATTCACGATTGGAATCTGGTCGAGCAGGGCCTTACCGAGGAGGAGGCGCGCCAGGAGGCAAGCCGCTGCCTGCGTTGCGACCACTTTGGTTTTGGCGCGTTCCGCGGAGGGAGGAACCTGGAATGGTAGAGCTCAACAACCCCACTGTCAGCGATAACACCGAAAGCGGAGCACTCAATATGGTCAAGCTCACTATCGATAATTGCGAGGTCGTGGTGCCTGAGCACACCACGATCCTGGACGCGGCCAAGTCCGTCGGCATCCAGATTCCCACCCTGTGCTACCTGCGCGATCTGAACGAGATCGGCGGCTGCCGCGTGTGCGTGGTCGAGGTTGAGGGCTGCGACCAGCTGGTTGCCGCCTGCAACAACTACGTGCTCGATGGCATGGTGGTCCACACCAACAGCCCCAAGGCCCGCGAGGCGCGCCGCACCAACGTGCAGCTGCTGCTTTCGCAGCACGATTCACGCTGCACGAGCTGTGTGCGCAGCGGTAACTGCAACCTGCAGACCATTGCCAACGACCTGGGCATTTTCTATCTGCCGTATCAAAGGCATTTGGCGGGCGAGGGCTGGGATTTCGATTTCCCCATCATCCGCGAAAACGACAAGTGCATTAAATGCATGCGCTGCATCAAGGTGTGCGAGAGCGTACAGGGCCTAGGGATTTGGGACCTGACCAACCGCGCCACGCATACCGCCGTGGGCACCCGCGGGCGCGTGCCGATCGGCAAGACCGATTGCGTCGCGTGCGGCCAGTGCATCACGCATTGCCCGACGGGCGCGCTGCGCGAGCGCGACGACACCGAGACCGTGTTTGACGCGCTCGCTAATCCCGACAAGATCGTGCTGGTGCAGATCGCGCCGGCCGTGCGTAGTGCTTGGGGCGAGGAGCTCGGCATTCCGCGCGAGGAGGCAACCGTCGAGCGTCTGGCTTGCGCGCTGCGCCGCGTAGGCTTTGAGTATGTGTTCGATACCGATTTCTCGGCCGACCTCACCATTATGGAGGAGGGCTCCGAGCTGCTCGAGCGCCTGGGCGCCGCCGCTAAGGGTGAGGGCGACAGCCGCGGCTGGCCCATGTTTACGAGCTGCTGCCCGGGCTGGGTGCGCTTTGTGAAGGCACGTTACCCCGAGTTTGTCGACAGCCTGTCCACGTCAAAGTCGCCGCAGCAGATGTTCGGCGCTATCGCCAAGACCTACTACGCCAAGGTGCTGGGCGTGGAGCCCGAGCGTCTGTTCGTGGTGTCCGTTATGCCATGCACGGCCAAGAAGGCCGAGTGTGCGCTGCCGAGCATGATGGGCGAGGGCGGCGCGCCCGACGTGGACGTTGCGCTGACGGTGCGCGAGATGGTGCGCATGATCCGCGCGAGCCACGTGAGCGTTGACACGCTGGTCGAGGAGCCGCTCGATACGCCGTTGGGCTTTGGCACGGGCGCGGGTGTGATCTTTGGCGCCACGGGCGGCGTGATGGAGGCCGCCGTGCGCTCGGCATATTACCTGGTGACGGGCAAGAACCCGGATGCCGACTTCTTCACTGACGTGCGCGGACTCGAGGGCTGGAAGGAGGCCGTGGCCGATATCGACGGTACCAAGGTGCGCGTCGCCGTGGCGCACGGGCTGGGCAACGCCGCCCGTCTGCTCGACGCGATTCGCGACGGCCGTGTGAGATATGACTTTGTTGAGGTCATGGCGTGCCCGGGCGGCTGCGTCGGTGGCGGCGGTCAGCCCATCCACGACGGCTGCGAGCTGGCGGCTGAGCGTGGCCAGGTGCTGTGGAGCCTGGATGCCGCTGCGGACATTCGCTTCTCGCACGAGAATCCCGATGTTCAGGCGTGCTATAGCGAGTTCTTGGGTGCGCCGCTCTCGCCGCTGGCCGAGGAATTGCTGCATACCGACCATCACGCATGGACGATGCCTAACGAGGGGGCGTGCTAACGATGCGCGCGTTTGATTTTGAAATGTCGCGCCGGGGGTTTGCCTCGGCGCTCGCCGCGGGTGCGCTGTCGCTTGCGCTGGCTGGCTGCGGCGGCGGAGCTGCGGGGGCCGGGTCTGCTGCGGGCTCGGCTGCCGGGTCTGCCGCTGACGGTGCCGCTGCCGAGCCGGTCGAGGTACACGTCGCCTCGCTCAAGGGCCCGACGTCGATTGGGCTGGTGCAGTTTATGGACCAGGCGGCCGAAGGTGCCACGGACAACGAGTTCGACTTTGCGATCAACACTGCCGCCGACGAGATTGTGCCCAAGGTGATTCAGGGCGATATCGACATTGCCCTGGTGCCGGCCAACGTGGCGAGCGTGCTCTACAACAAGACCGAGGGCGCGGTGCAGGTCATAGACATCAACACGCTGGGCGTGCTGAACGTTGTGACGGGCGACGCGAGTGTGGCCTCGTTTGGCGATCTGGCGGGCCATACTGTCTATATGACGGGCAAGGGCACCACGCCGGAGTACGTCATGAACTACCTGTTGGAGCGCGCGGGCCTGACCGGCCAGGTGGCGCTTGAGTTTAAGAGCGAGCCCACCGAGGTACTGTCGGCGTTGCTTGCTGATCCGTCTGCCGTGGGCGTGCTGCCCGAGCC
Source organism: uncultured Collinsella sp. (assembly GCA_900549745.1). Lineage (GTDB taxonomy): Bacteria > Actinomycetota > Coriobacteriia > Coriobacteriales > Coriobacteriaceae > Collinsella. The sequence continues at coordinate 73,000 of URPJ01000009.1, read as the reverse complement.
GTTCAAGACCGCTGCCATCGCAAAGAGCGAAGGCAGGCTGTCGGCTCCGGTAAGTCTGACCGATGTGTGGGATGAGCTGGCAGGTGACACGGGTTCGCGCCTGCTGACGGGCGTGACCGTGGTGCGCCGTGCCTTTGCCGAGGAGCATCCCGAGGTCGTGGCGGAATTCCTGAGCTGCCATGTTGCGAGCGTTGAGGCCGGGAACGCGGCGCCGGCGGACTGGGCTCAGGCCGTGGTCGATGCGGGTATCGTCGATAACGCCGCGATTGCCGAAAAGGCGATTCCCGGGTGCATGCTCGTGTGCCAGACGGGGAAGGATATGAAGGCGGCGCTCGGTGGGTACCTGCAGGTGCTGGCCGATGCGGACGCGAGCGCCGTGGGCGGAAAGCTCCCGGCTGACGATTTCTACTACATGGAGTAGCCCGTGCGTGCGTTTGCTCGACAAATGGCAGAGCGTATGAAGGCGGTGGCGGCAGCAGGTGCCGTTGCCGCCTTTTGGCTTGCCGTGTGGGTCTTCGCGGCGGCGCTGGTGGCGCAGCCGTTGATTTTGCCGGGGCCGGGCGCTGTTGTGGTGGCGTTGCTACGGCTGGTGTGCGATGCCGCCACGTGGGCGATTCTGGCGGGCTCGGGTGCGCGGATTCTAGGCGGTTTGGCGCTTGCCGCGGTGTGCGGCGGTGTGCTGGCGGGGGCCTCGGTGCGGTCGCGAACGTTTGCCCGCCTGGTGGCGCCGGCGCTTTCGTTTGTTAAGGCGACACCGGTTGCCTGCGTGGTGGTCCTGCTGCTCATTTGGTTGGGGTCGGCGCGCGTGAGCATTGCGGCGGTCTTTTTGATGGCGCTGCCGGGCGTGTATTTTTCGCTGGTTGAGGGTTTGACGCAAGCGGATAAGCCACTGGAGCAGATGTTTCGTCTGCATGGCGTGCGGGGTTGGCGTCTGTTTTGCGCCCACACCTGGCGCGAGGTCCTGCCGTTTGTGCTTTCGTGTTCCCGCGCCGTGATTGGCATGAGCTGGAAGGCCGGCGTGGCGGCGGAGCTCATCGGCATGGCGACGGGCACCGTGGGCGAACGCATCTATCAGGCGAAGCTGCTCATCGAGACGGCTGACCTGCTGGCGTGGACCGTGCTGGTCGTTGCCGCCTCGTGGGCGTGCGAGCGTGTGCTGGTGTGGCTGCTGCGGGTTTCGGGGCCCGTAGCGTGGCGCGCTGCCGTGCGGGCGCATGGGTGTGGTAGTCGCGGACGTGCGGGCGGCTCTGCTGGCGGCAGGGCTGCTGCGGAGCTTGCGCTCGCCGTGGGCGACCGAGCGCCCTGGGTGCCGGCGCTCGATGGACTGGTACTTCGCGTTTCTGCTGGTGGGCGCACCTGCGTGATGGGCGCTTCGGGCGTGGGCAAGTCGACGCTGCTTGCGCTGGCGGCGGGCGAGTGCGCGCCGTGCTCCATGGTGTTTCAGGATGTGCGCCTGGTAGAGGGCGCCTCGGCTTTGGATAACGTGCTGGTGTGCGCCGACGCGCGCGTGGATGCCTCGAGTGCCGCAGCCCTGTTGCGCCTGCTGGTGCCGGGGGTCGATGTACATGCTCGTGTGGCCGAGCTCTCGGGCGGGCAGCGCCGTCGCGTCGAGATTGCCCGAGCCCTGCTGTGCCCAGGCGACGCGGTGATTCTGGACGAGCCCTTTACCGGTCTAGATACCGCTGCGCGCGACGCATGCGCCGAGGCCGTGCTCGACTTGCTCGACGGCCGTATGCTGTTGCTTGCCACGCACGATTCCGCTGACGCTCGGGCCCTCAATATCTCGGACATCATCACGCTCTAAATACTTACCCAGCAACAAAATGATCCGTTTTTCTCCGTCTCCATAGGGCCGGGTATGGTATTCTATCTGCGGGGTAATACTTAGGAATACCAAGTAATACCAACGCCGTAGAAACAAACTCCAGATGCGGGCCAATCGGGTTGCCTTCACAGCCCGTCGCCCAGCCGCGTGGCCCGCATCTATCCGCATCACCGTCGTTTCAAAAAGGAAGCGCCATGGCAGAACACATGACCCCGGTTGTCGCGAAGGTCTTGCCCGAGGAAAAGGCGGCCTTCGCGGCGGCAACCCAGCTCGTGGGCACCACGCCGTCCAACGCCATCCGCATGTTTATCGCCGCGTTCAATCGCTGCGGCACCTTCCCGTTCGACATTTCGCCCAACGGGGCCTTTGGCGCTGCGCCCGATTCTCGTCAACAATGACCGTCCCAAACTGCCGGCACTTGGGGACGTTCCTTTTCAGCCGGCAGTTAAGGAACGTCCCTAAGTGCCGGGTTTTGAGGAGGTTGGCATGCTCAATGCGATGGCGTGGGCGCTTGCCTGTTTTGGCGTTGTCGCTGCCGATATAGCCCTGAGCGTGGTTCTGTTTTCAGTTCTCGATGCCGTGTCGGTGCTGACGGGTTTCCCGATCGACAACCTCGATATTCAATGGTTCCAGGCTGCCGCTCAGACGGCGTCATTTTTGATGGCGCTGCTGTGGTGGCGTTATCTGTGGCCCCGCTCCTTCATGGCACGCCGGCAAGGCGAGCGCCCGCTCGGTGGGGGAGCAAGCGCGGCATGGAAGCGCATTGCCTGCGTTGTCGTGATCGGCCTATCCATGCAGGTGGTCATTAGCTACCTATGCGACGGCGTGCTGTCGCTGCTGCCCGAGGTCGCGGCAGACTATAGCGAGCTCGTCGAGGAAACGGGCATGGGCGATACCAGCCTTCTTGCCGTCCTGACCACGGTGCTCGGCGCTCCGTTTTGCGAGGAACTGCTGGTGCGCGGCATCATCTTTGAGTTTTCGCTGCGTGCGTTTAATCCACAGTGCCGTTCGCTCTGGAAGCGCCGGCGCCGCGCGAACGCGCAAGACGGCGCCATGGTGCCCTGGGCGGCCCCAAGCACGTGGGGTATCGCCGCGGCAATCGTGCTGCAGGCGGCCATCTTTGGCTTTATGCATATGAACTGGGTGCAGGGCTGCTATGCGGGCGCTGCCGGCCTCATTTTTGGTTGGGTGTTCGTGACCACCGGAAAGCTCCGCTACACGATCCTGCTGCATTTTGCCTTTAACGCCGGGTCGTATCTCATGACGTTGCTGTGGTTTGTGAACACGCCGCTCGACGTTGTGGTCACGGTTGGCATCGCCGGCTTTGTGCTGGTAGAGGCGATGCACTCGCTGCTTCGATTGCGCATTCCCGTGTCGCGCGAAGCTGATCGGTCTGAGTAATAACGCCTTTAATTAGACCGATGCGTCCTGAACGCACCTGGCGTTTCGCCGAATGCTTCTTTAAATTTTGAGTAAAAGAATGACATGTTGGAGATGCCGACTTTTCGGGCTACATACTGCACGCTGCGCTCGGTGTTATTGAGAAGATATGCCGCCTCTGTGAGCTGCTGGTTGAGCTTGATTTGCGAAAACGTTTTGCCGGTTTTTTGCTTGATCAAGCTGCTGAGATAGCTGGTGCTATAACCCGTATCGCTCGCAATGCTTTCGAGTGTGCAGTCGCCGTAGCTTCGCTCAATATGATTCAGAATCGACACGATGCGTTCGTCCGACATGATCGCCTGGTTATCAGTTGCGGAGCGTCGGTACAGTCCTCGAATGAGAACAAGGAATAGGCTGACGGCGAGGTGCCTCATGAGTTCATTGGAATAGGCATCTTTAAAGTGATATTCGATAAAGAGCATCTCGATGAGGCGTCGCGCATGTCGGGCGTATTCCTCTGGAAGAATGAGATATTTTCGGGCCTCGCGGTTTTTGGACACAAAATCAAATAGAAGATTCGTTAATGGTGACGCGCCGGGTAGCTGGCTCAGGAACAACGAATCGAACATTTCTTTTTTGAAGACGATCGAAATGACGATATCATGCTCGCCCTTAACGTATGGAACGCTTCTGACTACGCCGGTGTTGCAAATGAGCACGTCGCCCTTTTTAAGGAGTAGTCGCCGTCCGTTGACGATAAACGTGCAGACGCCGTCGTACACGTAGTTAAGCTCCATATCCCGATTGATATGAGGAGGAATATCGGTAAAGCGCGACTCCTTGATAAGGCCCACGGGGTTTTCGTCGAGAGTTTCTTTCCAATCAAACAGATAGACCTCTTCGCCGTTAATGGTTGTGGTTTCCACCCTGTTATATCGCGGGCTGAGTTCTCCCGGATGTGTGCGATGCCACTCTTCGGTCTCGGTATGCGTATAGAGCAGCTGTTTGAGATTCGAATCCATGGGGTGCTCCAGGGGTGAACGGTAGAATCGATGCCTTAAACGGTATTATATCTAAAAAAATGTTATAAACCCACGCTTTCTATGCGATATCTTATGCATCTTGTTCTTCCTAGTATTGGGTTATCCGCTGGAGCATCCGATCAAGGAGGGCAAATGAGTAAGTTAAAACATGGGTTTGACTCCGACTTTTTATGGGGCGGAGCCATATCGTGCTCGCAGGCCGATGGTGCCTGGAATGAGGGCGGAAAGGGAAAGTCGACGCAGGATTGTCGATGGCTGGATGGTACCTGGACTCATGACCAGATTGAGGACAAGCATCAAAACAACCCCTTCTGCCATGACGAACTAATGAACGCTCTCGCAGATGATGGTGTTGAGTTCTACCCGTTTAGGCGCGGTAACGACTTCTATCATCACTACCGTGAGGACATCGCGCTTTTTGCGGAGATGGGCCTCAAGCTGTTCCGCACTTCTATTTGCTGGAGCCGAATCTATCCTAACGGAGATGATCTTGAACCTAACCGCGAAGGCATCGAGTGGTATCGAAGCATGCTGGGTGAGTGCAAAAAGCACGGCATTAAAACCTTCGTCACCATGCTCCACTATGACATCCCGGTAAATCTTGTCACCACATATGGGGGATGGAAGAATCGCAAGACGATTGATTTCTTCGCCCGCTATGTCGAGACAATCGTTACGGAATTGGGCGATCTGGTCGATTTCTGGCTGCCTTTTAACGAGTTCAATGCAGCGCGTTTTTCGCCTTGGGACGGGGTCTGTCTGGTCAAAGACGAAGAGGGGGAGAACTTCGATCGAGCCATCTTCCAGTGCCTGCACCACGAGTTCGTTGCCAATGCGCGTGCCGTCGAGATTGTCCATCGTCTTTCGCCCGATACTCCCGTTGGCGGCATGATCGCTCGATTCTGTACGTATCCCGCCACCTGCCGTCCCGAAGATAACATGCAGGCTATTCACGACGACCAGTATTCCAACTGGTTCTATACGGACGTGATGGCTCGTGGAAAATACCCCGCTTATATGAATCGCTATTTCGACGCGTGCGATATCGAGATTCAAATGGAGCCGGGCGATGAAGAGCTCATCGCTCGCAACACGGTCGACTTCCTGGCCTTCTCGTACTACTTTTCCCAGGTATCCACCTGCGATCAGGGATGGGAGAAGACTGCGGGAAATCTGGTCATGGCAAACAAGAACCCTTATCTCGAGACGAGTGAGTGGGGCTGGCAGCTCGATCCCATTGGCCTGAGGGTTACCCTTAACCAGATGTATGACCGCTATGGGCTGCCCCTGTATATCGCCGAGAACGGCCTCGGTACATCTGATGTAGTCGAGGAGGATGGCAGCATCCACGACGAGTATCGAATCGATTATTTGCGCCAGCACATAAAGTGCCTTAAGGAAGCAGTGATCGATGGCGTTGACGTGCGCGGATACATGATCTGGGGATTCATTGACCTTGTTGCCTGCGGTCCTCTTACGATGGACAAGCGCTACGGGCTTATCTATGTCGATCTGGATAATTGCGGCAACGGCACTGCGGAGCGCTCGCGTAAAGACTCTTTCTATTGGTATCAGAAATGTATCGCCACTAATGGCGAGGATCTTGGGTAGGAGTGATTGTCGTGGCAGACAAGAAGGAACTGGCCGCTCGTGTCCTCGAGCTCGTGGGCGGCGCCGATAACGTTGTTATGGCAACGCACTGCATTACAAGGCTCAGATTCAACCTGAAGGACGATAGCAAGGCAGATCTGGAGGCCCTTAAGACGCTTGACGGCGCCTTGGGCGCGCAGGTTAAAGACGGGCAGTGGCAGGTTATCATCGGCGCCAGCGTGGGGTCGGTATATGACGAATTGGAGCCCATGCTAGGTGACAGGATGGGTGGCGAGGTCTCCGCCGACGCCGAGCAGCCTGAGCTCCAAAAAGGTTCGGCTCGCGTATTCGATATCATCACCGGCATCTTCTCCGCTATCATTCCCGCACTGGTGGCGGGAGGCATCGTAAAGGGCATCCTGGCTGCTATCGCGGCTTTTGGAATCGACACGGGTGCCGGCGACTTTGCGATATTCAATATGATTTCGGATATCCCGTTCTACTTCTTGCCGTTTTTGCTGGCAATGTCTACAGCTGATAAGTTCCGGGTCAACCGTTCGCTTGCGCTTTGTGTTGCCGGATCGCTGATGTACCCGACCATTGTCAACGCTGTCGGTACGGGCGAGACGCCCCTTGCGCTGTTCGGTTTTGCGGTGCCGATTTTTAGCTACGCCGATTCCGTGTTCCCGGTTATCTTTGGCGTCATTGGCTTGTCTTTTGTATATCGCGCAATCGACAAAGTCGTGCCGGATCTTTTTAAGCTCGTTGTCGTTCCGGCGCTCTCCCTTGCTATCGTGATTCCCGTCAACCTGTTTGTGCTCGCTCCGATTGGTGCCTGGTGCGGTCTTGGTCTTGCCAACGGTATCGTTTGGCTATTCTCGACGTTAGGCCCCGTTGCCGGTTTTCTGCTGGGCTTCTTTATGCCGCTTATCGTGCTCTTCGGCATGCACCAGTCAACGAGCCCCATCCAGATTTCCAATATCGCAACGCTTGGGTATGACTATCTGCTCCCGATCTCTTTCTGCCATAACCTCGCCGAAAGCGGTGCGTCTTTTGGTGCGGCCCTGCGCATGACCGATGAAAAGCTCAAGTCCGCTGCGATGACGTGCGCCTTCTCGGCATTTATGGGAATTTCCGAGCCCGCCTTGTTTACCGTTCAGGTTCCTAACAGGACTCCGCTTATCGCTGCGATGATCGCGGATGGCATTGGCGGCGCGCTCACCGTTGTTCTGGGCGCTAAGTGCTTCGGCTTTGTTATGCCTGGCATTACCTCGTTGCCCGTTTATGCCGATCCAAGCGGCAATCCCATGAACCTGATCATGATTGTCGCCTGCATCGCTTTGACTTGGGTTATCTCTGCGGCGCTCTCGTTTGCGCTCTATGGTCGTTTTGACAAAAAGTAACGACGTTTTGAGATAGACAATATTAATCGGCCGCTCGCCGGGGAATCGTTTTACGACGCCCCGGCGAGCGGCATTTCATTGGTGGGGGCGTGTGTGCCGCCAGCGGCGGCATGCCGCCTCGCCGCGCTAGTTGCGCCTGCCGCCTCCGTTGGCACCCTGGCGGCCCTGTGCCGCGCGATTGCGACCGGCAGTGTTCTGCGCGCGGGACATACCGCCGTATCCCTTGCTGCCCTTAGACCCCTTGCCGGCACCACCAGCGCCACCGTGGGCCTTGCCGCCCTTCTTGCCGGTGCCGTGTCCGCCGCCGGCAGACGTCTCGCCCGGGCGCGGCGGCACGGGACGGATCAGGCAATGCTTGGTGTAGCCGATCAGGTCGCGGCGGCCAGCCTTTTCCAGCGCCTCGCGTACCAGCTTGTAGTTCTCGGGCTTGCGATACTGGATGAGCGCGCGTTGCATGGCCTTCTCGTGCGGGTCGCGCGCCACGTAGATCGGCTCCATGGTGCGCGGGTCCACGCCGGTGTAGTACATGCAGGTCGACATGGTGGACGGCGTAGGGTAGAAGTCCTGCACCTGCTCGGGCATGTAGCCCATGTCGCGCACGGCCTCGGCAAGGTCCACGGCTTCCTTCATCGTCGAGCCGGGGTGGCTCGAGATCAGATACGGCACCACGTACTGCTTGAGTCCGTACTCGCGGTTCAGGCGCTCAAATTTGCGGCAGAACGCATCGTAGACGGCGCGGCTCGGCTTGCCCATCACGGAGAGCACCGCGTCGCTCACATGCTCGGGCGCTACGCGCAGTTGGCCCGAGACGTGATGCTCCAGCAGCTCGCGCAAAAACTCGTCCGAGGCGTCGGCCATGGTGTAGTCAAAGCGGATGCCGCTGCGGACGAAGACCTTTTTGACACCCGGCAGCTGGCGCAGGTCGCGCAGCAGCTGCGTGTAGCCGCTTTCGTCGACCACCATGTTCTTGCACACACTCGGCCACAGGCAGCGCTTGTTCTTGCACACGCCGTGCTTGAGCTGCTTGTCGCAGGCGGGACGGCTAAAGTTGGCCGTCGGTCCACCCACGTCGTTGATGTAGCCCTTAAACTCGGGATCGCGCGTGAGCAGCTCGGCCTCGCGCATGATCGAGTCGTGGCTGCGCATCTGCAACACGCGGCCCTGGTGGAAGGTGAGGGCGCAAAACGAGCACTCGCCAAAACAGCCGCGGTTGGAGCTGATCGAAAACTTGATCTCGGCAAAGGCCGGCACGCCGCCCGCCGCGTCGTAGTCGGGATGCCAATCGCGTGCGTAGGGGAGTTCGGCCACCTCGTCCATCTCGTCGGTGGTGAGTGTCGTCGACGGCGGGTTTTGCACCACATAGACGCTGTTGGGATAGGGCTCTACCAGGCGATGGCCGGTGATGGGGTCCATATTCTGCTGCTGCACGTTAAAGCTGCGCGCGTAGTTGAGCTTGTCGGCGGCAAGATCGTCCCAGCTGGGCAACAGGTCGTAGTCGTAGACCTCGTCGAGCGAGTTGGTGCGGTAGACGGTGCCGTTGATATAGGTAATCTGGTCGACGGGCAGTCCCGCGTCGAGCGCGTCGGCGATCTCGACAATCGCGTGCTCGCCCATGCCGTAGATGAGAATGTCGGCGCCCGAGTCGAGCAGTACCGAACGCTTAAGCTTGTCCTGCCAGCAGTCGTAGTGGGCCAGACGGCGCAGACTCGCCTCGATGCCCCCGATGATGATGGGGATGTCCTTAAACGTCTGGCGGATGAGGTTGCCGTAGACCGTGACGGCTCGGTTGGGACGGCGCCCCTCCTCGCCACCGGGAGTATAGGCGTCGGTGTGGCGGCGGTGCTTGGTCACTGAATAGTGGTTGACCATGGAGTCCATGTTGCCGGCACTGACGAGAAAGCCCAGGCGCGGTTCGCCGAGCACGGTGATGCTGGCGGGGTCGGTCCAGTTGGGCTGGCAGATGATGCCCACCTTATAGCCGTGCGCGTCGAGTACGCGGCTAATGATGGCCATACCAAAGCTGGGGTGGTCCACGTAGGCGTCGCCGCAGATGTAGACAAAGTCGCACTGGTCCCAGCCGCGCGCATTCATATCGGCGCGACTGACGGGGAGAAATTTGTCGCGGCCCGGGCGCCAGGGGCGGGCGGGCGTCGCTTGGGAATGCTTGGCGCGGGCGACCGTGGCCTGCGCCTTGCCGCCGCGCTTTTGCTGCTGACCCTGTTTGCCCTGCTGTCCGCGTTGGCTGTTCTGAGCGTGCTGAGGCTTTTTTGCCACGATCCCTCCCGGTGTCTGTATGCTGCACGTAATTGTAACCAGTCTTTTTGGGACGGGGCTAAAAAGACTGGGGGAGTACATGAGCTGGGGATCGGCGCGTCGATGCGGGGATCGTTTGTTTCCAGACTGTGTATCTGCGCGTTGGAGAACCCGTCTCGCGCGCGCGCCATGTTGTCAATGGGTTACAGTATGAACGGCGGTTATGTTTCCGCCAACGCACGAGAGGGTCGTCAACAAGGAGGATGCACGGCGATGCAGCGTGCCAAACAGATATCGGAGTCTATTGAGCTGGGCATCATCTTGGCGCTTGCCGGTGGCTTTATGGACGTTTATTCGTACATTGGGCGCGACCATGTTTTCGCCAACGCGCAGACAGGCAACATCCTGCTCGTGGGCGTGAGCATCTCGGAGGGCAACTGGGCACTTGCGGGACGCTACTTCTTCCCCGTGGTGTCGTTTGCCGTGGGCATTATGCTTGCCGACCTGGTGCATGAGCGGTTTGGCAGCGTGATTCACTGGCGCCAGGTAACGGTGTTCTTTGAAGCCGTCATCTTGCTGGGCGTGAGCTTTATCCCGGGCGGCAATTTCAACCTGCTCGCCAACTGCCTCACCTCGTTTGCCTGCGGCATGCAGGTCGAGAGCTTCCGCAAGATCCACGGTCACGGCATCGCTACGACCATGTGCATCGGCAACTTGCGCAACGCGCTGCAAAACGTGGACGATTACATCATCACCCACAGGCGCGGCTTTTTGGAAAACGGCCTGCTGTACTTTGGCGTGATCTTTACCTTTGTGTTTGGCGCCGTGTTGGGCAACTGGTGTATTGAGCGCATGGGCCTGCACGCCATCGTCGTGGCGAGCTTGCTGCTGTTTGTCGCGTTTGCCATCATGTTCATCGACCGCGAGCGCGACTTGCGCTTACGCTGGAAGGTTGCGGCCGAGGCTTGGAAAGAGGGCTGCCGAAAGTAACCGAATGCGGCAAAGGGGTTGTCCCTTTGCCGCAATATTTTTCATCATCTGTTGAAACGCTTTAACACTTTTGATGTTCTCACGCGTTTTTTGTTTCAAAAGCGTTAGGATGGGACTCATAGCGTGGGGCGTAATGGATGCCCCGCACACGATGGGAGGCTATCAATGGCTAATCGTTTCGTTCTCAATACCATCTCTTATCATGGTTCCGGCGCCATCAAGGAGATCCCCGGCGAGCTCCAGCGTCGCGGCTACAAGAAGATCTTCGTCTGCTCCGACCCCGATCTGGTCAAGTTTGGCGTTACCGCTAAGGTGACCGACGAGCTCGACGCTGCCGGCATCGCTTGGAGCCTCTACTCCGAGATCAAGCCCAACCCCACTATCCAGAACGTCAAGGACGGCGTCGAGGCCTTCAAGGCCGCCGAGGCTGACGCTATCGTGACCATCGGTGGTGGCTCCTCCATGGACACTGCTAAGGCCATCGGCATCATCATCAACAACCCCGAGTTCGCCGATGTCCGCAGCCTCGAGGGCGTTGCTCCCACTAAGAACCACGCCGTGTTCACCATCGCTGTGCCGACGACCGCCGGTACCGCCGCCGAGGTGACCATCAACTACGTCATCACCGACCCCGAGAAGGTCCGCAAGTTCGTGTGCGTCGACACCAACGACGCCCCCGAGGTCGCCGTCGTCGATCCCGACATGATGGCCTCCATGCCCGCCGGCCTGACCGCTTCCACTGGCATGGACGCACTGACCCACGCTATCGAGGGCTACACCACCAAGGGCGCCTGGGAGCTTTCCGACATGTTCCACTTTGAGGCCATTAAGCTGATCAGCGAGAACCTGCGCGACTCCGTCGCCGAGGCCAAGTCCGGCCAGCCCGGCTCCGGCCGTGAGGGCATGGCTCTTGGTCAGTATGTCGCCGGCATGGGCTTCTCCAACGTTGGCCTGGGCATCGACCACGCAATGGCTCACACCCTGTCTGCTCACTACGACACCCCGCACGGCGTCGCTTGCGCCATGCTGCTGCCGATCGCCATGGAGTTCAACAAGCCGGTTTGCGCTGAGCGCCTGGCCAAGGTTGCCCTTGCCATGGGTGTTGACACCACGGGCATGAGCACCGACGAGGCTGCCGACGCCGCTATCGCCGCCGTCAAGCAGCTTTCCGCCGACGTGAATATCCCGCACGTCTGCGAGGCTATGAAGGCCGACGAGATCGAGGTTCTGGCCAAGGACGCCATGGCCGACGCCTGCTTCCCGGGTAACCCGCGCGAGGCAACGCTCGACGACGTCATCGAGCTCTTCAAGAAGATCTGCCCGGCTGCCTAGCCCAGTTTGGTGGTCCTTCGCCCGTAGGTGTATGGTCTTTTGACGTGCCGCTGGCCCCGCCGTGCTACGCACGGCGGGGCTTTTTGTGCTGCGTCGATGCCCTGAGACGGACAAAACCAAGGCGTACTGCCCGCTGCGGATAGGTGGTGCACTTCCCAGCGTGCATTTTTGGGAGTACTCAGCAAGCTCTTAAAAATGCATAACGTTTTGAATGGCCCGTAGTGGCCCGCAGGCGCCCATCGACAGCCATTGTGGGCGGGCTATCGATGAGTGGAGGGGGTTGTTACTGAGTTTTTGCTTTGCGACGACCTGCAACACTGCTGTAACCACGTCGTTTTGTCGTTCGTGATGGGGCCGTTGGGGCCCACGGTGCTGAATACTCCGTTTTTTGCACGGCCCAAGGTGGGGTACCCTGAGACGAAGCAAAAAGACTCCTCATTTCTATGCAGATACCGATAGGATTTATGCAAGATTGGGATTGTAAGCCGTGCGCGTGCGCAAAATCGGCGCGAGGACGTCTGGAGGTGGCTCGGCTCCCAGAGCCTTGCGCGTGCAGAACGGTTAAAATCGGGACTCGGTCTTAGTTTTGCTTGGAAGGATGCACATGGCTTCTGTAATCGATGCTTCTCTAGAGGAGACGCTCTCCTATATCGCGGGACAGCTTAAGACACTGACTTCTATTGCTTCGCCGACGGGCTATACCCGTGCGGCGACTGATTATCTGATGGAGACCCTGCGCGATATGGGGTTTGGGCCTGAGCGTTCCAATAAGGGTAACGTGCTCGTTGAGCTTGGTGGCGAGGGTGAGCCGCTCGTACTGGCGAGCCATGTCGATACCCTGGGCGCCATGGTGCGTTCCATTAAGGACAATGGTCGCCTGCGCCCCACGACGCTCGGCGGGCATCAGTGGTCTACGGCCGATGGCGAGAACTGCACCGTCTACACGCGCGACGGCAATGTCTACACGGGCGTGGTCCTCAATACCGAGCCTTCGGCGCATGTGGCCGACGAGCCGGTCAAGACCATCGAGAAGAACATGGAAATCCTGCTCGATGAGAATGTCGACAGCAAGGACGATGTGCTTGAGCTGGGCATTCAGACCGGCGACATCATCGCTATGGATCCGCGTACCACGGTGACGGAGAGCGGCTACATCAAGAGCCGCTTCCTGGATGACAAGCTGTCGGCGTCGATTCTGCTGGGTCTGGCCCGCGCTGTTGCTGACGGCGAGGTGTCGCTTTCGCGCAAGGTGTCGCTGCTCTTTACCGTGTACGAGGAGGTCGGCCACGGCGGTGCTTTCGTGCCGGCCGACACGCGCGAGATGATCAGCGTTGACATGGGCTGCGTGGGCGACGACCTGGGCTGCACCGAGCGCATGGTGTCGATTTGCGCCAAGGATTCGGGCGGTCCGTACAACTACGACCTGGTAACCACGCTGTCCAACATCGCGCGCGAGCTGGAGCTCGATTACGCCATCGATGTGTATCCGCACTACGGCTCGGACGTTGAGGCCACGCTCTCGGCCGGCTACGACATCCGTCACGGCCTGATCGGCCCCGGCGTGTACGCGAGCCACAACTACGAGCGCAGCCACATCGACGGCGTGCGCAATACCTACGAGCTGGTCCGCGCCTACGTACAACGCTAGCGATGCAGCGGCCTCGGCTGATACGGCAGTACCGACCGAGGCCGTCCTCTCTAAGTTGCGGTGAAATAGGGACTGTTTGGCGGTTTTAAACGCTTAAACAGTCCCTATTTCACCGCAATTTATGAAGGGGATGGGGCTACTTAAGTGCGCCGGTCACGGTGCCGCCGCCGAGGACGACGTCGCCGCGGTAGACGACGACAGCCTGGCCGGGGGCGATGGCTCGCTGCGGCTCGTCAAAAGTCAGCAGCATTTGCCCGTCTTCGCCGCGCGTAAGGGTCGCTGCTTGGTCTTTCTGACGGTAACGGTACTTGGCGCCCACGCGAATGCCGCCGGCATCGAGTTCTGCCTCCATGCGGTCGGCAGGGGCGCTCCAGATCCAGTCGTCGGCCGTGAGTGCTGTGGCCGTTAGGTCCTCGGCCTCGCCCAGATGCACGGTGTTGTTGGCGGCATCGACGCCCGTCACATACACGGGATGCGCCATCGCGACGCCCAAGCCCTTGCGCTGGCCGATGGTATAGCGCAACGCGCCGTTATGGCGTCCGACCACGCTGCCGTCGCGCCACACAATGTCGCCCGGTGCAGCGGGATGTCCGCAGCGGCGCTCGATATAGCCCGCGTAGTCACCGTCTGGAATAAAGCAGATGTCCTCGCTTTCGGCCTTCTGGGCGTTGGTAAAGCCTTGCTCGGCGGCTATGCGGCGCACGTCGCGCTCTTTGTCTAGGCCTGCCAGCGGAAAGATCGTGTGCGCCAGGCGCTCCTGCGTAAGCGAATATAAAAAGTAGCTCTGGTCCTTTTTGGGATCTTCGCCGCGATGCAGCTGCCAGGTGCCGTCTACTGTCTGGCTTGTTTTGGCGTAATGACCCGTTGCGATGTAGTCGCAGCCCATGTCCAGCGCCGCACCGAGCAACGCGCCAAACTTTATGTGGCGGTTGCAGATGATGCACGGGTTGGGCGTCAGCCCCTCCTGGTAGGCGTTCACAAAGCGCTCGATAACGCTGTGGTCGAAGGTCTGCTGCAAGTCGAGCACATGGTGGGGTATCCCCAGACGCTCGGCGACGGCCTTCGCATCGGCGATGTCGCGGTCGACCTTACTCATGCCCGTGGCGGGATCGGGCGCGGGGAAGGTGAGGCGCATGGTGGTGCCGACGCATTCGTAGCCCTGGCTTTTGAGCAGGTACGCGGTCACGCTGGAATCGACGCCGCCGCTCATGGCGACGAGCACGCGCTTGTTGTGCATGGGGAGGTTCTCCTTGGTGGCATGTGGCCAAAAAAGAAAAGCGGCGCGGGAGGCTGGTTCCGCGCCGCAGACATTGTAGCAAGTTCGGGCGTCTCGTGGGACACCCTGATTGGATGGGCTCAGACTGCCGGGAGAGAGGAGACCGGCTCGTCCGTGGGCTCAACCTATGGGCGACAGGCCCTAGTCCTGGAAGAGCGCCGTGGACAGGTAGCGCTCGCCGGTGTCGGCAAGCAGGGCCACGATGGTCTTGCCCTCGTTCTCGGGGCGCTTGGCCAGCTGCAGCGCGGCCCACACGGCGGCGCCGGACGAAATGCCCACGAGCACGCCCTCCTTGTGGCCCACGGCGCGGCCGGTCGCAAAGGCGTCGTCGTTCTCGACGGGGATGATCTCGTCATAGACCTGGGTGTCGAGGACGTCGGGCACAAAACCGGCGCCGATACCCTGGATCTTGTGCGGGCCGGCTTGGCCCTTGGAGAGCACCGGGGAAGTGGCGGGCTCGACGGCGACGACCTTGATTTCGGGGTTCTGCTCCTTAAGGAACTCACCCACGCCGGTCACGGTGCCGCCGGTTCCAACGCCGGCGACGAAGATGTCGACCTCGCCGTCGGTGTCATCCCAGATCTCGGGGCCGGTCGTGGCCTTGTGGATGGCGGGGTTGGCGGGGTTCACAAACTGGCCGGCGATGATGCTGTTTGGCGTCTCCTTCTGCAGTTCCTCGGCCTTGGCGATGGCGCCCTTCATGCCCTTGGAACCGTCGGTGAGCACGAGCTGTGCGCCATATGCCTGCATAAGCTTGCGGCGTTCGACGGACATAGTCTCGGGCATGGTGATGATCACCTTGTAGCCGCGAGCCGCCGCCACCGAGGCGATGCCGACGCCGGTGTTGCCACTCGTGGGCTCGATGATGGTGTAGTCGCCGCCGCGCACGAGCTTGCCGGCCTTCTCGGCCTCGTCGATCATGTTCTTGGCGACGCGGTCTTTGACGGAGCCGGCGGGGTTGAAGTATTCCAGCTTGACGAGCACGCGGGCCTTGAGGTCCTCATCGGCCTCAAAGTGAGTGAGCTCCAGAAGCGGAGTGTGGCCGATAAGCTGATCGATGGACGTGTAAACATTGCTCATGGTGAACCTCCAAAGTGTTCAAATGACTGGATACCGTGTGGTTTTACGGTGTGTGTAGCAGCGAAACCCACAAACCTTATGGGTTGTTCGTTTTACTGTTGGCAAGCATAGTAGACAGTAAAGCCTAGTAACGCAATAGGAAATAGAAGATTATTACGAGTCGATTAACCATCTTGACCGGAACGGGTATTTTCAAAACCAATATTTCGGCTAGAATTTCTACGGACTAAATGACCGAAAGGCAGCACTATACATGTTGGTTTCTACTAAGGGCAGATATGCCCTGCGCGTTATGGTCGATCTGGCCGAGCACCAGGCAGCCGGTCGCATCCCGCTCAAAGAGATCGCGGCGCGACAGGGGATTTCCGAGAAATATCTCGAGAACATTTTGGCTACGCTCGTGCGCGCCAACATGCTCTCGGGCATGCGCGGCAAGGGCGGCGGCTATGTGCTCACGCGCCCGCCCGAGCAATACACGGTGGGCGAGATCTTGCGCCTGACCGAGGGCAGTCTGGCGCCGGTCGCCTGCCTGGATGGCGACTGCAAGGGCTGCTCGCGTTCGGATGAGTGCCCCACGCTCGACGTGTGGAAGAACCTGGACAAGCTCATCAACGACTACCTCGACGGTGTGACGCTCGATCAACTTGTCGCTCCCAACCATGGCTACGACTACGTCATCTAACCCACACCTGCATTTGGGGACGGGGTGGAAATGGTAGATTTTCTCGCCCTTTGAGACTTGGCAAATAAGAAGGCCGCCCATTTTTGCGATGGGCGGCCTTCGTTTTGGGCTGTTGAGACGGACACGGCCGGAATGGCCGTTTTAGTCCTCGGCGATGCTGTCGAGGATGCTGCGCGTGATGGACACCAGGATGCTGCCCATAAAGGCCGATCCAAAGCTGGCGATGGAGATGCCGACGCCCAGCAGGTTGACCGACAGGTAACTCGCGAGCTCAAGCATAAAGCTGTTGACGACAAGCTGGAAAATGCCCAGCGTAATGATCGTGAGCGGCAGCGAGATGACCGTGAGGAACGGTTTGACGAACGAATCGACAATGTTCAGGAACAGTCCCACAAAGGCAAAGCAGACCCAGGTCTCGGCAAAGCCGAAGGGTTGGATACCGGGGACGAGGAACGTGGCGATCGCGATGGCGATCGAGGTGAAGAGCCAGTTAAGCATAAAGCGCATGGCGTGAATCCTTTCTTGCGCCGGGATTGCTGGCGTCGCGTGAAGCGGCTTACGGCGGCGACCTGGATGGTTGCGCGGGCGCGCCGCGGTGTTTGGGCGCCCATTGTCTCAAATATTCGTGGAGCTTACGTGCGCATATGGTTTCTAAACGGCGTTCGTCCTGAAAAACGCGCCGCTGGCAGAGAGTCTTGTCGCTTTAGTTTGGTGGTGTGCTACACTGCTACGGGCAAAAGCCACAGGCGTTGCCCTATTGCATAGAACGGGTGAACGATGCCCGATGTCAGTACCAACTTCGATGCCTTTTGGCGGGTTTGGCGGTGATCGATGAATATCGAGAACATGTTTGACAAGCCTGATGTCAAGCAGCTGGTCCACGCATTTAGCCTTTTGGACGACGAGAAGGATATCCAAGCGTTTTTGACCGATATCTGCACGCCGCGCGAGATTTGCGACCTTTCTCAGCGTTTGCAGGTTGCGCGCTATTTGGACGAGGGCGAGCCTTATGTTGAGGTTCAGGCCCGTACCGGCGCTTCGTCCACCACGGTGAGCCGCGTTTCAAAGGCGCTGAACGGCGAGTACGGTGGCTACCGCAAGATCCTCATTAAGTTGGAGGATGGCGAGTAGGCCAGCGACAACATTGAATTACGAAGAACCGTCCCTCCGGGGGCGGTTTTTTGATCCCTTGGGGACGGAGGAAAACGGATCACCGGGTTAGACTGACCCCCTCTGTGATCCATTTTCCTCCGTCCTCAAGGGATCAAATCTGTTGGCGTGGGGCAAATCTGTCCGCGTGGGCGGGTAGGATGGATGCATTGATTATTGCGAACAGTTTGAGCGGAGGACCATGCCTGTTCGAATCTATACCACCAATGCCGGCACGGATTTGAGCGATGCCGAGTCGGCGCTGCTTGCCGACCTTATTGCCCGTCACGGGCGTGCCGTGTTGCTGGCACCAACGTTTGCCGAGCTCGACCTGTGCCGTCATGATGCGGCGGAAGCCGGCGTTTCGCTGGGTATCGACTACAAGACGCCTACATCGTGGCTTCGCTCGCTTTGGGAGCTTATGGGCGACGGGCGCGGTTTCGTCGACAACCTGCAGCGCCAGATGCTGTTTTCGGACATGGTCACGCGTCTCGACGATGCCGACCTGCAGCCGCTTTCGCGCAGCCAGGGCACAGTGCGCATGCTCGCGCGCATGGCCCGCGACGTGTTGCCGGGCGTTGCGGGGACGGGTGCCGAACGATGCCGTGGCGACAACTGCCAGCCTGAGCCAAAAAGCGATGCCGAGGCTCGTTTGTTCGAGCTTTTGCGCGCCTACGCGGGCGGTTTGGACCGTCGAGATATGGTTGAGCCCTGCGAGGCAGCTGACATTATGACCAGTGTCCTGGCCGATAGCCTGCCGGCGTGCACTCGCGCCGTATGCGTGCGCGGTATCACGTCGTTTACGCACGGTCTGCTCGAGCTGCTGTCTGCCGTGGCGAACAATGGGGGAGAGGTCGTCGTGCTGCTTGCCCGCGAGCAGGCGGCGATGCGCGAGGAGCTTGCCACGGCATTTGATGCCCGCGATGTGTTGTTTGAGATCGCGCCGCTAGGGGAGGGTGTCGGCGCGTCTGATGCCGCTTACGGGACCGCCGCTCAGCCTGCCTTTATTGAGGTCGCTGGCCCCCATGCCCGTGCTCATGCTTATGCGGACGCAATTGATGATCTGGTAAAAACGTGCCGGGGTTCCGAGGTCGACGGCGCTTCTGCCGACCCCGTGCGCGTGCTCGTTGTTTCTGCCCGGGCACCCCAGCTGTTCGGCGAACTCGCCTCTCGTCTGGCGGCGCGTCACATTGCGGCCGAGACGACTGAGTTCACGGCGTTTTCCCAGTCCATCGCGGGCAGGCAGTTTACGGCGCTCGCCAACCTGATCGAGCGTATGAAAGCCGCCGACGAGGGCACCGCTTCCAAGACCGAGTGGTGGCCCGCTTCAGAGCTTACCGACTGGATTTATAGCCCGCTTTCGGGTGCCGACGCCGCGAGCGCCCGCGGCTTCGACAAGAACATGCGCCTGTCGCGCAACAAAACCACTGCGGGCGTCAAGAGCCTGCTGCAGAGCGTGCAGGGCCAGGTGAGGGGCGCCCGCAAGGCCGCTAGCGAAGATAACTGGTTTAAGAACGTGCCATGCGTGGTCTCGGACGTGTTTCAGGCGCTGTGGCGCGACAAACCCGTGACGGCGCTCAAGGCCATGCTCGCCGTTGCCGAGGCGCTGCCCGATCGCGCCCTAGGCGGCCTTGACGGCCAGGCCCGTCGCCAGGCAGAGACGGCTCTGCTGCGTCATGTCATCGACATCCTTATGAACGATGCTCGCGCACTCGACGTGTCGCAGGCCGCGACCGTGCCGGTTCTCGACGGCGTTCGAACCAAGGTGGACAAGCGCAGTACCGCTTACGATTACGCGACCTACGAGGTCGATCGCACGCCACGGGCACAAGTGCGCTTCGTGTCGCTTGCCGATGCGTCGGTTTTGCGTCCTGGCGGCTACGATGCCGTGCTGTTTGCCGATGTCGACCTGGACAGCTATCCGCTTTCGCACGAAGAGGGCCCGCTTGCCACATTGACGGCCGAGCTGCGCCGCGACGGCGTGTCTTTGGAGCCCGCCGCCCTGCTGCGCGTGCGCTTTGGCCGTGCGATGCAGGCGGCGAGCGGTCCGGTCGCGCTCGCCCGCGTGACGCACGATCGCCAGGCGCGCGAGTGCTACCCGGCAGCCGTATGGACCGAGCTGCGGGCACATGCCGAGGCCGCTGGCGCTGCCAAGCCCACGCGCGTGGGCGAGGGCGATATCATCGCCGACTTTGATCCCGCTGCAGGCGAAGGTTTTAGGCGCGAGCGCGTGACCTGCGAAGCTCCTCAGCATCTGAGCGATGAAGCCATTCCGTATCTGGTCCTGCGCCGTCGCGATGGCGAGGGCGAGGACGCGCCGCTCGTGCCGCGTCTGACGTCCGCCTCGCAGATCGAGGCCTATTCTACCTGCCCACTGTGCTGGTTCGTGTCGTATCGCGTCAAGCCCCAGTCTATCGACGCGGGCTTTGGCAACATGGAGAAGGGCAACTTTGTCCACGACGTGCTGGAGCATCTGCATGCCCGTCTGCCCCAAGAGGGCATGGAGCGCGTGACGCCCGAGAACCTGCCGCGCGCACAGGAGCTGCTGCGCGAGGTCTTTGACGAGACCTTGGCCGAGCACGCCGGCAAGCGCGGTGCCGAGGGTCCGCTCGTGCCGCTCTCTCCGGTAGAGGAACGTCAGGTGGCCGAGATTCTGCCGCAGCTGGAAGGCGTGCTCGCCTACGAGTCCGAGGCACTTGCCCCCTTTGCGCCACGCTACCTTGAGTTCGCCTTTAATGAGCTTAAGGTCGAGTATGCCGGTTGGCCGCTCGGCGGGCGCATCGACCGCGTGGATGTGGACGCCGAGAACCGCGCCGTGGTAATCGACTACAAGCATCGTTCGGGCGTTGAGGAGTTTAAGCTTGCCGACCCCACGGTGCGTGACGAGGAGACGGGCGAGGCTCCCATCGACGACCCGCGCTGGCTGCCGCCCCATACCCAAACGCTCATCTACGCGCAGGCCATGCGTCGGGCACTGGGCTTGGATACCCGTGCAGCGCTCTATTTTTCGACCAAGGGCGGCAAGCCCGCGCTGCGCGGTGCGGCGAGCGCCGAGTTGCTCGAGGAAGAGCGCGGTGACGGTCGCATCCCGGGCCTCAAGAAGGGCTTCCCGGGCGAGGGCGGCAGCATGGACTTCGATGCCCTGCTCGATCGCGTGGAGGCCGGCATCGCCGAGCGCCTGCGCGAGCTCGAGGCGGGCAACGTTGCCGCCGTCGACCCGGCGTCGGCTCAGGCCGCGCATGCGCGCTGCTCGTATAACCACGAAGGAACGTTTGTAAGGAGGGACGTGTAGACCATGGATCTTTCGACTTTGATGCCGCAACAGCTGCAGATTGTCAAAACGCTCGACCGCCCGCTGTTTGTCTCGGCGGGCGCCGGTTCGGGTAAGACCTTTACCCTCACGCGCCGCATCGTCTATGCGCTCTCGCCCGAATCCGGTCCGTTCGTTGAGCATCTGGACCAGGTGCTCGCCATTACCTTTACCAAAGATGCCGCGGCCGAGATTCGCGACCGCGTGCGCCGTGCGCTTATCGACGAGGGCATGGACGAGGAGGCACTGACCGTCGACGACGCGTGGATCTCGACCATTCACGGCATGTGCTCGCGTATCCTGCGCGCGCATGCGCTGGAGCTGGGCATCGACCCCGAGTTCACGGTGCTCACCGATACCGACGAGCTTATGGACCAGGCTGTTGAGCACGTGCTGGCCCGCGCGACGGCACCCGATGCCGCCCCCGAGCTCGCGGCATCGCTCAAGGCCCTCTATGCCTGGTATCCCATGGCGGGCGAGGGCGGTTCCTTTGGCACCGGCACGACCATCAAGGGCCTGGTGCGCGACCTGCTGGAGCTGTCGAGCCAGTTGCCGGGCGGTATGGACGACGTGCGCGTGGCGCGCGGCCAGGCCGATACCTCGGCGCTCGCCGATGCCTATCGCGCGGCGCTGGGCGCAAGCAAGTCCTCGACCGAGAAGGCGCAGGCGGCGCTCGATGCCATCGACGCGTTCGAGGCGAGCGACAAGACCATGGTCGATGCGGCGCGACTCATGATGTCGTGCGGCATGCCGCGGGCGAGCAAGGCATTCCCCAAGGAGCAGGCCGAACTGCTCAAGGCAGAGGCCGCCGATGCATTTATCAATATCGTGCTTGCCTGTGGTGGCCCGGCGCTCGATGCGCTGGTGGGCCTGGCCCGTTCCGTGGAGGCCGAGTATCGCGCGCTGAAGGCTGGCCAGTCCGCCCTCGATAATAACGACCTGCTGCGTATGGCTTACGAGGCCCTGCGCGATTACCCTGCCATCCGTGCTGCGTACGAGGGCCGCTTTAAGATGGTCATGATCGATGAGTTTCAGGATACCGACCAGATGCAGGTCGATCTGATCCGTTACCTGACGGGTGCGGGGGAGCGCGCGCTGTGCACCGTGGGCGATGCGCAGCAGTCCATCTATCGCTTCCGTGGCGCCGAGGTCGAGGTGTTCCGTCGTCAGGAGCGCAAGGTGGGCTCGTCTGCCGCGCCCGAGGCGACTGCCGTGGTCGACGCCCCTGCCGGCGAACTCGTCAAACTCGTGCGCAACTTCCGCAGCCACGACGAGGTACTGCGTTACGTGGCACGCGTCTTCGACGGCGATGACGGCGGCCTGATGCAGGGCTTTTTGGATCTTGAGGCGAGCGACGGCCGCAAGGACACGCTGGTGGCAGACGCCTCGCGTCGCCAGGCCCTCTTTGTTGCCGGCGGCAGTACGCAGGAACGCACACAGGCCAAGGCCCGTGCGATCGCCGAGCGATTCCGCGCGCTTGCCGATGCCGGCCAGCCCCAGGGCGGCATGGTGCTGCTGCTGGGCCGCATGACCAACGCCGACGTCTACGCCCAGGCCTTCCGCGACCAGGGGCTCGACTGCGTCATCGCGGGCGGCTCGGTCTTTGCCCAAGCAGCCGAGGTGCAGACGGTGCGCGCCCTGGTTTGTGCGCTCGCCAATCCGGCCGATACGGCGCAGGGCCTTATGCCGCTGCTCGCCTCGCCGATGTTTGCACTCGGCGCCCAGGAGTTCCTGGCGCTGGCGACCAAACTCGACGATCAGACGGGCGAGACGTCGCGCCGCAACATCGATGCGGGCATCATGAGCGATTCCGATGTGCCGGGTTTGCAAGACTTGCCGCTCGTGACGCGCGCCCGCGAGGTGCTGCGGTATGCGCTTCGTCGCGTGGGCCGCGATTCGTTCGCCGCCATCGCGCACGACGTGGTCAACGCCTCCGGCTGGTTTGTACGTCTGGCACAGCGTGGTCCCGAGGGCAAGGCCATTGCCGCCAACGTGCTCAAGGCACTCGACGCCGTGGCCGAGGAGGAGGCCGAGTTCGGCAACTCGCCGCGCTCCATCGCGCTCGCCTTCGACCGCTTCTTGGCGGGCAAGGAGGCCCCGGGCGCCCTCAACGAGGAGGGCGACGGCGCGGTGCGCATCATGACCGTGCATGCGTCCAAGGGCCTGGAGTATCCGGTTGTAGCGGTTGCCGAGTGTTTTGGCGTGCGCAAATCGTCCGGTGCGGCACAAATGGGTCGCGTCGACGGTGGGGCGCAAGTCGTGGCGCTGCCGGCTCGTTTCGATGGCGTTAAGCTTGCCGACGGGACCTTCGTGAAGGGCGATGACGTCAAAAAGCAGTTTGAACACGCGTTTGAGGGCAAGGGCACGTCGCTGTGGTTGCCGCCGGAGCTCATGGAGGACGTCTGCGCGACGGGCTCTCCCGCCGAGGCATTTGCCCGCCTGCGTAACGACGACCTGCAGCTTTCGCTCGAGGAGCGGGCTCGTCTGCTCTATGTCGCCATGACGCGAGCGCGCGAGTTGCTCATTCTGGCGATGGATGCCGGCGTGAGCCGCGGCAAGGTGATGGCGCCGACCTTCGATGTCGAGACGGATCTGACCTACGACGTGCTGCGCCGCATCCTGCCGACCGATAGTCTGGACATGCCGCAGCTCGATAGCGACCGTCTGGTGTTCGACAACTCCCAGCCGGGCGACTACGAGCTCATCTCGCTGGCGGACTTTACGTTTGGTGAGCAGGCGTTTGAGGCTAACGCTTCGCTGGATGCCGAGGGCAGGCTCGTTCGCGGCGATGTCGATGTCGCTGATAATGCTGCGCACTCAACTGTGCCCGGTCCTGCCGACCCCAAGCCCGATGCGTTTGAGCTCGTGTATCCCCAGGCAGTGGGCGTGCGCATGGGCATCTGTCCGTTCCCGGTGCGTGACTCGTATAGCTACTCGTCAATTGCCGTGGCGCTGCATGCCGAGTCCGAGGACCGTGCCGCCGAGGCGCTTGTTCCCATGGACGAGTCCGGCGATGATGCGGAGTCGGATGGCTCGGAGATGGCCGATGCGGACGTGGCTGCTGTCGAGCCCGCCGGCAACCCCATGGCGCTGGGCTCGGCCTTCCACGCCGCTTGCCAGTGGCTCATCGAGATGGGTGCCGATGCGCTGCCCGTTGAGCGTGCCGACGCCCTGGCTCGCTTGTGGCGCCTGACGCCGGAACAGCGCGAGCGCTTCGATGTCGCTCTGGATCGCTGGCTCAAGTCGTCGGTTCGTGCCGAGCTGCTCGCGTGGCCGTGCATCCGTGCCGAGGTGCCGTTCTTCTCGCTGGGCTGCGAGGACGAGGATATCGCCCGCTACGGCGCCTATGCCGAGGGCGCCATCGATGCCTTGGCAACCGACCCGGCGGATCCGTCGCGCGCACTGGTCATCGACTACAAGACGGGTGGCACGCCGGATGAGACGCCCGACCAGCTGCTCGAGAAGCACGCCCTGCAGGCGCGCGTCTACGCTGATGTTCTGCACAAGGCGGGCTTTGAGGCCGTGACCGTCAAGTTCGTCCGCGTGGAGCAGCCGGATCCAACCATCTTCGTCGAACCCGCCGAGCCCCAAGTAGTCACCTACAACTTCTAGTCCTCAGATAACTTGCGGTGGAATAGTTCCTGCATTGCGGCCCGGGTGGCCCAAACGGGAACTATTCCACCGCAACTGCAAGAGGAGCCGTGTGGGTTTGGCTAGGTTCGGGTGCCGTCCGCGCCGTGCGGTAAAATCGTTCAGTCAGAACACGAACCCGCATCGGAGCTCATCACATGGCATTCGTCCATCTGCACAACCACACTGTCTTTTCCATGCTCGACGGCGCAACCCGTATCCAGGATATGGTCAACCGTGCCGTTGAGCTGGGCATGCCCGCCGTGGCCATTACCGACCACGGCTACATGTATGGCGTGCCCGACCTGGCGCTGGCCTGCGACGCCGTCAACCACAACACGCCCGAGTACAAAACCTGGAGCCACGACAAGGCCTTCTTGGAAAAGGACCGTCGTGACGAGCTGGTGGAGCCCGATCCCGAGGAAAACCCGCGCGAGCATGCCCAGTATGTGAAGGACATGGCCATGTGGGACGAGAAGGGCAATATCGACGAGCTCAAGCCGCCCCTGGTCATCAAACCCATCTTTGGCTGCGAGGTCTACTTTACGCCGGACGAGACGCTCGCCCGCGACCACAAGCCCGAGCTCTACCACATGATCCTTCTGGCCAAGGACCAGGAGGGCTATGTCAACCTGATGCAGACGGTTTCCGAGGCCGCCGTGCAGGGCTTTTACTACAAGCCGCGCGTGACGCTCGACAACCTGCGCCGCCACGCCAAGGGCATGATCTGCACGAGCGCCTGCATCGCGGGCATCATCCCCAAATACATCGACCGCGGCGACATGGAAGGCGCCATCAAGTGGGCCGAAACCTTCCGCGACACCTTCGATCCCGGCGACTTCTATATCGAGATTCAGGAACACGGCATTACCACCGATAATGGCCTGACCGACGAGCAGATGGACCGTACGCTCATCGACATCGCCAAACAGGTGGGCGTCAAGGTCATCGCTACCAACGACTTTCACTACCTGCGCCGCGAGGACGCGCCCGTGCAGGACGTCATCATGTGCATCGGCATGAACGCCAAGGTCGACGACCCCAACCGCATGCGCATGACCGGCTCGGAGTTTTATATGAAGACCGAGGAGGAGATGCGGGCGATGTTCCCGTATTGCCCCGAGGCCTGTGACAACACGCTCGAGATTGCCGACAAGTGCTACGTGGAACTGGACTGGGACTCCATCATCCTGCCGCGCTTCCCGTTGCTCGATCCCGGCGAGACGCATGAGAGCCAGTTCCGCCGCGAGTGCGAGAAGGGCCTGCGCCAGCACTACGGTGACGACTGGGCCACGCGCGAGATCGGCGGCGTCAACATCAAAGAGCGCTTTGAGTACGAATACAAGGTCATCTGCGACAAGGGCTTTGCCGCCTACTTTTTGATCGTCGCCGAGTACGTGCAATGGGCTAAGGACAACGGCATCGGCGTCGGCCCCGGCCGTGGCTCGGCCGCCGGCGCTATCGTCGCCTACGCCATGAACATCACCGCGTTTGACCCGCTCGAGAACGGCCTGATGTTCGAGAGGTTCCTGTCCCCGCAGCGTACCGAGATGCCCGATATCGATATGGACTTCGACGATGAGCGGCGCCTCGAGGTCGTGGAGCACGTTCGCCAGCTCTACGGCCCCGAGAAGGTCACCCACGTCATCACCTACTCGACCATTAAGGCCAAGCAGGCCATCAACGACGCCGCGCGCGTCCTGGACTACCCGGTCTACATGGGCCAGCGCCTGTCCAAGATGGTCTCGAGCGACCCCAAGGTCAAGCTCAAGCAGGTGCTCGAAAAACAACCCGGCAAAGAGGATCTGTTTAACCCCGACTTTGCCGAGGCCTATAAAAAGGACGACGACGCCCGCCGCATCATCGACACGGCGCTCTCGATTGAGGGCCTCACCCGTGGCGAGGGCGTGCACGCGTGCGCCGTTCTGATCTGCCGCGACCCCGTCAACGAGCATGTGCCCACCAAGCTCGACACCAAGGGCGGCGTCGAGATTACCCAGTACGAGGGCCATACCGTTGCCGACATGGGCCTGCTCAAGATGGACTTCCTGGGCCTGCGCACGCTGACGGTTATCTCCAAGGCCAAGGCAAACATCAAAAAGAACTTCGGCATCGACATCAAAGAGGAAGAGATTCCCTTTGACGATCCCGAGATCTTTAAGCTCATGGGCTCCGGCCACACCGCCGGCGTCTTCCAGGTCGAGTCCGCCGGCATGACGGCCACGATCAAGAACATGAAACCCACCGAATACAAGCACGTCGTGGCATTGATCGCTCTGTACCGCCCGGGCCCGCTGGGCGCCGGCATGGTTTCGTCCTACATCAACCGTATGAACGGCAAGGAGCCGGCCGTCTCCTACGACGACCGCCTGGACGACATCCTGGGCGAAACCTACGGCACCATGGTCTACCAGGAGCAGGTTATGCTCATCTCCGTCGAGATGTGCGGCTTCTCCAAGGGCGAATCGGACTCGCGTATCCGTAAGCCCGTGGCTAAGAAAAAGATCAAGCTGCTCACGTCGACGGTGCTCCACTGGGAGGATGGCTCGGACGAGACCACCTACGACCACTGGATGAACGGTGCTATCAAGAACAACTACACGCGCGAGGTCGCCCAGAAGATTTGGGACGATGTTCTTGAGTTCGCGTCTTACGCCTTTAACAAGTCGCACTCCGCCGGCTACGCCATCCTGGTTATGCAGACGGCGTGGCTCAAGGCGCACTATCCGCACGAGTACATGGCGGCCGTTCTGACGTCCTACACGGGCAAGACCGACAAGATCGTTCATTACGTCTCGGCGTGCCGCCACGACGGCATCCCCGTGCTGTCGCCAGATGTCAACGAGTCCGGTACCGAGTTCACGGCTACCAAGGAGGGCGTGCGCTTTGGTCTGGCCGGCATCCGCGGCGTGGGCACTGGCGTGGCGCAGGCGATTATCGCCGAGCGCGAGGCGGGCGGCCCGTTTAAGACGCTGCACGACTTTGTCGAGCGCGTGGACTCGAGCCAGGCCAACCGTCGCGTGATCGAATCGCTCATCAAGGCAGGCGCCTTCGACTCCACGGGGTATCCGCGTCGCCAGATGATGCACTTTGTGGATAAGAACAACCCCGAGAACATCATCGATGCCGCCGTGAAGCGCCAAAAGGATCGCGCGAGCGGCCAGACGTCGTTCTTCGATATGTTCGGCGACGTTGAGGGCTCGGGCTTTGAGGTGAGCGTGCCCGATCCGGACGGCCAGGAGTGGGACCGCCACCTTAAGCTGAGCCAGGAGAAGGAGGTTCTGGGCATCTATGTCTCGGACCACCCGTTGCGCCCGTTTGAGTATGCGCTAGCCAAGGCGCGCGACTTCTCGTTCTCGCAGATCGACACCGGTTACGAGGTGCAAAACCCCACGGGCGGTACCATCAACCAGGAGATTCCCGAGGGCAAGGCGCTGTGGTGGGCCGGTATGGTCTCGAGCGTGTCCAAGCGCGTGACCAAAAACGGTGACCCCATGGGCATCGTGCAGCTCGAGGACATGGAAGGTGAGGCCACGGTCGTGGTGTTCCCCAAGACCTACAAGGAGGCCGAGGGGTACCTGTACGGCGAGGTCGATCCCGAGACCGGCGCGCAGCTGTCCGATGCGTTTGTGCGCATTAAGGGCAAGCTTGAGCGCTCGGACCGCGGCGATCAGATCATCGCGCAGGAGATCGTGCCACTGGAGCTTAATGAGGAGAACAACAAGCCCAAGGTGTTTGAGGTCATGGTGCCCAACAGCCGCTTTAGCCAGGGCAATATGGCGCGTCTTGCCACGGTGCTTACCGCCAACCCGGGCGGCGACCGCGTGGAGATCTTTATCGAGCAGGTGGACGGGCGTGTGCTGCGTGCCGAGGTGCCGGCCAAGGTCAACGCACGCTCGATTCCGCTGCTGGCAGAGGCAAAGGCCATCGTCGGCAACCAAGGCCGCGTGACGGTTATCTAAAATGATTTTGCCGGGGTAGCTAATTTGGGACGGGGCTATTTTAGCTACCCTTTGACTGACGGCGAATGAGTCGGGGTCGGAATACATCTCAACCGATGTATGGGGGTAGCTAAAATAGCCCCGTCCCAAATTAGCTACCTTGTGTGGATTGGAGGAAGTGATGGCGCAGGGGACGTTTGTGCAGGCGCTCCGGAAAGAGGCGGCGCTGAGCGGCACCTTTATGAAGGGCCGCTCGCTCATGCTCAACGGCGCCGTGCTGTCGTTTGAGGACTCCGGCTCGCGCTTCTCCAAAAACGTGAACATCGAGGGCTCGGTGCGCGGCTCGCGCGGCGACCTGTACAAGACGCACGTGGCGCTCGACATGGACGAGCACGAGGTTATCGACTACGACTGCGATTGCCCGGCCGCCTTTCGCTATTCCGGCATGTGCAAGCACGCCATCGCCACGGCGCTGGCGTATCTGGATGCCAGCGGCGCCGAGCCCGTCGAGGGCCTGCGCACACCGGTCCGCACGTTTACAGTACCGCCCGCACAGTCCAAGCAGCCCACGCGCCCCGCGCCCACCGCATCTGCGGTCAACCCCAACTTTCCCTTCCCGGCGCCCGTCCCCACGAGCCCGAGCCTTGTGGCGGCGCTTTCCGATCTTTCGGACGCGCGCATGGACGAGCTCGCGGTCATGCGCCGCAAGCTCGCCAGCACCATTGACCCCGATGCGCCCAAAGCGGTGCTGGAGCCCTCGCTGGTGCCGTACTACAATCCGCTGTTTGCCGATCGTTTTAACTGGGCGCTCGAGTTTCGCATTCGTAGCGGTTCGGTGTCCTACGTGGTTAAGGATATCGACGGCATGGCCGATGCCTATGTGCGCGGCGGTACGTTCTCCTATGGCAAGAAGCTTACGTTTGCCCATGTGCCCGAGGCTTTCGATGACGTGTCGACAAAGCTGCTTGACTTTGTCGCAATGACGGTCGCCTACCTGAGCGACATCACGAGTTCGCGCTCGGCATCGTATGACTTTGCCCGCAGCGGTTTTGTCGCCGAGCGTCAGTTGCCGGTATCCGAGTATTCCGTCGTGTCCGTGCTGGACCTGCTGCGTGGCAGGACCATTTCCTTTGAGCCTGCTTGGTCGCGGGGGACGACGACGCATCGCTCCTACGAGGTGGCGGTCGAGCCGTCGCCGCAGGGGGAGGGCGAAGTCCCGGCTAAGCGCCCGCCGCTCCTTGCCGCCAAGATTGCACCGGCGGCGGGAGGCAGCTACGACTTGCGCCTGCCGGCCGATACGTACTGCTTTGTCGCGGGCGATGCAGCCTATCTGGTCGATACGCGCCGCGCGCGCCGTACCGACACGGCGTTTGCCCAACATGCGGCGCCGTTCCTTTCGCACTTGTTGCCCTGCCGCACACCGGTCCATATCGCCGCCGACCAGGTGGGCGAGTTCTGCCGCATGGCGCTGCCTATCTTGCGCGACTACACCGACCTGACCGCTCCCGCCGTACTTGACGCCGTGGCGCCCAAGCCGAGTTTTGCCATGGCGATTGGCGTCGACGATGGTCTTGTGACCTGCAAGATTACGGTGACCTACGGCGATTGGTCGGCGGATCTCTTTAGTCTTGGTGCTCCGGGCAGTCCTTTCGAAGAGCAGCGCCCCGGCGTTCCGCCCCGCGATACGGTGGCGGAGTTTCGCGTTATGGACACGGCTGCCCTGTACTTCGATTTCTACGAGGGTGGCCTGGCGTTTGAGGAACGCGATGACGCCCGCCTGTTTCACTTGCTGACCGAGGGCCTGTCTGCCCTGTCCGAACTGGGCGAGGTCATGCTCAGCGACCGCCTGCGCCAGATCTCGGTCCGTCCTGCGCCCAAGCTTTCGGTGCGTGCGACCGTCAAGAGTAACCTGCTCGACGTCGAACTGGGCGCAAGTGGCCTTTCGGCGGCAGACCTTGCCATCTACCTTGACTCCTACAAGCGTCACCAGACGTTTGCGCGCCTTACATCCGGCGACATCGTTCGCCTGGACGAGGGCGCTCGTGCCGCGTTTGGCCTTGCCGAGGACTTGGGCGTCGATGCCGTCGACCTGCTCGATGGCGTGTCGCTTCCCGCGTCGAGCACCCTTTTTGTCGATAGCATGCTCGAGCGCACGCCGGCGCTCGAGGCCGATCGCGACGCCGCGTTCCGCCGCACCGTCGAGCGTCTGGACACGCTCGGCAAGATGGACTTTACGGTGCCCGCCTCGCTCAAGGCTACGCTGCGTGGCTACCAGGTCGACGGCTACCAGTGGCTCGGCTCGCTTGAGCATCTGGGCCTTGGCGGCATCTTGGCCGACGATATGGGCCTGGGCAAAACACTGCAGATGATCGCGCACATTCTGGCGCGCGTGGAAGCG
Source organism: uncultured Collinsella sp. (assembly GCA_900549745.1). GTDB lineage: Bacteria > Actinomycetota > Coriobacteriia > Coriobacteriales > Coriobacteriaceae > Collinsella. Next base: position 42,070 of record URPJ01000009.1, on the reverse strand, counting down.
GGGGATACCAAGCCCACGCTCGTAGTGTGCCCCGCGTCGCTTGTGTACAACTGGACCGCCGAGCTAGAGCGCTTTGCCCCCTCGCTTGATGTGTGCGCCATCGTGGGCGCCAAAGCCCAGCGTCGCGTGCAAATTGCCGGCGCAGCCGAGCACAACGTGGTCGTGACGTCGTATGACCTCATGCGCCGCGACATCGACGAATACGTCGAGCAGGACTTTACCCGCGTGGTACTCGACGAGGCCCAGTACATTAAAAACCCGCTCACCCAGGTGGCCCGCGCCGCCAAGCGCCTGCCGGCCGGCGTGCGCTTTGCCCTGACGGGCACGCCCATCGAAAACCGCCTGTCCGAGCTCTGGAGCATCTTCGACTTTTTGATGCCGGGCCTTCTGGGCACGCGCGACTCATTTGCCAAGCGCTTTGAAAGTCCCGTCGAGCATGCTGAGGGCGATAGTGCCGCTCGTCTGCAGGCGCTCGTATCGCCGTTTGTGCTGCGTCGCGTCAAGGAAGAGGTGGTGGCCGATCTGCCCGAGAAGATCGAGGATACGGTGATGGCGCAGCTTACCGGCGAGCAGCGCAAGCTCTACCTGGCCAACCAGGACCGCATTGCCCAGCAAGTGCAGCACCGCGAGGCCGGGGAGTTTAAGAAAGACAAGCTCAAGGTACTTGCCGAGCTCACCAAGCTGCGTCAGATCTGCTGCGACCCGCATCTGCACTATGCGGACTACAAGGCGGGAAGCGCCAAGCTCGATACGTGCATGGAGCTCGTTCACGGCGCGCTTGACGGCGGTCACCGCATCTTGCTGTTCAGCCAGTTTACGGGCATGCTCGATATCATTGGCAAGCGCCTGGTCAAGGAGGATATCGCCTTTCTTAAGCTTACGGGCGCATCGTCTAAGGAGAGTCGCGCCAAGATGGTTGCGCAGTTCCAGGCGGGCGAGGTGCCGGTGTTCTTGATTTCGCTCAAGGCGGGCGGCGTGGGCCTTAATTTGACGGCTGCCGACGTGGTCATCCACTACGACCCGTGGTGGAACGTGGCGGCGCAGGACCAGGCGACCGACCGCGCCCACCGCATTGGCCAGCAGCACACCGTGACCGTGTACAAGCTCATTGCCAAGGACACGATCGAGGAGCGCATCATGCAGATGCAGGAGTCCAAACGCGATCTGGTCAACAGCGTGCTCGGCGGCGACGGCATCTCATCGGCGCTGTTCACGCGCGAGGATGTTCTGGCGCTGCTCGGCGGCGACGGTCGCTAGCTGCGCGCGGGATGGGGCTGCCGGGTCGGGCCGGGTCACCGGTTCGTCCTGGCCCGACCGCTTGCCTCCCCGTTATGTGTTCATTTGCAATGCCATGGATGGTTCGGCGCTCTTTGGGCATAAGAAGCGTCAAGTACATTGGCACATCAGCAAAGGAGAACATCATGGCGAATTTCTTTAAGGACTCCGATGGCAAGCTCGTTGCCGCCCTTGGCGACGGCGTTGCGACCCCTGCCGGCTGCACGGAGCTGACGGCGAACACCGAGGACGCGGCGCACGAGAAGCACGTGCCTGTTGTCGAGATCGAGCGCGACGGCCACGTCATTCGCGCACGCGTGGGCTCGACGGAGCACCCCATGCTGCCCGAGCACTACATCGAGTGGATCGCGCTTGAGGCCGAGGGGCGCCTGGAGGTCCATTACCTCGAGCCCGGCATGAAGCCCACGACGTTTTTCGCTGGCGGCTCCAAGACCGGTACCGTCTATGCCTACTGCAACCTGCATGGGCTGTGGTCCGCGACGTTCTAGGAGCGCGCCCCCGCTCGGGGTATCATAGCTAGCATATGCACATGCGAGCGCCGGCTGCATTATGCGGCCGGCGCTTTTACTACGACAACGACGATTTACGACGGAAAGGGCTGGGCCATGAAGCTCGCACTTGCACAGATCGATATGCGCCTGGGTGACATCGAGGGCATTTGCGGCCGCATCGAGGACCAGGCTCGCCTGGCTCATGAGCGCGGCGCGCGCGTGCTGTGCGTTCCGGCTCCGCTCTTTATGGGTGCCATGCCGGGCAGCCTGGTGGGCGCTGCCGATTTTGAGCACGATATGCTGACGGGCCTGACGGGCGTTGCCGAGCGCATCCAAGAGCTCGATATGATCTGCATCGTGCCCGCTGCGGTTTCGTTTGAGGGCCAACCCCTGCTTGACTATATGATGCTTAAGGATGGTCGCGTGGTGCCTGCGCGCGCAAGTATTGCCCTGCAGCGCGGTGAGAACAACGACACACGTTGGGCACCGCCGGTGTTTGACGTGGACGGCGTGCGCATCGCCGTGGTGTTTGACCTGGATCGCGAGCTCGAGATGCTGCCGACCGGTGTCGACCTCATTGCCTATTTCCAGTTTAATGCGTTTGACATGACCGATCGCGAGACCGCCGCCGTCGCCGCCGTGCGCAGCGGTGCTTACCGCAAGATCGCCTCCAAGCGCAGCGTATGGTTTGCCTGCGTGGCTCCGGTCGGCGCCTATGACGAGTCGGTGTATACCGGCGGGTCGTTTGTGCTCGACGATTGCGGTCGCGTGGTGGCCCAGGCGCCGTGCTTTGAGGAGAGCCTGCTGGTTCAGGAGATTCAGCGCGGCGTGATGCTCGATGCCCTGGAGGACCATGAGCTGCCCCAGTTTCGCTCCGAGGAGTGGCTGTGGCAGGCGCTGGTGCTTGCCGTGCGCGACAATGCCCGCGCCCGCGGTGCGTCGCGTGCCGTGGTGGCGCTCGAGGGCGATTTGCCGTCGTCCCTGTTGGCGGCGCTTGCCGTCGACGCTCTGGGCCCGCGTAATGTGATTGGCCTGGTGCTGGGGCGCAACCGCATCTTTACGCCGGCGCAGGAGGAGTCCGAGGCTGCCCGCTGTTCCGCTGTTCGCTCAATCGCCGAGCGCCTGCACATTTGCACCGTCGAGCGCGATGCGCCGGATGCGGCGCGCGTGCTCGACCGCGACGTGTCGGCGGGCGATGCCGAACGCCTGCGTTCGCGTGCGCTGGGCCTGATGCTCGAGGATACGGCGCTCGAGCTGGGCGCCATGGCGTTGAGCCCGCTTTCCAAGACTGAGTACGCACTGGCGGCGCCCGCGCTGTCCGGCGGCTATCAGGGCGACTTTGCGCCCTTTGGTGACGTGTATCTGTCGACGCTCGAGTTTGTTGCACGCGTGCGCAACCGTGCCTCGGCCGTGGTGCCCCAAGAGCTCGTGACACTCAACGCGGTGGAGGATTGCATGGATCGCGTGCTGGCGCAGGCGCTCTCGACGCTCGCCGGCCCGGTTGATATGCTCGATCGCGCGGCGCAGCTGCTGGGCGGGCTTGAGCCGGGTGAGGTCGATGGTGCGCTCGAGTCGCACGTGGACCGCAACCGTCCCTTTGACGACATCCCGATGGCCGCCGCCAAGCCCGAGGCCTGCTCGCTGCTGCTGATGCTCGTGCGCCAGGGTGAGGCTGCTCGTCGCATGCTACCGACGGCCCCGATCGTCTCGGCCCGTTCGTTTGCCGAGCGCGCCTGGCCGTACATGCTTGCATGGTCCGATCTGGGGCTCAACGGTAAGGAGCGCATGACGGTTGATTCGCTGGCACGCGCCGAGGTGCGCCGCTTTGCCGACGACGACACGAGTGACCGTATGCGCGGCGAGATGATGGGCATATTGGGCGAGCTGTTGGGTATTTCGCCCGAGCAGATGGAAGAGCTGCGCTCTGAGGACGGTCAGCGTCGTTTGCACGAGGGAATGAAAAAGTTCGAGGGCGAGGTCCAGGACGCCATCGACAAGATGATGGGCGGCCAGGGCGGACCACAGGGTGGGCCCCAGGGAGGTCCGATGCCGCATCCGCCGGTGGATCCCCGACAGTTCCCGTTCTTCTCGCAGAACTAACTATGGGATGGGATTCGCTCCCAACCCCGATACTTCAACTAAGCGTCTTGGCCCCGTTGTGTTATTCTAGAACAGACGTTCGTGAATGATGCGCGGGGCCTTGTCTCGCATCGTGCTTGTGACGAGGGGAGGTTGGCTTGGTTATCTTGGGTATCGATCCCGGTTTGGCCCATACGGGCTGGGGGATTATCGAGGAGCGGCGTGGCGAGGTTCGTTGCCGTGCCTACGGTTGTATCGAGACCAGCGCGGGCAGCCCGCTCGCGGTACGCCTGTCTCATATCGCCCGCGACCTCAAGGGCGTCGTCGAACGCTACCGTCCCGATACCGCTGCTATCGAGAGCATCTACTTTGGCGCTAACGTCCGCTCGGCCATCCCCACGGCGCATGCCCGCGGTGCTGCGCTCGTGGCGCTTTCGGAGTGCGCGCTCGAGATTGGCGAATACACGCCCATGCAGATCAAGCAAGCCGTGGTGGGCACGGGCGCTGCGGATAAACGGCAGGTTGCCTACATGGTGCGCACGCTCACGCAGCTCGATCACGATCCTCACCCAGACCATGCCGCCGATGCCCTGGCCTGCGCCATCTGTCACGTTAACCTAAGCCGCACCCGGGCGCTTACCGGCGGCGAGTTCTATCAACAGAGAGGAACCGGATACTGATGATCTCCCAGCTCCATGGAACGCTTGTCGAGGCCACGATGAGCTCGGCCGTCGTCGATGTATCGGGCGTGGGCTTTGAGCTCGGTATTTCGGGCAGCACTGCCGCCACGCTGCCTACGCCCGGCGGTGAGGTTCTCCTCTATACCCGCATGCAGGTGCGCGAGGACGCCATGACGCTTTTTGGCTTTGCCTCCAAGGACGAGCGCACGATGTTCGATCGGCTCGTGTCCGTGTCGGGTGTCGGTCCGCGCCTGGCGCTTGCCGTGCTTTCCACCTATACCGTGGGACAGCTGTATTCCCTGGTAATGGCCGAGGATGACAAGGGCATGGCCAAGGTGCCCGGTGTGGGCAAAAAGACCGCTCAGCGCCTCATCTTGGAGCTCAAGAGTACCTTTGCCAAGGACAAGGGCTTTGTTCCGGTCGACGTGATTCCCGGCCAGGTTGCGATGCCGGTCCCCGCCGCCGCTCCCTCGGCGATCGACGACGCCCGCGCGGCGCTCCTCTCCATGGGCTTTAGCCCGCAGGAGACCGAGGTTGCCCTGAGCGGGTATGATGGGCAGGATATGCGTGTCGAGGACCTGCTCGGCGCGGCGCTTAAGCGACTCGGAATGGATGCGTGATGTGGGAAGCCGATGACTCTCAGGACCTGTGGGCGACGCCCGGCAACTCGCCGGCGGCATCCATGGCGCACGGTGAGCGCATGGTGGGCTCGGAGCTAACGCCCGAAGACCTCGATGTCGACCGTACCCTGCGTCCCCAGCGCCTGGACGACTACTGCGGTCAGGAGCATATCAAGCAGAGCCTTCGCGTGCTGATCGAGGCGGCGCAGAGCCGTGGCGAGACGCTCGACCACGTGATCTTCTCGGGCCCTCCGGGTCTGGGCAAGACCACGCTGGCCACCGTTATCGCCAACGAGCTGGGCGCTCAGATCAAGACGACGAGCGGCCCCGCTATTGCGCGTACCGGTGACCTGGCAGCCATCCTGACTAACTTGCAGCCAGGTGACGTTTTGTTTATCGACGAGATTCACCGCCTTAACCGCTCGGTCGAGGAGGTCCTGTATCCCGCGATGGAGGACTTTGCGCTCGATATCGTTATCGGTAAGGGTCCGGCGGCGCGCTCGATTCGCCTGGATATCCCTAAGTTCACGCTGGTGGCGGCAACGACTCGCTCGGGCATGTTGACCGGCCCGCTGCGCGACCGCTTTGGCATTTCGTATCGCCTGGACTACTACACGGTCGAGGAGCTTGCCCAGATCGTGACACGCTCGGCAACCATTCTGGGCGTGACGATAGACCACGCGAGCGCGCTCGAGATCGGCTCGCGCTCGCGTGGCACGCCGCGCTTGGCCAACCGTCTGCTCAAGCGTGTGCGCGACTATGCGCAGGTGCGCGGCAACGGTTCTATTGAGCTTGATATTTGCCGTCAGGCGCTCGAGTTTTTCGAGATCGACGAGCTTGGTCTGGACTGGATGGACATTCGTATTTTGGAGACGCTTGCCAAGACGTTCTCCGGCCGTGCCGTGGGTCTGACGACCCTTGCCAGCGCGGTGGGCGAGGACCCGGGTACGCTCGAGGATGTTTATGAGCCCTATCTGCTGCAGTGCGGTTTGATGATTCGCACGCCCCAGGGTCGCCAGGCAACGCTTCGCACCTTTGAGCACTTGGGCATCGAGCCGGCCGTTTAGAGGCGGGTTTGTTTTGGCTGGTCTGTAGGCTATCGCTGAGCATTGGATAAACATATCGCCATTCATCGGTTACGGGTGTTTTACTATTGCGCGCCCGTGCTATGCTGAATTGGTCTTTTTCTCATCCGGTAACGAAAGGACCGCCCATGCCTACTGACATCGAAATCGCACGTTCCGTCACGCCGCTGCCCATTACCGAGGTGGCTAAGAACGCCGGCGTCGACGTAAAGCACCTGATTCCGTACGGCTTCGACAAGGCTAAGGTCGACTATTCGCTGCTCAACGAGCCGACCAATCACCAGGCCAAGCTCGTCCTCGTGACCGCCATCAACCCCACGCCCGCCGGCGAGGGTAAGACCACCACGACCATCGGTCTGGCCGATGGCCTGCGCCGCCGCGGCGTCAAGAGCGCTGTGGCCCTGCGTGAACCTTCGCTCGGCCCCGTCTTTGGCGTCAAGGGCGGCGCCGCCGGCGGCGGTTGGGCGCAGGTCATCCCCATGGAGGACATCAACCTGCACTTTACCGGCGACTTCCACGCTATCGGCGCCGCCAATAATCTGCTGGCCGCTATGCTCGACAACCATATTCAGCAGGGCAACCAGCTCGGCATCGACGTTAAGCGCATCACCTGGAAGCGCGTCGTCGACATGAACGACCGCCAGCTGCGCCATGTTATCGACGGCATTGGCGGCAAGGCCCAGGGCGTGCCGCGCGAGGACGGCTTTGACATTACCGTTGCCTCCGAGGTCATGGCGATCCTGTGCCTGTCCACGAGCATCAACGACCTCAAGGAGCGCCTGGGCGAGATCGTCGTCGGCTACAGCTATGCCGGCGAGCCTGTCCGCGCCCGCGACCTCAAGGCCCAGGGAGCCATGGCTGCGCTGCTTAAGGATGCGCTCAAGCCCAACCTGGTGCAGACGCTCGAGGGTACGCCCGCGTTTGTCCACGGCGGCCCCTTCGCCAACATCGCCCACGGCTGCAACTCCATCATGGCCACGCGTATGGCTATGCGCTTTGGTGATGTCGCCATTACCGAGGCAGGCTTTGGCGCCGATCTGGGTGCCGAGAAGTTCCTCGACATCAAGTGCCGCATGACGGGCGTTCGCCCCAGCGCCGTCGTGATAGTCGCCACCGCCCGTGCGCTTAAGTACAACGGCGGCGTTGCCAAGGCCGATCTCAACGAGGAGAACCTCGAGGCGCTCAAGGCCGGTATGCCCAACCTGCTCCGTCACGTCGACAACATCCAGAACGTCTACGGTCTGCCCTGCGTGGTCGCCATTAACCGCTTCCCGACGGACACCGAGGCAGAGCTTGCGCTCATCGAGTCCGAGTGCCAGAAGCTCGGCGTTAACGTTAAGCTTTCCGAGGTCTGGGCCAAGGGCGGCGAGGGTGCGCTCGACCTGGCCGATGAGGTCATGCGCCTGATTGAGCAGCCGAGCGAGTTCAAGTTTGCCTACGAGGACGGCGCCGATGTTGCTGATGCCCTCGAGGCCGTCGCCACCAAGGTCTACCGCGCCGACGGCGTTGACTTTACGCCGGCTGCCAAGCGTCAGCTCGCCGAGCTGCGCGAGAACGGCTTTGGCAACCTGCCGGTGTGCGTCGCCAAGACCCAGTACAGCTTTAGCGACAACGCCAAGGCGCTGGGCGCCCCCGAGGGCTTCCGCATCACCGTGCGCGAGCTCAAGGTTTCCGCCGGTGCCCACTTTGTGGTCGCGCTGACTGGCAGCGTCCTGACCATGCCGGGCCTGCCCAAGGTCCCCGCGGCCGAGAACATCGACGTCGACAACGACGGCAACATCACCGGCCTGTTCTAAGCCTGCTGCTTATAGCCGCTTGCCCGCCCCGTCGTGCCCCAAGGCCCGGCGGGGCTTTTTGATCCTTAGGCACGCGCATGTCTTGTAGATACCGACGGCCTTTGCCCATCATAGGCTTTTGCGCGGGTAGAATGCATGGATAACTTGATGCTTACAGGCGACGGAAAGGAAACGTTGCATGGACCAGGACAAGACGACTGTGATGGGCGGATATGGCTCCGCACAGGCTGGCGGCAGCGCCGATGCGACCCGCGTTGTGTCGAACCCCGGCAATGCTGCCCCCGATGCGACGCAGGCGTCCGCCGAACCCACACGAGTTATGGGCTATAGCGATACACCGCGGGATCCGTTTGATTATGCACCGCAGGACCCGTATGGCAATGCAACGCCGGACCCGTATGGCAATGCGGCGGCAGGCGCTTATAATAACCTGCCGCAAAATCCCATTCCGCAGCCTCAGCAGACGACGTATATGCCGCGCACGGCACAGTCCCAGCCTCGTTATGAGTCGCGCGATCCGTATGCGCGCCAGCCTTATCGTGAGTACCCCAAGTCGATTCCGCAGTATGGTGAGGACGAGGAAGAGGCGCCGTCGCGTTCGTCGAGTGTGATCAAGAAGATCCTCATTGTGCTGGCGATCTTCTTTGCCCTCTCGATTGTGTTTGCCATCGTGTCGGGCATGCTCAACAAGCGGGGGAGCTCAACGGCCGATACCACTGCCGAGCAAACCGAGTCCGCCTCGTCTAGCACCGTCGATCTGAGCGATATCCCGGGGCAGTACTGGTCCAACGCCAAGAAGCTCCTCAAGTCGCGCGGCGCCGATCTTTCGAATGCTGTGATTCTGACTGACGACGGCTCGACGCCTGTTGTCGATGCCAACTGGGTCGTCACATCTGCCTACTACAGCGCTGACGGCAACCTGGAGGTCCAGCTTACGCGCAAGGACGGCTCGTCGGGCAATGCGTCCGGCGATCAAGGTACCACGGACAGCTCGAGCTCCAACACGCTGGAGGACCTGAGCAATAAGGCGCAGGAATTGGGAGACAAGGCGCAAGAGCTGGGCGATACGGCACAAAACCTGGGCGATACCGCGCAGAACTTGGGAGACATGGCGACGGATGCCTGGAACGCCCTACAAAACGGCATTTCGGGCGCACAGGGAAACTAGCGGCCGAGCGGCTAGAGCCTTAGCGGTGCAAACAAAAACGGGACGCAGGATCGCGTGACCGGGCGCATAGGCGCGCTGGTCGGCGGTCCTGCGTCCCGTTTTGCTGTCGATTACAGCTGCTCTGCCGGACGCTCGGGCGAGCTAAAGCCGGAGTCAAACGTGACGACGCATGATGCATCGGGCCTGCGCTCGTGCACGATGCGCGTGACGAGCTCCAGCAGCTCCTCGTCGGATATGTCAAAGCCGTCGGGACGCACCAGGTCAAACGAAACAAAGCCGTCGTGCTCGTGCAAGTCGTGGATGGAAAGCGCGGGGTCGATCTGCGCTACGCCGCGCTTGACCCAGCCGCGCAAGTCATCGCCGGTTGTTGCAATGGGGTCGCAGTGCAACGTGATGGCGATGCCCATCTGGCGTTTGATATCGTGTTCGATGGTGTCCAGAATCTCGTGGTGCTCAAAGGCATCGCCCTCGCCGGGCATTTCCACGTGTGCACTGGCAAACTGGCGGCCGGGGCCGTAGTCGTGCACCATGAGGTCATGAGTGCCCAGGACCTGGGGGTACGACATGATCCTGTCGCGGATTTCCTGGACGAGTTTGGGGTCGGGCGCTTGTCCCAGCAGCGGGCTGATGGCGTCGCGCACCAGGCCCATGCCGCTGATGCAAATGAAGATGCCCACGCCCAGGCCCGCCCAGCCATCGAGGTCAAAGCCGGTCGTTTGCGAAATGAGCGCCGCCGCCAAGACCGAGCCCGAGGCGATGACATCGTTTTTGGAATCCTGCGCCGTGGCGATGAGCGTCTCCGAGTCGATGCGATTGCCCAGCGTGCGGTTGAACGCCGCCATCCAGAACTTGACGAGCATGGATGTAGCCAGTGCCGCAAGGGAAACGAGTGTGTAAGCGGTGGGGGAGGGCTTGATGATCTTGGTAACGGACTCGAGCACCAGGTTGATGCCGACGGCACAAACGAGGACGGCGACAACCAGACCGGCGAGGTATTCGTAGCGGCCGTGGCCATAGGGGTGGTCTTCGTCTGCCGGGCGGCTGGCAAGTCGGAATCCGAGCAGGCTCACGATGTTGCTCGACGCATCGGAGAGATTGTTGAAGGCGTCGGCGATGAGCGAGACGGAGCCGGCGAGTAGGCCCGCGATGCCCTTGGCCAGACACAGGGTAATGTTGAGGCCAATGCAAATGAGGCTTGCGGCAAAGCCCGCGTTGGTACGGCGAGTCGTATCGACCGGCTCGCCCTCGCTGCCGGGAACAAGCGTATGTACCAGCCGATTTACAAATAGCATGGCGATCGTCCTCACAATCATGGTTAAGGGGATAGTGTAGCTCGCATGGGCGCACCGTGCGCCGGTGCTCAGAAAATGCAGTAATGGTCTGCTGGAGCTAACGAGCGGCCCTTCTTGTCCGACCGGGTGCTCCATTTTGGGCCACATGGGTATGGGCATGTGCCTGCCTGCCCGACATACTTAATGTCGACAGCCCCTGCGCAAAGGAGGACGTATTCATGGACGAGATGTTTGCCATTAAATGCCAAAACTGCGGCGGCCCTATGTACTCACACCAGGCTAAACGCAGCTTTGAGTGCGCCTATTGCGGCACGGTCGTTCCGTGGCAGGCCGATGCGGGGGAGCCCAAGAGCGCCCTGGGCATTCGCCATACGCCACTGACGGTTGTCGATGGACTGCTTAAGCTCACCCACGTGTCGCAGCTCGAGCGCCCGGAGGACCCGGACTGGTATTTCTTTAATTCACACTGGCGCAATCAGTCGGTTCTGGAGCATCTGCTGTGGGAGGACCGCGGCACGGCGCAGGAGTTCCAAGAAGCCACGCACGTGAGCATTCCCTGCCCCTTCTGTGGAGCGTCCTTTGAAGGCGAGTCCACTCAGCGCGTGCTTGAGTGCCCGTCCTGCGGAAATAAGATCGGCGTTGCCGACCTACTCAAGCCCGGTACCTTTAGCAAGCGTCTGACCATGGGCGTTGGTGCCGAGTACGTGCCTGAGCAGGGTATTCCTTGCGAGATAACGCCGCAGCAGGCACGTGCCAACGCGCTGCAGCTGGTGCGCCAGTATCCCGATGCCTTTGCCGGGCACGACGTGGAAGACGCGATTCAAAATGACATGTCGCTCTTCTACTTCCCCATGGCGCTCGCGGATTTGCGCATGATGGCGTCCTTCCCGGGCAAGGGGCTGAGCAAGGAGACCCTGGTGTACTACGAGGTGCTCGACTGGGCGTATCCGCGGGCAAACTACCTGGACGTTCGCCTTATGGGCATTTTGGAGCCTTGGGACTTTGCCAAGGTTGGGCCGTTCGATCCCGCTATGCAGGAAGGCGACTTCCGCGTTGTCTCCGTCGATGCGTCTACCAAGGACCAGGTGGTCATTGATAAGCTGGCGCTCGACATTGCCGGCAACGATGCCGAGGCGGTGCTGGGGCTCAATAAAAAGAGCATCCGCACCTGGGCGCGCAAGGCTCGCAAGCATAAGGACGGCCTGGTGATGGTGCCGGTCTACTTTGTCGATCGCCCGGCGACGGACAGCCGCGATGGCGAGCAGGTGCGCATTGCCGTAAACGGCCAGACGGGCCGCGCGGCCGCGGCGGTGTTTAGCGACAAGCGTGAGACGCATGTGGTGGCGCCGCTCAACCCGAGTCTGCATCTGTCCAGAGAAAGCACCGTGCACGCCACGCCCATCGAGGTCAAATACGTTAAATCGCCCTTCCTATACCAGATCGTGCGCCGTGGAGACGGCGAACAGCCGCGTCAGGTGGCAGCGGTTGCCGAGGGTTCCTACCGAGAAGAAAAGCCCAAACGTCGCGGCCTGCTGGGTGCGCTATTTGGTAAGTAGGGGAGTGGTGTCAGTTGGCGCTGCGATCCGATAGCTAGAGGAACGGGGCAGCTCGCAGGAGTGCGGACTGTCGTCTGATTGTTTGAGGGTGCCAGATGTAAATAATCGGTGGAGCGGCTGCAAAAGAGCCGTCTCGCTGGGTAAAATCAGGATGTGCCGCGGAACCCGCTCCTCAGCTAGTCACACTTCGGAAGCGCGGGCAACGCAGGTATTATCGTCTAAAGGGCCGGCTGCAACCGGCCCTTTTTATGACTCCCTTCGCTATCCGTTACTGCTTATATTCCCGCCAGATCGAGTAGAGGTTCCGGGCAATGCCGGTCACATACATCGAGAGGCGCAGGATTTCAAGAAACAAGTTCATAGGCTTCACCCCAATCGGAGATCGGAGCGTTGCCCGCAGGCGGATTCCGCGGCAGTCAAGATTTTACCTCACAGGCCGCGGTGGGAGACATCCTGCCCATTCCATGGTTTGGAACAGTGTCGATCTAACGGGCAATCAAACCCCTAGCACTCTTTGAATTGAGCAAGCATCTGCCCGAAGAAGCTGAGCCCGGATGGCTCATAAATGAGTGAGCCGCCATCTTCGGTTCGGTAGACCCCGCAGGGGAGGTAACGCCCGTCGGGGAGAACATAGAGGTTGGCTTCTTCCTTCAGTCCTGCTGGAAATAGCGGAATCCCGTTTTCGTCCACTTGGAACTCGTCTATATTTGCGATCTTTCTTTCCGTGGTGCCTCCTGGTCAGTTTCTATCGTAAGTGCGCCCTAAAACAAACACTGCTCTATCAGCTCTTTACCGCGCAAGGCGTCGGTCCACTCCTGCGGAATTGCGTCGATGCCGTATACCGTGCCGGCGAGGGCGCCGGCAACGGCTGCGGTGGTATCGGTGTCGTCGCCTAGGTTGACGGCGGCAAGCACGCAATCTTCGTAGCTGTTAGTGTTGACGAAGCACCAGGTGGCTGCCTTAAGCGTGTCGCGCACGAAGCCACCTGACTTGATCTCCTGCTCAGGCATGCCTTTCAGATGGAGTGCCCACGAGGGGAGCGCGTCGTTCATCACATTCCTCATCAGCTCAACAAATATGATGCATGCATCGGTTGATGTTCTGTGGGCGTGCGTGATTGCCGAGACCTCGCGGATCTCGTTGTCCGTCGCATCGGTGAACGCTAGGGGAGCGATGCGCATGAGCGATCCGTTGCCGTTGTCGCGCTCGCCGGAGCCTCCTTTGCCGGTGTGCAAAGCGCGGGCGGTCGTGCCGCCGTAATCGAAAACGCCGTCGATCGTATACTCGCCACGGGCAATCCAACTTACGAACTTGTCGCGCATGTCCGCGGTGTCGATGTGCCCAAGCTCCCTAATCGAGTCGCAGGTAGCAAGCGTCATGGACGTGTCATCGCTCCAGGTGCCGGCGGGCTGCCCATGCGTGCCGTAGCCGATCATGTCGGTGCATTCGAACGTGCCGCGGGGCCTGAACTCGTAGGGAACGCCCAGTGCGTCGCCGACGGCGAGCCCATAGATGCAGTCGCGCAGTGTTGTTTTCGGTCTGTCTGTCATGGAAAGCTCCTCTTATCCCAGGTGATGTGGAGCGCCATCGGTGGTGTCGGTCGCAACGTATTGCTATCCTTGTGCTTCGCCATTAGTCGCTTCGTTGATGGCGCGGTACTCGGCACTCAGCTCGCGCGCCAGCTCTTCCTTACTTGGAAGATACGGCAGGTATTTGGCGGCAAACACTTGGTCGTTGTCTTCGGGCAGCGTGTACTCGACAATCGAATCGCTTTTGTCCGCGCAGAGCACGATGCCTATGGGCGGATTGTCGCCTTCGTTCATGAGCTCGCGCGTGTAGTAGTTCACATACATTTGCATCTGGCCCAAGTCCTGGTGCGTAAGATCGTCCGTCTTAAGGTCGATAAGCACGAAGCAGCGCATCAGATAGTTGTAAAACACAAGGTCAATATAGAAATGGCGCCCATCAAAGGTGATGCGCTTTTGGCGCGCCTCGAAAGCGAAGCCACGGCCAAGCTCCAGTAGGAACTTCTGAAGATGTGTGATGAGCGCCTGCTCTAGATCGCTCTCGCGAAACGCAGTATCGTCCGAGAAACCTAAAAACTCCAGTACATATGGGTCGCGGATGATATCCTCGGGGCGACGAGCCGGGGCGCTCTTCTGGATTTCTTGGGCGGCGGCCTCCTTGTCCTTGCTGGCAAGCAGGCGCTCGCGGAACATGGTGTTGATCTGGCGCTCGAGCTGACGCGTGCTCCAGCGAGAGTCAGCGCATTCGTTCATGTACCAGGCGCGAGCTTCGGGGTCGGGAATGCGCATCAGCCTGCGGTAATGAGTCCAGCTCAATTCGCTACGCAGTGCGTCGCGAATTGGAAACGCAAGAAAGAACTGACGCATATTGCGAAGGTTTGCGATGCCAAAGCCTCTTCCGAAATCCGCTGTAAGCCTTCTGGAGAGGCCCGCAATCAATGCCTCTCCATATGCTGCGCGCTCCTCTCCACCCTGTTCATCAACAATACTCTTGCCGATTTCCCAATATGCCTCAACCATCGCAAAGTTAACGGCGGTATAGGCCTTGTCGCGAGCGGCGTTGAGAATCGAGGAAACCTGCTTGTAAAAACCTTCGGGCACGATTGCCGATTCTCCACGGTTTACCAGTTCGCCCATCACTGTCGCCCCACTTTCCTCTTGTGGAATGCATCTTTATCGCATTTAGTTTAAAGCCTCTCGCGGACACGAATTGCTGTGCTGTCTGACATCTTCGCATGGGGCCTTGAGGTGGTTAAAATGTGGCCATAGAGACAGTTTTAATGAACCCCATGGGGGTGACGCGCATGGACAACAACACCTTGCTGTTCCAGGACAAAGGTTCGGGCGGGTTTAAAGACGTCAGGATCTACCCCAACCGCATCGAGGTGTTCAAGAAGGGCACTTTCGGCGGCAAGCATATCGAGATTGTCTACCTTAAGGACATCACGGGCGTTAACAGGATCAAGGGCCGCAATGTTTTTCTGCGCAACAGGTTGTTGACTGCCTGTGTCTTTTGCCTGAGCAGCCGCTCCCGGGCTCAGGAATTCGTCAACGTGCTCAATATGGTGATGTGACCGGGCGCTTTCGAACACAAAAAGCCGGGATGCAAGGAGTCACACCTTGCATCCCGGCTGAGCTAAAACGGCGCTGCTGCATGCCGTTGGAGCTTTAGCGCTTGATCTCGATATCGTCGAGCTTAACGTCCATGGCCTCGGTTTTTGCCTCGGCGATGTCATCGGCAAATTCCAGAGACTTCATCATGGTTTCGACGGCATCCTTGTGCTCCTCGACATTGTCGATGCGCACGTAGACGCTGCCGCCGCCTGCTTCGGTGAAGTACTCAGTCGTCACGCCGCCCGAGTGTGTATAGGAAGCGTTGCGCCAAGTCTTGCCGTTGTACTTGACGGGGTCATTCTCGGTCCACTCAAAGCTGGCATTCCACTTTGCCTCGTAGTCGAACAGCTCGTCGGCGTTCTTGTCAGGATCGAAGACGGGGATGAAGCGGTCGCTGGCGTGCTCGCTCTCGGTGAACTTAAACTGGGCCCTGTCGGCCGTGTCGCCGGCAACATCGGTGATCTCAACGCCCTCGGGGACCTCGACCTTAAACCAAATGAAGTCGGTCCTCATATCCACGGCTGGCTTTTCTGCTCCGCCGCCACCGCCACTGCCGGTAGCGCCGCCGCTTCCGCCACAGCCCACCAGGGCAACCGCGGCAAAGAGACTGATGCAGAGGGTGAGAATCGCAAAGGCCTTCTTTTTCATGGTCGTGTCCTCCTCGATCTGTAACCGCCCATGGATTACCTGCTTTTACTGTACGCGTTGACGGCTCGCTAGGGTGGGCCATGTGTCCCATTCTGAGGGCCGGATTTGCGCCGTTAAGTGGCAATATGTTCGGGCGCAAAAGAGGGGAGGGCCGATGTTGTCGGCCCTCCCCGGGGTTGGGTGCCCGTTGTTTTAATGGGGCGCGCGTACGTGGGCGTTGCCCCAACAGATTCCTTGTTTATAGATATGCCCCAGTTTGTGACGTCCGGAAGTCCCGAAAGGTGGGCCATGTGTCCCATGTTTGCGTTGGCATGGCCTATCGTGTGCCATAGAAATCCGCGATGGCCAGGTGTACTGACGCTAATGTGCTTATGGGCTAGACTTAGCATCATTACGTGTTTGATGCGGTTGGCCGGCGGTTGCCGCCCGACCGATCTATATGACTTGAAGGTGCATGCGTATGAGCCAAGAGATGATGGACAAGACCTGTCGCGGGTTTGCCGAGGCGCTGGCCGCGCGCGAGCCGGTTCCTGGCGGTGGCAGCGCGAGCGCCTTTGTGGGCGCGCTGGGCGCCTCGCTGTGTGGAATGGTTGCCCGCTACGGTGCGACCAATCCCGCGCTTGCTGATCGTGCGGATGACCTGACGCGCGCGTTTGCCCAGGCTGATGAGCTGGCGCAGGAACTAGTGGGTCTGGTTGCCGAGGATGTGCGCGCGTACGGCCAGGTGTCTGCGGCATACGGTATTCCTTGTGATGACCCGGCTCGACCCGTGGCGATTCAGGACGCGTTGCGCGTGGCGGCCATGCCACCGTATCGGATCATGGATGCCTGCGCCCGCGCGCTGGCGCTGCTCGAGGACATGGCCGACAAGGGTTCGCGCCAGTTGCTGTCCGACGTGGCATGCGGCGCCGTGTTCTGCCGCGCCGCCATGCAAGGCGCGAGCCTGACGCTCTTTGCCAACACCACATCTATGAAAGACCGGGCGCGCGCCGAGGAACTCGAGGCGGCGTGCGATGAACTACTAGATACGTGGCTGCCGCGCGCCGATGCACTGGCGCGCCGTGCTGCTGACGCCGCAAGGAAGAGGGGATAGCCATGGCCGAACTGCTCAAGGGTGCTCCCGTTGCCCGCGCTTTGACCGAGGAACTTGCCGCTCGTTGCGCCGCCCTGCGCGAACAGGGCATCGTGCCGACACTGGCCATCGTTCGTGTGGGCGAGCGCGAGGACGACCTGTCCTACGAGCGCGGCGCCCTCAAGCGCTGCGAGAAGATTGGCATTGAGGCTCGCCGCGTTTTGCTTCCCGCCGATGTTTCACAGGACGAGCTGTTGGCGGCTATTAAGGACATCGATGCCGACCCCGCTGTTCACGGCTGCCTGATGTTTCGTCCGTTGCCCGCTGGGCTTGACGAGGATGCAGTTGCCGCGGCACTCGAGCCCGCCAAGGATGTTGACTCCATGACGCCGGCCTCGCTGCTCACCACGCTTTCGGGGCGAGGCGAGGGCTTTGCTCCTTGCACGGCAGAAGCCGTGTTGGCGCTGCTGGACCATTACAGCGTTGAGCTGGATGGGGCCAAGGTCGCGGTCGTCGGTCGGTCGCTCGTGATTGGCCGTCCCGTTGCCGCCATGCTTACGGCTCGCAATGCCACGGTGACGATGTGCCATACGCATACGCGCGACTTGGCTGCCGAGTGCCGTGCGGCTGATATTGTGGTTGCGGCCGTTGGACGCGCACGCACGATTGGCGCGGATGCGGTTCGCGAGGGCCAGACGATCATCGATGTGGGCATTAACTGGGACGAGGCCGCTGGCAAGCTGGTCGGTGATGTCGATTTTGATGCTGCGCAACCGATCGTTGGCGCAATTACTCCGGTGCCGGGCGGCGTGGGGGCTGTGACCACCGCGATTCTCGCCAAGCACGTGATCGAGGCGGCGGAGCGCGCATCGAAATAGTCGTTTTTGACCACAGGGGTTGCCGGGGCGGCTGTTTCGCCCTTTTTGCGCCGAAGCGATACACTGTTGCCGTTTGATTTCTTCGCTCAAGGAGGATGCGCATGCCGTGCACAACGATTTTGGTTGGTAAGAACGCGAGCTACGACGGGTCGACGCTTGTCGCCCGCAACGAGGACTCGTCCAACGGGGTGTTTGAGCCCAAGCGCATGCGCGTGGTGCACCCCGACGAGCAGCCGCGTGTCTACACGAGCGTTCTGAGCCACCTGACCGTTGAGCTGCCCGATAATCCCATGCGCTACACAAGCGTCCCTGACGTTGTCCCAGGCCATGGCATTTGGGCCGAGGCCGGCTTCAACGAGCTCAATGTTGGCATGTCCGCAACCGAGACGCTCACCACCAACGAGCGCGTCCGCGGCGCCGATCCGCTCGTGGACTACGTGCCCGCCAAGGGCAACGAGGGCGAGGACGGCTATGTTCCGGCGCAGCCCGGTGGTTTGGGCGAGGAGGATATGGTGACCCTGGTGCTGCCGTACGCCAAGTCCGCCCGCGACGGTGTGCGCATCCTGGGCGACCTGCTCGAGCGCTACGGCACCTACGAGAACAACGGCATCGCCTTTAGTGATGTTGACGAGATCTGGTGGCTCGAGACCATCGGCGGCCACCACTGGATCGCCAAGCGCGTGCCCGATGATGCCTACGTGACCATGCCCAACCAGCTGGGTATCGATAGCTTTGACCTGGACGACGCCGAGGGCGCCCAGGTCGACCACATGTGCTCCGCCGACCTGCGCTCCTGGATGGCCGAGTGGCATCTGGATCTGACGCTGGGCGTTAAGGGCGATGGTCCCGCTGCGGTCTTTAACCCGCGCGAGGCCTTTGGCTCGCACAGCGACAGCGACCACGTCTACAACACGCCGCGCGCCTGGTACATGCAGCGCTGCCTCAACCCCAGCGATGTGTGGGACGGTCCCGACGCCGACTACACGCCCGAGAGCGACGACATCCCCTGGAGCCGCGTGCCCGAGCGCAAGGTGACCATCGAGGACATCAAGTACGTGCTTTCGAGCCACTACCAGGGCACAGAGTACGACTGCTACGGCAGCAAGGGCACGCCCGCCACGCGCGGCGCCTATCGTCCCATCGGCATCAACCGCAACAGCCAGCTTGCCGTGCTGCAGCTGCGCCCCT
Organism: uncultured Collinsella sp.; assembly: GCA_900549745.1. Classification (GTDB taxonomy): domain Bacteria; phylum Actinomycetota; class Coriobacteriia; order Coriobacteriales; family Coriobacteriaceae; genus Collinsella. Next base: position 23,081 of record URPJ01000009.1, on the reverse strand, counting down.
ATGCGCAGCCGGCGTATCGCGCCGTGCAGTGGATGGCGTTTGGCTCCAACTCGTTTAACGCGCTCGTGCCGCTGTACGCCAATGTCGAGACCATGCCCGAGTACTATGCCGACACGCAGGCTCGCGTGACGTCCGAGAATTTCTATTGGGCAAATCGCCTGATCGGTGCCTTGGCCGATGTTCGCTTCCATGAGTGCGGTCGCGCGGTCGAGGATTATCAGGAGAAAGTTGGCGGCATGGGCCACAAGCAGATCCACGACGTCGATGCCGCCGTGGCCGCGCTGCCCGAGGCCGAGGCGCCCGCCGAGCTCGCCCGCGCCAACGAGGCCTTTGCCGAGCTCGTGCGCGTGGAGACCGATGCCCTGTTGGGCAAGGTGCTCTACACCACGAGCTGTGCCATGAAGAACTCCTTCGCGATGAATGACAACGTAAGGTAAAGACGGCCTTGCGGCGAACGAGCGGGACAAACGCCGTCAAAGGCTTCGCCCCGCTCGATTTCTATCTTGGCGATAAAACGATTTTGTGTCGTTCACCCAATCTTGGGTACAAGAACGCCAATGCAGTTGTTCATGATTGGAGCCAACCATGGTTATGAAATTCGATCAGCTTGTTAACGGTGCCATCAACGTGGGCTTCGGCGCCGCTGCCGTTGCCGTTGAGGGCGGCAAGAAGGTCCTTGACGACCTCAATACTAAGGGCGAGCAGGTCCGCAAGGACGCCGGCACCCCCGATATCGCCCGCAGCGTGTCCGATATGTTCGAGCAGGCCGGCGGCACCATTTCCGACCTGACCGAGCGCCTGGGCATGCAGGGCGAGACTGCGGCGCAGCGCGTGCTCGACGAGCTCATCCTGGCTCGCGTCCGGGTTATGACCGCCCCCGAGCGCACGGCCTTCCTGGCCCATGTGCGCGACATCGTCGACTCGGTCGAGGACAACGTGACTTCGGTGCCCGTCGAGTCCGTTGAGCCCGACGATGCAGAGGACACCGAAGAGGCCGAGTAGCAGCGCAGATGGCAGATTCCACCACCGATTACAACAATCTAGATCCCTTGGGTGACGAGACGGCGGTTGTCGATGAGGTTGAGGCCGCCGTCTCGGGTGCTCGTAAGAAGCCACGCGCTGTCGATATGGTCCCCGAGGAGCCCGACGCGATGGCGCCGGACGAGGAGTATCAGCTCACACCGGCAGGTCGTCGTGAGCGCATTGGGCAGATCGTTCGCCTGATCAAAAAGTACCGCGTATGGGATAACCTCACGCCGGTGCGTCTGCGTCGTCTGCTCGAAGAGCTCGGTCCCATGTTCGTCAAGATGGGGCAGATTCTGGCTAACCGCTCCGAGATTTTGCCGCAGCGGTTTTGCGACGAGCTCCGTCGCCTGCGCTCCGACGTAGAGCCGGTGCCATATGAGGTAGTGCTCCGCTGTCTGGAAGAGGAATACGGCCAGCGCCTGGGGCAGATGTTCGACGCGATCGACCCCAACCCGCTCGGAAGCGCGTCGCTCGCGCAGGTGCACCGCGCCCGTCTGGTGACCGGCGAGGACGTAGCCGTTAAGGTGCAGCGCCCCGGCGCGCAACAGGTCATGGCGCAGGACATCGACATCATCCGTTCGGTGGTGCGCATCGTTTCCAAGTTCGTCAACACCGATCAGTTTGTTGACCTGCACGGTGTGGTCGAAGAGCTGTGGACCTCATTTCGCGAGGAGACCAACTTTTTGGCCGAGGCCAAAAACCTCAACGATTTCTATGACTTCCACAAAAGCGTGCACGGCGTTTCGTGTCCCAAATCCTACCTGGACCTTTGCACCGAACACGTCGTGGTCATGGACTACATCGACGGCATCTCCATTGCCGATCCCGAGCGCCTGGTGGCCGAGGGCTATGACCTGGAAAAGATCGGCTCGGCGATCGTCGAGGACTATTCGACGCAGGTGCTCGACGACGGCTTTTTCCATGCCGACCCGCATGCGGGAAACATCATCCTCAAAGACGGCATTGTCTACTTTATTGACCTGGGCATGGTCGGGCGCATGTCGAGCCACGACCGCGGTATCGTCAAGGATATGATTTTCGCCGTGGCCGAGGGCGATGTGCCCAAGCTCAAGGATTCGCTCATGCGTTTTGCCGTGACGCGCGGTGATTCGGCCGAGCTCGATCATTCGGCCTTTTTGTCCGATTTGGACTTTATCGTAGCCGACTTTGCAGGACTCGATCTTAAGGACCTGGATATCGGCGAGTTTTTGACCTCGTTGCTAAACCTGGCGCGCAAAAACGACGTTGAGCTGCCGAGCGTGGTGACGATGTTCGCCCGCGGCATGGTGACGCTCGAGGGTCTGCTGACCGAGTACATGCCCAACGTCAACATGATCCAGATCATCCAAGCGCACATCAAAAACGAGAAGAGCGCCTATGCGCGCGTCCGCGAAATGGGGCGCGATCTTGCCGCGAGCAGCTATCGCGCGGCAAAAGGCTCGCTCGAGGCGGCCGAGTATCTGGGCTTGGCGTCGCGTATGCTCACGCGCGGTCAACTTAAGGTAAACACGCAGATCATGAGCAGCGATAAGGCGCTGCGACAGCTGGGTGGAATTATCGACCGCATGTCGATGGCAATTGTGATTGCCGGCCTGTTTATCGGTTCGTCGGTGGTGTACTACGCGCGCATCGAGCCGGTTGTGTTTGGTATCCCGGTGATTGGCTTTATGGGCTACGTGAGCGCGCTGGTGCTGGCGCTGATGCTGGGCCGCGAGATCTGGCGCAACAGCCACGGCGGCAAGCGGTAATGACCCCTGGGGGACGGAGTAAAACGGATCATTTTGCTCAGCGATCCATCCATGCCCTAGTCTATCGCAAACCATAGCTTTTACCTTGGGCTTCGCCTGCGTGCGGGACCCTTTTGCGTGATACCATAATGACAGTAATAATCGATGGCCTAGATGGTGGTGCGGAGACGCACGAATGCGCGGTTTTCCTGCGCGTTTGGGAGAATCGGGGTGCAAGTCCCCGGCTGTACCAGTAACCGTAATTCCTCTTGGCCCGGGATGGTCGCGTTGCAGATCGGACGGCGCGCCCGGGTCGGTAAGGTTAAGTCGGATCGCCTCCCATCTTGCATGCGGCTGCGGCGTATGCCGCCGGTGTGCATAGGGCTCTGGAGGGAAGGGGGACCCCGATGGGGGAACTCGAGCGTAACATGCGCGATGACGTGGGGCAGCCGCTGGGCAATGCTCCAAGTACAGACAATGGGGGACAAATGGATATGTTTGAGGACGAGCGCGAGCGCGCCTCGCTGCATCGCCGTGGCGCAATTGCGCGCGGCGTAGCCAAGCGCGGCCTGGTGGCATTCCTGGCCTTCGCGATGGCCCTTGGCACCACACCGGCTCAGCTGTGGGCCGAGGGCGCCGAGGGCATTGCCGAGGCTGTGGCTCAGGCTGCGACGCCGGGCGAGGACGCAGCGCTTGCGGGCGGTGCCGCTGAGCAGAGCGGCGCCGAGTTTTCGGATTCTGGGAGCGCGTCTACAACTAGTGCCGCCACAACTGAGGCGGCAACTGGCGACGAAGGCTCGGCGACAGGGGAGAGCCCTGCCACGAGCGAGCAGTCTTCGACGGCATCCGCTGGCCAAGCAGGATCTGCCGCCGCGGCTGCCGTCCAGACAGAGAACCCGACAGAAACCGGCGATGTCGCCAAGAAGCAAGTCGAGGTCTCGTTCTCGATTATCGGCACCGATGCCGACGGCAAGGCTCAGACCTGGGTGGCACCTACGCAACTCAAGCTCGACGAGGGCGCGACGGCTGCGGATGCCTTCGTTAAGCTGCAGCAGAAGACGGGCTTCAAGGCGGATTACGATCCGAACACGGCATACGGTTTCTACCTCAAAAGCATCACATCCCCGAGCGATGGCCGTACGCTTGCCTTCGATCCGGCGACTTATGCCTACTGGCAGCTGTTCGTCGACGGCGCGTCTTCCTCGGTTGGCGCGAGCAGCGTCAAGCTCACCCAAGGGCAGAAGATTGAGTTTGCCTATACGGCTGGTAGCGCGTCCCCTGTCGTTAAGGACCAGGTTGCCGCAAATGTGACCGTCATTGGTCGCGATGCCCAGGGCAAGACTCAGACTTGGGTCGATAACGCGCAGTATGTGGTGACGTCCGGTTCGAGCGCGCTTGACCTTACGAAGGCCGCGCTCGAGGCGAATGATATTGACGCCGTTGCTGCGGGCTCCTTCATTCTGAGCCTTAAGTACAACGGTGTTGAGCTGGGTACGCCCCAAGATTATTCGACCTATTGGCAACTGTTCATCAACGGCAAGTCGAGTGACTATACGGCGGACAATGTCACCATCCATGCCGGCGATACCGTTACGTGGTTCTACGGTGGCTGGGGCGACCAGCTGCCCTCCGATTCTGTCCATGCTTCTGTTCAGGTTCTCGGTAAGGACAAGGACGGCAAGCAGCAGGTTTGGGCTTCGACGGGCCAGACGAGTCTCAAGGCAGGCTCCACTGCTAAGGATCTCCTTGAGCAGACCGGCCTTAAGCTCGATGCTAGCGAATCGTCTTGGGGCTGGTTCCTCAACGGCATTTATTCGCCGTTCGATGGTAAGTCCTATGGCTGGGATGCTGCGACCAGTAGCTATTGGCGCTTCTACGTAAATGGCAAGTTCGCCGACGTTGGCGCCGGTGCCTACGAGCTCCATGAGGGCGATGCCATCACCTTTATGTATGGTGCTGACGCCGATGCCCTTCCTGGCCAGGTGCTTGGGTCTGTCGATGTTATCGGTCCCGATGTCAACGGCAACAATACTCGCTGGGGCTCGGCAAGCAGTGTTTCTTTGCCTGAAGGCTCTACTGCCCAGAACCTTATTGAGACGGTCCTGAAGGCCAAGGGCGTTACGTACAACGGCTCCCAGAGTGGTGAGTACTGGTTCCTGAATTCCATTACTTCGCCGTTTGATCACAAGTCGTATGGTTGGGATGCTGCGACCAATAAATATTGGCATCTGTATATCAACGGAGAGTCCTCCTTACTCTGCGCCAATCAGATTACGCTCAAGAGCGGCGATAAGGTTACGCTTGCCTATACCACCGACGATTCGGCCATGCCCGATCCCGACAAGATTGTCGTGGACCCGGGTGCGACGACTCCTGATTGGGATGCCGAGTGGGCCGGCTACGGCAACAGTGGCAACGGTTCGACCGTAACGGATGCCAAGACGCCTGCGCAGGCCGCCGGTCTTAAGTGGGCCTTCGATTGGAAGGCCGAGTCTGGTCAGCAGTATGCCAACTGCAGCGAGCCCGTTATCGCTAACGGCTTTGTGTACATCGCGACCGAGAACGAGCTCATTAAGATCGATTCGTCCACGGGCAAAAAGGTTGCCTCTGCGCCGCTTGCCTCCAAGGTGAGCTATACCTCTCGTCCGATCTATACCAATGGCCTTATCATCGTTCCGCTCAACGGCGGTGCGGTCCAGGCGATTACTGCAGACAAGCTGATCTGCAAGTGGCTGACGCCTGGTTTGACGGACTTGACGCAGAGCTCCTGCACCGTCGTTTCGGACGGCGAGTACGTCTATGTAGGCACGGTCGATATTTCGTATGACGAGAATTACAACGCGACCTACGGCAACGGCTCCCTTTCGCGCATTAAGATTGCCACGGGCGAAGTTTCTTGGCAGAACATCGATCCTGCTGAGGGCTATTACTGGACTGGTGCTGCGCTGACGGATAAGTACACCATTGTTCCTACGAGCGCGGGTACGCTTAAGTGCATTGATAAGACGACGGGCGATGTCGTTTCGACCATGAAGCTCGGCGCTGTTGCAAATGCCGATTGCATTGCCGATCCGTCCAATGGTTCGACCTTCTATCAGATGACGCACGACGGAAAGCTCCATGTGATTTCGCTCTCGGCGAAGGGCGTACTGAGCGAGCAGAAGACGGTTGATCTGGGGCTTACGAATAATCTGAGCGCCCCTGCGGTGTCTGGTGACAATCTGATTGTCGGCGGACAGACGGCTACGGGCTCTGCTCTGGTTCTCTATAACCTGAAGACGGGTAAGATCACGATGGTCGCTGCTGCCGACGGCAAGGCGCTGCCGGCTGGCCTCAACGGTATTGCTGCTACTCCGCTGGTGAGTGTTCAGGGCGGCAAGACCTATGTGTACTTCACCGTTAACAGCGCGGATAGCAAGGATTACGTCAACTACTCTGCTGGTGGTGGCGTGTATCGCTATACGCTCGGCGATGCAGAGGCGACGCAGATTTATGATGCGGCTGGCCATTACCAGTACTGTGACTCTCCGGTCATTGCCGATGCATCTGGCAACCTGTACTACATCAATGACTCGGGCACGCTGTTCAAGCTTGGGGCCGTTGAGTCTTGGACGGTTGCCTTTAATTCCAACGGCGGGTCTGCTTGCGATACTAAGTTTGTTGCTACGGCCGATGGCAAGCTGGTTAAGCCGGCCGATCCGACGCGCGATGGCTACACTTTCGGCGGTTGGTTCACCGATGAGGCTTGCGTGCAGGCGTATGACTTTAGCACGTCGGTGACGGCCGATCTGACGCTGTATGCCAAGTGGACCAAGAATGCCGTTAACCCTGGCGGTAATGGCGGCGCTGGTTCGAATGGCGGCGGCGGTTCTGGTACCGGTACTGGATCCGGCACTGGCGCTGGCACTGGCACGGGTTCCGGCTCCGGCTCGAAGGGCGGCGCTGTCGCCCCGGGTCATAAGCCGACGACCAAGACGACGGTGTCGACCAAGACCGAGACCAAGGACAACAAGTCCGACAAGAAGGACTCCGATAAGTCCGATAAGAAGGACGAGAAGAAGTCTGACAAGAAGGACAGCAAGTCCGACAAGAAGTCCGACAAGAAGTCCGATTCCAAGTCCGATACGGGTGCTGCTTCTACGACCACTGCTAAGAAGTCCTCTAGTGCTTCCGAGCAGGAGACTAGCACCAATCCGCTCGCCATTGTTGGCGTTGCCGCCGGCGTCATCGGACTCGCCATCGTCGGCATGTTCGTGTTCACCAAACGTCGGTAGGTGAGGGCTGTGTCCAATAAGTCCAAGGACGCTGACCCCAAGCAACCAGATTCCTCGTTCATTCAGTTCGACGATGCAAAGCAACAGGGCGCCGTTTCGGCGGCGTCCGCCCCTCGACGGAAGGCGCTCCTTGGCGTTCTGACTGCCGCGTGCACCATTCTGATCGTCGTCTCGCTGGGCTTTGTCCATCCCTCCGAGAGTGGCGCCTGGTCCATTGACTGGATCATTCAGACCGTGACGGGGGAGAGCGTCGTCACCAAGGACACCAAGGCGTCTGGCTCGTCTGCCGCTTCGGGCGAGGCCAGTTCCAAGGATTCCAAGTCATCGAATGACGCAAAAGATGAGTCCAAGTCCAAGGACGATTCCGAGTCTTCGCACAAGGAATCGGATAAAAGCTCGGATAGCAAGAAGTCTGAGGACCAGGACGGCAAGAAGTCTGGCGATAAATCTGCTGCCCAAAATACGGGAGCCGGTGATACTTCCAATGTGTCTGGCGGTGCTTCTTCGGGCGGTGGCCAGTCGTCTAATGGAGCCTCATCCTCTAATGGTGGAAACGCCTCCTCGGGCGGCCAGAGCGGCTCACAGGAGTCCAACTACGTTACGGTGACGGTTTCGGTCACATCGAGCGCTGTGGGCAATCCTGTGTCCTCTGGTGGCACCTTTACCTTTAACGAAGGTGCTACCGTCTACGATGCCCTGTGCGCGCTGGGCCTTTCTGTCAACGCACACGGCTCATCGTACGGCACGTATGTTTCTGCGATTGGTGGTTTGGCCGAGAAACAGTACGGCGGCACGAGCGGCTGGATGTATTCCGTCAACGGCAGAACGCCCATGACGGCCTGCAGTAACTACGTTCTCTCCAATGGCGACAACGTGGTCTGGTATTACGTTACAGGCTAGGGACCTCGGCATATCGTACCAAACGGGCGGTTCGGACAAACATCCGGGCCGCCCGTTTTCGTGCGAATGGGACTGGGTCGCCGGGTCTCTCGACAAATAAAAAACCGGTTGGAACGAGAATTCCAACCGGTTATACCTTCAAGCAAATGTCGAACAAACTACGACTGCGCGCCCTCGAGGAAAAAGCGGCGGCTGAAGTAGTTGTACCAGGTGACGAGGAACGTGGCGATGGCCTTCATGGCCTGGTAACCGATGCTCAAAAACGTGACGCCCACAAACATGTACAGGTCGTTGAGGCCCAGGCCGATCACCGACAGGATGGTGAAGATCGTGAACTCGCGCTTGCGGCTCATGCCCTCGCGGTGGTCGAACACGTACTTCATGCTGAGCCAGTAGTTGACCACGACGGACGTGATAAACGAAACCGTGGTGCTCATCAAAAAGTCGAGGTGGAACAGCTCGACGAGCGCAATGAGCATGCCCCAGTCGATGCCAAAGGAGATAAGACCCACGACGGCAAACTTGAGGAACTGCTTGGTATGAGGTTGTGCCAGCGCCTTGCGCACGTAATCACATCCAATGCGTTGATGAATCGAGCAGGGGATACTTTAGATCTTTTGCAAAGGAAACGTAAGGTCTTTGCCAAGAACTATACGAACTCGTCAAATTTTCAAGAGTCAATCCGCAAACGTTGAGAATTTGCCCGTAAACGAACGATGCCCACGGGCGATACTGCGCTGAGCACGCATTGTCCGTGGGCATCGTAAGGCTGTAAGGTTGCGAGTTACTTGGTCTCGTCGCCCTCCAGAAAGATCTTTCGGGTCACAAAGTTGTAGACCATGACAAGTGCGGTGGCACAAATCTTGGCGATATTGGCCTCGAGTCCCAGGCCGGCGTTGAGTGTCAGCACAATACCGTCGTTGAGCACCAAACCGATCACGGACAGCACGACAAAGATGATGAACTCGCGGCGGCGGCTCATGCCTTCCTTGTGCGCAAACACGTATTTCATGCTTGCGAGGTAGTTAAAGATGAGTGAGATGATAAAGCCGCTGGTGTTGGCGATTAGGATGTTGAGGCCCAGACCGTAGTGGAGCAGATTCATAATGCCAAAGTCGATAACCGTGGCAATGACACCGACGACGCCAAATTTCATAATCTGCGCAAGGAGCTTTTGCATAGTACCTGCCTTAAGCTGGCGCCGAAGCGCCGCGGGGATGACAAACTTAGCAAGTTTAGCCAATCCCCGCGGGTGGTGCTAGGCGCGCTCCTCGATAGCACCGTTTCTATATGCATCGAGCAGCTGGCGCAGGTCTTGGATCTGGCTGCGAATCTTGGCGCCAGTATCGGTGTCGCTCACCATGCGGCGACGGTCTGCTTGGTCAAAACGGTTGGTCTCGCTCTCGATGTCCACGTTGCGCGTGAGTGCCTCGGCAACCGTCGTAAAGGCCCGGTGCGACTTGAGGCGGCAGCCGCGCGAGCTCGAGATGAGCGTATAGCCGGCGATGCCCGTCTTGGGATGGTAAGCGCGGCAGAAGCCGCCATCGATGACCAGTAGCTTGCCCTCGGCGCGGATGGGCTGCTCACCCTTGGTGGTTTTAACGGGCGTGTGGCCGTTGATGATGTGGCCGGTCGGCGAACATGCCATGGGCGCGACGCCAAACTCGCGCATGATGTCGTCGCAGACCGAGGGCGACTTGGTAAGCGTAAAGTATGGGTCCATCGGCTCGACCCAGGTGCTCTTATCGGCGATATAGGCGCGCTCAAAGGTACGCACCAGGCGTCCGCTGGCGGGCGAGTTAAAGCCAATCCACAGGTACCACATCCAGTCGAGAGCGTCGCGGTCGCCCACGCGCCAGGCGCGGCGGGCGATGTGGTCGCAAAAATCGAGATAATCGCGGCCAGCGTGCCAGGTGCCCAGACAGTTCATGCTGCTAAAGGTGCCGTCTTCGTTGAGCGGAACGCAGCCGTGGAAGAGCAGGTTGCCGTTGGCGACCTTGTACATCGAGCCGTGGGAATAGAGGAAATCGATATGGCGATGCAGGTGATCGGCGGTGACAAACTCGGACACGAGCTTGTCGATGATGTGCTGCTCCTGGGGCGTGAGCGTATAGGGGTCCGCCGGGTCGACGGTGGGGAAGTCGTTGGTCGTGAGCGGCCACACGCTGCCGTCGGCGAGCGTGACCGTGCCGTTGTCGTGGTCGATCTTGTCGAGCAGCAGGCGGTCGGTCATATCGAACTCGGGGTGACGCTGGATAATCTGGCCCTCGAGCTTAAAGAGCAGCACGTTGATGGCCTTGATCAGCGGGGTGATGGACTCACCGGCGGTATAGGTGGCATCGGCAAAGGCGACAAGCTCACGCAGCGAGATGCCGTAGTCGTTCTCCAAGATCTCGTAGTTGTCGTAGCGTAGGTTGTTGCGCAATACCGTGGCGATGCAGGCGGGCTCACCGGCCGCAGCGCCCATCCACAGCAGGTCGTGGTTGCCCCACTGGATGTCGAGCGAATGGTAGGTGAGCAGGCGGTCCATAATCTTGGCTGCGCCGCCGCCGCGGTCGAAGATATCGCCCACCAGGTGCAGGTGGTCGACGGCCAGGCGCTTGATGAGCGAAGCGAGCGACTCGATAAAGTCGTCGGCGCTGGCGGTCTCCAGGATGGACTCCACGATGCGCTCGTGATAGCGCACGCGATAGTTGTTCTCGTCCGGGTGCGTGTGCAACAACTCGTCGATGATATAGGCGTAGTCGCGCGGGATGGCCTTACGCACCTTGGAGCGCGTGTAGCGGCTTGAAAGCGAGCGAGCGACCATGATGAGCTGGTCAAGCATCGTCTTGTACCAGGTGGGCGAGTCCTCGCGCTGGCTGCGGACCAGCTCAATCTTCTCGCGCGGGTAGTAAATGAGCGTGCACAGCTCGCCCTTTTCGTCAAAGGAGAGCGTGTCGCCAAAAATCTCGTCGACATGCTCGCGTACGACGCCCGAGCAGTTGTTGAGGATGTGCATAAAGGCTTCGTACTCGCCGTGCACGTCGCTCATAAAATGCTCGGTGCCCTTGGGTAGGTTGAGGATGGCCGAGAGGTTGATAATCTCGGTAAATGCGGATTGTTCGGTGGGGAACTGTCTCGACAGCAGGCGCAGATACTTGAAGTCTTGCGGGTTGCGATCGAATGCGACCATGAAACACCTTCCGATGGGGCTGGTAAAACTGATAAACAGCGTCAAACGTTTACCAGTATGCGCCGCTTTTGTTTCGATTTTGCGCCAGCGGCTGAATTGTTGACTGAACGGTTTGGTAAATCGATTTAGTGAAGGTAGATGTGTCGGTTGGGTGGAGACGACAGAGAGTGTTTTCTCAGATATTTATGCGTGGGGTCGGTGGAGACGATGGTGGTAAAGATGTTCACTATTTTTGGTTCGATTTGGTAAATAGTGGACATATGTACCGCATATAGGCTCACTGTGCGATAATTTGCGCAGCAATGAGTAAGGAGCCTCATATGAGTGATTTTGTCCTGACCTGTGAATCCGCCGCCGACCGAACCCGTGAGTTCTTTGCGTCGCGCAATATTCCTGTCGTGTGTTTTCATTACGAGATCGACGATGTTGTCTATACGGACAATCTGTATCAGTCGATTACGCCGGACAAGTTTTTTGCCCAGATTGCCGCGGGCGCCATGCCCAAGACGTCTCAGGTGAGCGTGGGTGAGTACGAGGAGTTTTGGGAGCCGTTTGTTGCCGAGGGTAAAGACGTGCTGCACCTGACGTTGTCGTCGGGTATTTCGGGCACGTATGGATCGGCCTGCGTCGCGGCGCAGATGCTTGCGGATCGCTATCCCGAGGGCGGCAAGGTGCGCGTCATCGATTCGCTGGCGGCGTCTTCGGGCTTTGGCCTGTTGTTGGAATATGCCGCCGATGTGCGCGATAGTGGGGCTTCACTCGACGAGACGGCTGCCTGGATCGAGGAGCACAAGCTCAACCTGCACCACTGGTTCTTCTCGACCGATCTGTCGAGCTACCTGCGCGGCGGTCGCATTTCGGCCGCGAGCGCGATCATCGGCACGGCGCTTAAGATTTGCCCGCTTATGACGGTCGATTGCGAAGGTAAGCTGTCGCCACGTGAGAAGATTCGCACTAAGAAGCGCGCGATTTCCGAGATGGCCAAGACCATGATGGCACACGTGCAGGACGGTGCGGATTATTCGGGTAAGTGCATCATGTCGCACTCGGCGTGCCGCGAGGATGCCGAGGCAGTTGCGGCGCTGATTGAGGAACAGGTTCCGCAGCTTAAAGGCAAGATTGAGATCAATGACATCGGTACTCTGATTGGCTCGCATACCGGACCTGGTACGGTGGCGCTCTTCTTTATGGGCGACAAGCGCGTGGATTAATTTGCCCCATCACGTTGCTGCATGATTGCTCAAACGAAAACGGCCCGTCTCACGTTTGTGGGGCGGGCCTTGCTGTTGCGGCTAGCGTTTCTTTCCGCGGAAGAAAAAGCCGTGCAGTGACGGCTTGAGGCCGCGATTGGCGCGATGCTCCTCGACGCGCTCGTGGATCGAAGCGACGCGCTCGATGACTTCGTCGGGAATCGGCACGTCGGGATTCATGTTCTCGACCTGGCTGACTTCGGCGGCGGCGACCTGGTCGATAATGGGCACATCGTCGCGCGAGATGACAGGTGTGGCGTCTTCCTTCATCTTGCGATAACGCTGCATCATGTCGGCCTGTAGCTGCTGGGCCGAAGGCGGCGTCCAGATGATGGCGTTGGCGCCGGCGGCGATGGTCTCGCGAATGCTCTCGGGCGTCTTGCCGCCCGGTGCGATGAGCGGCAGGTTGGGATAGTGCTCGCGCAGTTCACGCAGGACCTGGGGTGTGTTTTTGCCGGCGGCGATGTTGAGAATCTTGGCTCCGGCGCGCACTTTGGCATGCGCATCATCGTCGCAACGTACGACCGTGGCGATGACGGGGATGTCGGCGATGTTGGTGATGTGCTCGACCATCTCGGCAGTGGCGGGGGAGTTGACCACGCAGCCCGCCGCGCCCTGCATCTCGGAGACGGCTGCCATCTGCACGGAGCGCTTGCCGGTCGTAGTTCCGCCGCCCACGCCTACAAAGACCGGGCACTCGGCGACGGTCAACAGTGCCTGCGTAATGGCGGGCTGCGGCGTGAAAGGGTAGACCGCAAAGACGGCGTCGGCGTTGGAGTTGCGGATAACCGCGACATCGGTGGTGTAGATGAGCGATTTGATACGACGGCCGAAGAGCGTAAAGCCGCTGGCCTCCTCGATCTCGTCGGGCATGCGGAGGGCCGCCTTGCGCAAACGCCCGTCGATGGGCAGCGGCTCCATGGGGAGCAGTCCGTTGGGAGTCACGGCTACCTGGGGCTCGGTGAACTCGTCTGCGAGCTCGACCTCGGAGAAATCGACCGAGGCGACGATGTCCTCGTGAACCTCGGCGGGCACATCGATGGGAGCTTGGTCGTTTGCCGCGGCAGGCGTGTCGAAGGAGCTGGTGCCGACAAAGGCGTCGACGCGCTCGTTTAGGTCGTTGAGGGTGTCCATGGAGACTCGATTCTGTGTGACGACGGCCGGCACGATGCAGCCGGAATTGCGAATGCTAAATCGTTTGACGAGTTGATTTTTCCCCGCCGCGCCATCCGTTAGACCGAAGGGCAGGCGAACGTGAAGGAGCTGTGGTGGCGGGGATCGAGGTGCTATCTTGAAAGTCCCGTTTAAAAGAGAGGTGACGCGGTATGGATTTTTCGGCAATGTTGGGCTCGATTGGCCTGTGTGTGGGCGCAATCGTTGCCGCCGCGGTCATCTACTTTGTGGTCACGGCCATCAAGGGCAAAAGGGCCGAGCGCAAGGAGCGCGCGATGCTTAAACAGCATTGCGACCAGCAGGGCAAACGCGCACAGAAATAGCTTGTTGAGTTTTGGATCCGTGCGCTAGCTGCGTTTTCGGATCAGGGCAATGTAGAAGCCCTCAAAGTCGCGGCTAGGCGGAATGGTCAGCGTACCGGGCATACCGTTGGCGACGGCCGAGACATGGCCGGCAGCGATGGCCTCAGTGAGGGCATTGCACTCGATATGCGGCTCCTCGCCGGCGTCCTGGGTGCGTCGTGCTTCACTTTCGCTTGGCGTGCCGTCGAGGGGGATAAGCTCGCAGTCCATATGCTTGTCGAGGGCCTCTTGCAGGGCGTCCTCGTTTTCCTGCGGCAAGATCGAACAAGTCGAATAGACGAGCGTGCCGCCCGGTTTGAGGGCCCCCATGGCGCGGTCCAGAAGTGCTCGCTGCGAGCGGGCGCACTTGCTCAGCAACTGCTCGGTGAGGCCGCGCAGGCTTTTCTCGTTGCCACTGATGACGGTGCCCGTGCCGGTGCAGGGAGCGTCGAGCAGGATGCGGTCAAAGCGGAAGAACTCGTCGAGCTCGCGTGCGTCGATGCGCATGACGGGCACGTTTTTGGCACCCTGGCGATGGAGGTTCGACTCGAGCTTTTCGGCGCGGGGAATGCTCATCTCACAGGCGGTGAGGTGCGCCTGTCCCTGGGTGAGGGCGGCGATCTGCGTCGTCTTGCCGCCGGGGGCTGCGCACATGTCCAGGATGTCCTCGCCTGCCTGGGCGCCCAGGACCAACGGCGGCATCATGGATGACAGGCTCTGCAGGTAGATTTTGCCGTCGCGGTAGATGTCGAGATCCCACAGATCTGAAACCTGGGCCTCGGGCAGGATAAAGGCGTCCGGATACCAGGTAACGGTTTGGTGGGCGATGCAGGCGGCATCGAGCGCCGCAGCGATGTCCTCGGCGGTCGCCTTGAGCGTGTTGGCGCGCAGCGTGACCGGGCGTGTGGCCGCGGCGCCGAAGCCCTCGATCATGAGCTTGGCATCGGCGGGCGCATAGGCGCCGGCGACCGTGTCGACCATAAAGCGCGGCAGGTCGGCGGCGCAGGGAAGGGCGGCAAGCTGGTCGGAAAGCTCGGTAGCAGCAAACTGCCTGAGCTTGAGCTCGGCCTTGACCTGCTTTTTCTGCTTACGACGACGCGGCTTGGACATCCGTCTTTCCTTCCCGTCCCAAATTGACTACTTTCCGGGCACGCCGCTGCTGGCGTGCTTTAGTACTGGCTCTCGTGCTTGCTAAAGAAGTCGAAGCGCGGGGGCAGCGGCTTCACGCGGTGCTCGCCGGGCTTCTCGCCCAGGCTCTCCACAAACTCATCCGTGGAGGCAAAGATGTTATCCCAGCTAAAGAAGGCGACCGGGTCAACGTCGAAGTACTCGCAGATGAGCTCGCAGCCGGCCGGCACGATGCCGTGCATGAGCACGGTCGCTACGCGCAGCTCGGTAAAGGCGTCGACGAGGGCCTGCGTCATGGCGGCGTTGGCCGGCTCGCCCTCGAGCTTGTTGGCGGCCTTGGAGGCATCGCTCCAGCGCTTGTTGGCGGCGCGCAGGTAGTCGTCGCACACAGCGAGCGCTCGGTGCGTCTCGAACTTGTACATGGCCTGCTCAAAGGCGAGGGCTGCCTGCTGGGCGGCTTCGACCACGGTGTCAGAAGCGGCACCGGCGGGGATGCAACCGTTGCGATAGGGACTCTCGTCGCCCTCCTTGACGGCGACGCCGTAGAAGCAGCTGCGGGCCAGGCGGTTGAACACGCCGGTCAGCAGCGCGCTCTCCTTAAGGGCGGGGTCGATAACGCGCTTGTCGTCGCAGGCGCGCACCTCGTTGCCGTCCTTGTCCTTGCCGGTCACGCGCGTGTCGTATGCCTTGGGGCTAAAGCTCACCGGCTTCTCGGACAGGCCGAGCGACAGCCAATGCGCGCGCATCTGCTCGCAGGTGTAGTGGTTGAGCAGGTCGTCTGCCGGCGGGGGAGGAGTCTGCGAGGACGAGCTTGCCTTTTTGCCCATGTAGAGCAGGTGGTAGCAGGCGCTGACGGTGCTCTGCGTGAGGTTCCAACCCAGGGCCTCCCACATGGCGGTCTGCGCGATGCAATAGAAGTAGATGTTGTCCTGGCCAATGAACTGGTAGATCTGTGCGTCATCCGAGCACCACCAGTCGCGCCAGTCGAGCGAGCTGTGCTGGTAGGTGGGCGCGGGGACCTGCGTGGAATCGGCGGCGGGCTCGCCCATGAGGGCGGCATCCTGGGCGGCGACGCCCTCGGTCACGCCGGCGGCCTTGGCATCGCGTGCGAGCACGGTGCGCGTATAGCTGATGGGAGCCCACAGGCTCTCGGGCCAGCACCAGCAGGTGACGTCGGAGACGCCATCGACCTCGGGCACCGGAACGCCCCAGTCGATGTTGCCGGTGATGCGGAAGGGTACGAGCGCCTTGCCGCTGCGGAAGCGCACGCCGCCGTTGGCGAGCACCGCGTGGGCATCGTCGCGCTCCTTCCAGCTGGGGAAGGTGACGGTAAAGCTGCTCTTGTTGCCCTCGGGCTCCAGCACGGTGTGCTCGGGAAGCTGATCCTCGACGGCATCGAAGGCCTCGCGGAACTTGTTCTGGATGTAGAGCTGGGCCGGCAGCAGCCACTCTTCCATGGTCTTGGAGACCACGGAGCGAACCTGCGGGTTCTGGGCGAGCTTGGCGGTATAGGTTTTCATAAAGTCGAGGTAGGCCGGCAGGTCGAAGTAGAGGTTGTCGACCGGGCGCAGCTCGGGCACCTCGCCGGTGAGCTGGCTTTTGGGCGCGATGAGCTCCTCGGGCTCAAACTGGTGACCCAGGTCGCACTCGTCGGCATAAGCCTTCTCGGACTTGCAGCCCTGGATGGGGCAGCGGCCGATCACCTGGCGGCCGTTGAGGAACGTGCCGGCCTTGGCGTCGTAGAACTGCAGCGTGGAGCGCTTGGAGATGGTGCCCTGTTCGTGCAGACGCTCGATAATCTCGGCGGTCACCTCGTTGTGAATCTGCGCAGCCGGCTCAAGGCCCGAGCCGCCGTAGATATCGCAGCTGATGTTGTAGTTGTTGAGGGTCGCGGCCTGGCGGGAGTGATTGGACTCGACATACTCGGCGATGGACTTGTCGTAGCCCTCGTTCTCCTTGAGCTTGCGGTAGCTCTCCATGATGGGCGAGCCATAGCAGTCGGTGCCCGAGGTGAAGATGACGTTCTCGCGGCCCAGACGGTCGCGCAGGAAGCGGGCGAAGAAGTCGGCCGGGACAAAGACGCCACCGACGTGGCCAAAGTGAAGGCCCTTGTTGCCGTAGGGCTCGCCGGCGGTAACGATGGCGCGGCGAGGCCAGCTGGGACGGTCGTTCATGGAGTATTTGGATGCCATGGGACTCCTTCGCATATGGTGGGAGCGCAGCCGGGCGTGGGGCTCGGCGACGCGGTGGTCAATTCGTGCATATCGTTCGACATTATCGCACATGCGGACGGGTACGTGGCAGGGGCGCTATCCTAAGATGCTATGAATGAGATTTCCAACATACATGCGTTTGAGGACGAGGATTTTCTGCACGCTTGCTTCGTGTGGGGGATGGCCGTGCTTGTGGTGTTTGCCGTGTGCCTGGTGCCGGTGTTTATGCTGCTGGGCGGGCCTGCAGACTTGGATGCGGCTGACGCGGGCGGCTGGATGGCTGTCGTGGGCTGGATAGTCGGCTTGGCTGCGATTTCTGCGGCGTCGTTCGCCGTGCACGAGCTGGTGCACGGTGTGTTTTTTAAGCTGCTGGCGCCTGCGGGCGCGAAGGTGACCTTTGGGGCGAATCGCGAGACGGCGATGATCTATGCCTGCGCCGAGGGTGTTGTGTATTTGCGCCGGCGGTACATGGCGGTTTGCCTGGCGCCGACGGTTGTTGTGACGACAGCGTTTGCCCTGGGGTTTGCGTTTTCGGGCTATCCGCTGCTGTGCTACCTGGCGGCCGGCTTGCATTTGTCGGGCTGTGTAGGCGACTGGTATTACGTGCGGACCATTTTGCGCGACCGCCGCATTGTCGCCTGCGAGGATACGTCCTTTGGCGTTCGCTTTTTTGGGTGAGGAGATGTCGATGAAGCCGTTGTTGCTGCATGCGTGCTGTGCACCATGCTCGCTTGAGCCGGTTCGCCTGCTGCGCGAGGAGGGGTTTGAGCCCACGATTTGCTGGACCAACCCCAATATTCAACCGCGCGATGAATGGCAGCGCCGCTTGGACGAGCTGCGCCGGTGGTGTGCCGATGGCGACATCGAGCTCATCGAGGCAGGGGAGGACCGCGATCGCTGGGAGACCGGCGTGGCACCGCTGGGTGCCGATCGGCCTCGTCGCTGTCGCGCGTGCTATGCCCTGCGCTTGGCCGAGGCGTGCCGCGTTGCCCAGGAGCGCGGGTTTGAGTTTGTGGGCACGACGCTCGCCGTCTCGCCGTACCAGCTGTTCGATACCTGCAATGATGTGTTGGAGCGTCTGGCTGCCGCCCGCGGTCTCACCCCGGTGATTCGCGATTTTCGCCCGTATTACCCCGAGGCGACACGCCGTTCGCGCGAGCTTGGCATGTATCGGCAGAACTACTGTGGTTGCCGCTTCTCGGCTGTCGAGGCGGCCATGGACCGCGCCCGCATCCGCGACGAGCGCAAAGCCGCCAAAAAGTAGTTCATTTGGGACGTCAGCCTGCTAGGATGTAGAGCGGACTTTAGCTATATAAGGAGTATCCGACGTGTCTATGCGTACCGATGATTTTGACTACAACCTTCCCGAGGAACTGATTGCCCAGGCTCCTGCCGAGCCGCGCGATTCCTGCCGATTGCTGGTGGTGGATCGCAAGGGCTCTCAGGCGGGAACGCCGCTAAAGCATGGCGGTACCGTTGAGCACCGCATCTTCCGCGACATCATCGACTATATCGAGCCGGGCGACGTGCTCGTCATCAACAAGACGCGCGTGATGCCGGCCCGTCTTATCGGTCGCAAGGCGGGCTCGGGTGGCGTGGTCGAGACACTGCTGCTCAAGCGCCGCGAGGATGTTGACCCGCTGGGTCACGTTTGGGAGTGTCTGGTCAAGCCGGGCAAGCGCCTGAAGCCCGGTGCTCATATTGAGTATCGCGCCGGTGGCGCCCATGCGCCCGAGGGGGCTCCCGTGGTGCTGACGGCCGAGGTTGTCGACTTTGTCGCCGATAGCCGCGGCGGCCGCCTGGTGCGTTTTGAGCCGGCCGGCTGCAATGCCGCCGGCGAGCCGCGCACGCTCGACGAGGCCATTCACGCCGCCGGTCACGTGCCGCTGCCGCCCTACATTACCGATTACGAGGGCGATCCCGAGAAGTACCAGACCGTCTACGCCATGAAGGAGGAGCACTCGGCTGCCGCTCCCACGGCGGGTCTGCACTTTACGCCCGAGCTCATGGCCGCTATCGAGGCCAAGGGTGCCAAGTTTGCCGCCGTCGAGCTCGAGGTGGGTATCGATACCTTCCGTCTGGTGGAGGAGGACGACCCCACGCAGCACGTGATGCACACCGAGCGCTACCACGTGTCGCAGGAGGTTGTCGATGCCGTGCACAAGGCCAAGGCCGAGGGTCATCGTGTGATCGCCGTCGGCACCACCGCGGTGCGCTCGCTCGAGAGCGCGTTTGACGCAGAAGCCCCGGTGTTCGATCCGGCCGTGACGGCGCGCTATTTTGAAGGCCGCGAGGACGGAGCCGACACGCTTGGCCGCGGTGACATCGTGGTGCGCGAGAACGCCACGACGCAGCTCTACCTCATGCCCGGCTCGACCTATCACGTGGTAGACGCGCTGATCACGAACTTCCACGTGCCGCGCTCCACGCTCATGATGCTCGTGAGCGCACTTGCCACCCGCGACCAGATCATGGATGCCTACGCTGCTGCTATCGAAGAACGTTACCGCTTCTTCAGCTTCGGCGACGCGATGCTCATCTTGTAGGTTACGGCGTTTTACAAACGCCGTAACCGGTCGACGCTGCGCGGGCCGCATTTGGACAATCTGACGTTCAACTTCAAGGGCGCGACCAGAAGGTCAGCGCCCTTTCGTTTCACGTCACCTTGTCTCAAATGCGACCCGCTCGCTGTCGTTGCCAAAACACCGGCGTTGCCATTGTTGGCACTTGGGGACGTTCCTTTTGTGCCGGCACCTGGGGACACTCCTTATGTCCAAGAGATTGGTGCAAGAGGGGTAGGTTGCCTTGCGTCGATCTAAATAAGTTGCGGTGAGATAGTTCTTGAATTGGCCTTTTTGGGGCTAAACAGGAACTATCTCACCGCAACTGCGTTGAGCG
The DNA here is from genome assembly GCA_900549745.1 of uncultured Collinsella sp. Classification (GTDB taxonomy): domain Bacteria; phylum Actinomycetota; class Coriobacteriia; order Coriobacteriales; family Coriobacteriaceae; genus Collinsella. The sequence continues at coordinate 2,976 of URPJ01000009.1, read as the reverse complement.
TTTTTTGGCAGCTGGTTTACTTGCTTGCGAACAGCCAGACTAGGATGATCACCAGGATTGTGGCGACGATGCAGACGATGGCGCCGGTGAATTTGATGCGTGAGTCGCGGGTACGCTCGCGCACCGCGTCCTCGGTGGCCTCGAGCTGGGCGACTTCTCGCTCGGTCTCGGCGTGTTCGGCTTTGTCTCGGGCCAAGGATCCTGCAAGCGACTCAGTGATCTCTGGGTGGTCGTGTACCTCGGTCGCCTGTTCGATGATCGACTGCGCATGTGCGGCATCTGCTTGGGCGTTGGCGATACTCTGCTCTTGGTCGCGGCGTGCCTTGTCCTCGGCGGCGATCTTCTCGCGCAGTTCGCGCTGGCGCGTTGCGGCGGCGGTTTTTGCGGTCTGCAGCTCGTCGCGCGCGGCATCGGCCTCTGCCGTCACGGCCTGATGGGCTCGCTTGGCGTCGGCGATGGGGGCTTGCGCCTGCTCGACGGCCTGCTCGGCTGCGGCAAGTGAGTGCTCAAGGTCGGCGGTGATGCGCGGGACATCTTCTTCGGCTTTACGCAGGGCATCTGCCGTGTCGGAGATCTGCATCGAGAGCTCGCTGGTGCGCACCGTATAGTTGGCGGGATTTGCCGAGGGATTGCGTTGCAGCTCGGCATACTCATGACGCAGCGTCTCGAGCTGGGCGCGCGTGGCGTCGACGGTTTGTTGTGCGGCCGCAATGCCGGCGTCTCGCTCGGCCTTCACCTTGTCGCGGATGCGCTTGGAATCCTCAAGACGTCGAACGAGGCGGTTGCCGGTCTCGCGCGAGCTCGCCTCGCGGGCCTCCACGGCGTCGAGCGCGGCCTTCAGGCGGAGCTCAGTCGCGTCATCCTCTGTCTTCATTTGTTCGAACTGACCCTTGAGCTCTGTCGCTTTGGCGGCGTGGGCATCACGGTCAATCTCGGCGGCCGCTGCAGTCTTTTGGGCCGTGGCAATCGTCTGGCGCTGGTCGGCGACGATCTGCTCGTAGCGGCCTGCGATATCCTGGCGCGTCTCGAGTTCCTCGGCCTGATCGGCAATGCGCTGCTCAAGTTCGGCCAGGTGGGCGCGGGCATCGGCAAGTGCCTTTTTCGCGGCGTTCATCTCGCGCATGGCCGAGGCGCCCTGGGCGATAAAGGTGCCCACGGCGTTCGCAGTGTTCGAGACAGCGGTCCCCAGATCGCGGCTCGCGGCGGGGGAATGCGGGGCGGTCGGGCGAGCGGTGTCGGCAGCGTCCGCATCGGCAGCCTGTGGCGCGGCGATATTGCCGGTACCGCCCTCGACCACAGAAAAGCCTGCTGCGTGCGGATCGACCGCATCGGCGCCAATCGTGGGGTGCTCGAGCTGCAGAAACGAGGGCATGGTGCTGCCCTGGTCGGCAACCGGAGTCTCGCCGGGCACAAAGGTCGAGGCCGCCTCGGCGGCCTCCTCTTCCTCGGCATCGATATCGGCATCGGCGACGGCGTCTTTCATCGCTTTGACAACATCCATCATGGAGTCCATGACGGCATCGAGCTCTTCTTCCGAAGACACCTCGATGGGGCCCGCTGCTTGCGGGGCGTCGTCCTGTACGGGGGCGTCGTCCTGAGCGGGCGCATCGTCGTTTTGCTCATCGACGTTTTCTGATTCGGGGGTTTCCGCCGTAGCGCTTTCGTCCAAGATGGGGCCGTCGACGTCGGTACCATCGCAGGTCACAGCGTCAGTATCTGTGGTGACGTCTGCGGGATCATCAATATGCTCTTGAGTCTGGGGGTCCAGCTCGTCTGTCATAGGCATGTGCTCCTCATCGTTGTTTGTCATCCTATGATAAAGTCTCGCGCCGACATCCCGCGCGCCGCAGCAAAGTTTCAAAACGTGTTCGATGGCTCGATCTGATAACAATAACTCGGCCGCTTTATCCAGTTTGTACTTGACAATCCCTTCGCCGAACGACGTGGTGCCGTTCGCCTGCTGCGGTCTTTATTTTTCACTTGAACCCGCTAAAGTTGCATTTCAGCTTTTGGCGCGTGAAGTTGGATACGCGCAGTCGGCGGGCGTGCCCGTCGCGATTTGAAAGGACTTTGTATGGGACTTTTCACTGGTAAGACCGTGATCGTCACCGGTGGCGGCAAGGCCACGCTTAAGGACGGTTCCGCTGGCTCCATCGGCTACGGCATCGATATCGCTTTTGCCAAGGAGGGCGCGAACCTCGTCATCACCGGCCGCAACGTCGCTAAGCTCGAGGCCGCCAAGGAGTCTCTCGAGGCCGAGTACGGTGTCAAGGTTCTGCCTGTTCAGGCCGATGTTTCAGCCGGTCAGGACAACGAAGCCGTCGTCCAGAACGTCATCGACAAGGCCATTGAGGAGTTTGGCCGCATCGACGCCGTCGTCAACAATGCTCAGGCCAGCGCCTCGGGCGTGACCATCGCCGATCACACCATGGATCAGTTTAATCTGGCCATTTACTCCGGTCTGTATGCTACCTATCTGTACATGCAGAAGGCCTATCCGCACCTGAAGGAGACCAAGGGCTCCGTGGTCAACTTTGCCTCGGGTGCCGGCCTGTTTGGCAACTATGGCCAGTGCAGCTATGCTGCCGCCAAGGAGGGCATCCGCGGCCTGACCCGCGTTGCCGCCAACGAGTGGGGCAAGGACGGCATCAACGTCAATATCGTTTGCCCGCTTGCTTGGACCGCTGCGCTCGAGAACTTCCAGGATGCCTATCCCGAGGCGTTTAAGGCCAACGTCCACATGCCGCCGGCTGGTCACTACGGCGACGTCGAGAAGGAGATCGGCCGCGTGGTCGTTCAGCTTTGCGGTCCCGACTTTAAGTATATGAACGGCGAGACTGTCACCCTCGAGGGTGGCATGGGCCAGCGGCCTTAGGGGTTACGCGGTTTTACCAAACCGCGTAACCAGTTGACGCTGCAAACCCGCCAGAGCGGCAATCTGCCTTTCAACTTCGGCGGCATGACCAGAAGGTCAAT
>URPJ01000008.1 GCA_900549745.1 uncultured Collinsella sp. | reverse complement strand
TCGAGGGGTACTACCCGATTTACATGAAAGCAAGTAGGGTCTCGAATCTGGCCACATCAAGCGACGGCCTGATCTCGTCTGTGTTTCGGGGGGCACTGCTCGTGATCTCCGGGATGGAAATATTGAGCGGAAGAATGAGCTTAGGCGAGTTCACAATGGTGAACTCGTATTACTCGATGGCGTTCGGATGCTTCAAGTATTTTTTGAATTATTTCAAATCGTATCAGGACGCAAGGGCCTCGTTCGACCGATTGGGGGCTCTGACGGAGGACGCCGAGGACCGCGGCACCCTCACGGTTGGGCACGTGGAGAGCATATCGTTGTCCAACATCGCGTACCGATACGCGGGAAAGCCCTACTTGTACCGCGATCTCTCCGTGGACGTCGAGAGGGGGAAACCTATGCCATTACCGGGCCGAACGGATGCGGCAAAAGCACGTTTCTGAAGGTGCTTCTTGGACTATATTCTGCTGGGGGACATCGGGCTTTGGGGTCGGTGCCATATGAAGAGCTCGATATGGAGACGATCCGACATGACCTGTTTGCGGTGTGCCCGCAAAAGCTCTTTATTCCGAACGAAACGGTGGAGAATTACCTTGAGAGGACGTCGATTCGGGGATCGAGCGAAAACCTCCGAGAGCTTGTGCCGAGTTTCTATCGAACCGTCGAATCGTTAAAAGGCAAGAATTGTAGAGACCTTTCTGGTGGAGAGTATCGAAAGCTAAGGATATTCGCAGCACTTCGCAGGCAGCCGGAAGTGCTTGTGTTCGATGAACCAACGAACGATTTAGATGAAGAAAGCCGTCGGGAGTTCACGGAGTATATTCATCGAAATCCCTTCGATCAGCTAATTCTTGTTGTAAGCCATGATCAGGATTTGATTTCAGCATGCGATAGGAAGCTGGATTTGGATTTCGATCCGAAAAATGGGCAATGCTGATGGGAAACGCTTAGAGTTCGGGCTTGCGCGTCATGGAGTAATCTTTCCTCTTATCGAAAATCGTTACAATATAAGAAAAACAGTAAGCAAGAAGAAATGGCTCGGGGAAGAGCTCGCTGCTGTCAGTGATATTGGGTCTATATCCAGATAACACGGAAGGGGCCGTCCTCTACAACGGGGTATCACAGCGTCGCATCGACCGATACGCATTGCGGCGGTGCCGAGTTGGCATTACGGAGCAAGAGCCCCCTATTGTTGGGGGGACGATCCTCGATAATCTTACGCTGCTTTCTGATGATTTCGAGGCCGACAAACTGAATCGGATGCTTGCCATATTGGGGTTAGACAAAATGATTGCCGCTGCGGAGAACGGGGCGGCAGCGATGTTTGGCAGCAAGAAAGGAGGGGTGTCCGGCGGGGAGAAGCAGAACATCGCAATTGTGCGGCAGATGTTGAAATCGCCGGACGTCATGTTGTTTCTAGAGTCAACTTCAGCGCTTGATGCGAAGAGCCGGAGCGCGCTAATTAAATTGCTTCATGAGGTTAAGAGAGACCATATTGTAATTGTTGTCACTCATGACGAAGAGATGCTTGCGGCTTGCGACGAGGTCATTCCGATGCCCGGATGCTTATCGGGACGTGGCGTTGAAGGCCCAGAAGATCGAAATGGCGTGGGTGTTGGGTAAGTCCCTACGCGTACGACGTTGGGTTTCTGATCTTCATCGTCCTGCAAAGAAGGCTTTGTAACACGTTTCCCCTGGGAGGCCCCTTTTGTCCGTAGTGGCAAAGAGGGGCTTTTTCGTTTCCCTCTTGCGGCGGAGGGGGACACCATGCGCCTATACAGGACGACCTGCGCGCTTTCGTCGGATGACGGGCTATGTGTCGAGATGGGGGTCTCGGGTGGAGGCCGCGTCGCGGTCGCGGTCGGCCAGCGACCATCGGTACGGCTCAATCGTATTACCAGAACTAGTAAGGAGCCGCCCTTTCGGACGACTCAAACTGTAATGGGGCTTTTTTAGCTACCCCGGCCGTTACTCCGCCAAAGCATTCGCGCTATCTGCCGGGGTGGCTAAAATAGCCCCGTCCCAAATTAGCTACTCTGACCAAAATCCCTGGGACAAATACTTCTGATAGATTTTGTCTTTCTTGGCTATTGCGTAGTTTAAGAGATTCCATTCCAATAATTACAGCTTTTTGCTAAAGCGTTCTAGCAGTTTATACCACTTTTGACCTGCGACTACGTTGTACTGGTATCTTCATAAGGTAACCACCTTTACCTACCGTTTACCGCCAGTTTTAGCACGTTTACCAAACCGCGCAGCCTCTGCTCAAGCCCGCCCAAAACCCGCCGTATAGTTCCCTCACGGTCCGCATCCGGCGGGTCGATTCGTTACCACGGTCGTGTGTGCGAACACATAGAAGGGGAAGTATCGTGAGCGATTGCAAGAGGGTTTACCGTTTTGGAACCGACGCCCAGGGCACTTGTGTCACCGAGGGCGACAAGTCTATGAACTTTGTGCTTGGCGGCAAGGGCGCTAACCTTGCCGAGATGAGCCGTATCGGCCTGCCGGTCCCCGGTGGCTTTACCATTACCTGCCAGACCTGCGTTGAGTACTCCGGTGCCGGCAATGTTTGGCCTGCCGGCGCGCTTGACGAGATCGTTGCCGCCGAGGCCGACCTCGAAGCCCGCTGCGGCAAGAAGCTCGGAGATGCCAACGATCCGCTGCTCGTCTCGGTGCGCTCTGGCGCTCCGTTCTCCATGCCCGGCATGATGGACACGGTCCTCAATCTGGGCCTCAACGACGATTCCGTCCTGGGCCTCATCGCCCAGACGCAGAACCCGCGCTTTGCTTGGGACAGCTATCGCCGCTTTATCCAGATGTTCTCCAACGTCGTCATGGGCGTCGACGCCGACCTGTTCGAGAACGCCCTGACCCAGGCCCGCCTGGTTGCCGGCGTCCGCGTCGATTCCGAGCTTTCGGCCGAGGACCTGCAGGAGCTCGTCGAGACCTTCAAGGGCATCTTCTCCGCCAACGTCGAGGCCGCCCTGTACCCCGAGCTCGAGGTCGCCGATGGTAAGCCCGTCTTTCCGCACGATCCGGAGCTCCAGCTTCGCCTTGCCATCCAGGCCGTCTTTGGCAGCTGGATGAACGAGCGCGCCTGCATTTACCGCAAGCAGCACGGCATCTCCGACGAGCTCGGCACCGCCGTCAACGTCCAGGCCATGGCTTTTGGCAACAAGGGCGAGACCTCTGCGACCGGCGTCGCCTTCACCCGCAACCCGGCCGACGGCACCAAGGAGTTCTACGGCGACTTTCTGGTCAACGCCCAGGGCGAGGACGTCGTCGCCGGCATTCGCAACACCGAGCCCATCGCCGATCTCAAGACCACTCCGGGGCTTGAGTCCGCAGGCGAGGAGCTCGAGCGCGTGTTCCTGACGCTCGAGGATCACTATCGCGACATGTGCGACATCGAGTTCACCATCGAGCAGGGCAAGCTCTGGATGCTCCAGACCCGCGTGGGCAAGCGAACCGCCACCGCCGCCCTGCGCATCGCCATCGAGATGGTCGAGGAGGGCCTCATCACCCGCGAGGAGGCCGTGGGCCGCATCGATCCTGCGCAGCTCGATCAGCTCCTGCACCCGCAGTTCGACTCCTCCAAGAAGTACGAGGCGCTCGCGACCGGTCTTAACGCCAGCCCCGGTGCCGCCGTGGGCGAGGTCGTGTTCTCGAGCGACGACGCCGTCGCGCGTTCCGCCGAGGGCCACAAGGTCATCCTGGTCCGTTGGGAGACCAACCCTGACGACCTGAAGGGCATGGTTGCCGCCGAGGGTATCTTGACGAGCCATGGTGGCAAGACGAGCCACGCCGCCGTTATTGCCCGTGGCATGGGTACCCCTTGTGTCTGCGGTGTCGAGCGTTTCCATATCGACGCTGCCGAGAAGGTCGTTCGTATCGAGGACAGCGATCGCGTGCTGCACGAGGGTGACATCATCTCCATCGACGGCACTCAGGGCATCGTCGTCGACGGCGCCGTCGATCTGGTTTCGGCCGAGCTCACTGGCGACTTGGACACCATCCTGTCCTGGGCTGATGAGATCCGCCTGGACGAGACCGACGGTCATGCCAACCACGTGCGCGTCAACGCCGACAACCCCGAGGATGCCGAGCTCGCGCTCGAGTTTGGCGCCGAGGCCATCGGTCTGTGCCGTACCGAGCACATGTTCCTGGGCGATCGCAAGAACATTATCCAGAGCTTCATCCTGTCCGACGACGAGGCTGTGAAGCAGCAGGCCCTGGCCGATCTGCTCAAGGTTCAGACTGAGGACTTCTTGGCGATGTTCAAGACCATGTCCGGTCGCGATGTGATCGTTCGCCTGCTCGATCCGCCGCTTCATGAGTTCCTGGATAATCCTCGCGAGCTCGAGGTCGCCATCACCAAGAAGGAGGCCGTCGGCGCCAGCGAGGAAGAGCTCGCCGCCCTGCGTGCCCGCCTGCGTCGCATCGACGGCATGGTCGAGTCCAACCCGATGCTCGGCCTGCGCGGCGTGCGTCTGTCCGTCGTCTTCGGTGACCTGCCGCTCATGCAGGTCCGTGCCGTGGCAACGGCTGCCGCTCGCCTCGTCAAGGAAGGCGTCGACCCGCGTCCCGAGATTATGGTCCCGCTCGTTTCCATTACGGCCGAGCACGTTCAGACCCGCGAGGTCATCGAGCGCGTGATCGCCGAGGTCTCCGCCGAGGAGGGCGTCGAGCTCGACATTCCCGTGGGTACGATGCTCGAGCTGCCGCGTGCCTGCATGGTCGCCGACGAGATCGCCCGGCTCGCCGACTTTTTCTGCTTTGGCACCAACGATCTCACCCAGACGACCTTCGGCTTCTCCCGCGACGATGCCGAGGCCAAGTTCATTCCGCTGTACATGCACAAGAAGATCTTGAAGGACAACCCCTTCGAGACTATCGACTCGGCGGTGCTGGAGCTCGTGCGCATGGCCGTCGAGAAGGGTCGTGCCACCAACCCCGGCATGCACTTTGGCGTGTGCGGTGAGCACGGCGGCGACCCCAAGTCCATCAAGGCCCTGTTTAACGCGGCCGACGTGGACTACGTGTCCTGCTCGCCCTATCGCGTGCCCCTCGCGCGCCTGGCGGCCGCTCAGGCCAAGCTCGAGGCCAAGCGTTCCGCTTAACTGAGTCGCGTTCCATTTGCGCCTCTTACGCCCCCCTTCGCGCCGTCGCGCCCCTGTGGACGCGGCGGCGTTTTACGTTGGTTCAATACATTGGCAACTGACGGGAGGACTGCGATGAAAAACCTCACCAGGTATTTGCAACGAGCGCGTCGGGGAGCACAGATGACCCTGTGCTGGGTGGTCGTTGCGGTCACGGCGCTTTGCGGGATGCCGACAGCCGGTTTTGCCCTTCAGGATGATTCGCGCGACGAGCTCTATGGTGACGTGGTCAACCCGCTCACCATTACGGTCAACGATCGCGACTGCACGTTTGTAGATATCGATGACGGCAAGCTCGAGGGCCGTACCTCGATGTACGACAGCGTCTCGTTCTACACGGCCGCCGTCAAAAAGGTACTGCCCAACTGGGCATCGCTAGCCTATAACATCCTTGGTTATGGCGGAGGCGATGACTCCAAGGACTTTTTGTATTGGGACCACGCCGGCAAGGGCTTTGAGAAGGACTTTGGTAAGGGTCACTACATCTATCTCTATGATGCGCTTTCGGGCGGCAACGGTGAGCATTCCGATGGTGCCGACAAATCGAAGCAGAGTGGTCTGACATCTGCAAAAAGCCTCAATGCGGTCTACGAGCGCTTGACCGACGATATCGCCGGCTGCATCGGTCACAAGCTGAAGGGCTCCGATTTCCGTAAATACGTGCCGCTCGACGGACTGTCGAAAGACACGACTGAGCAGGACGTCATCTATGCCACCATTGCTTGTGTCGACAAGCTCGGCGGCACCTACCAGTACGATTTCAATGGCTTTGGCATCGCGTTCTATAACTTTAGAGTTCAGCAGCTCAACAGCGTGAACAAGCTTAACTGTGCGCCCGAGGACGCGCCGGGCTATTCCTTTGTCGATTCTAAGACTGAGCAGGAGCTCGTTACCTCGGCACTTAACGTCGGCTATGAGGACGCCTCGCAGAGCATCACGCTCGCCCGCGGTACCGAAGAGACGGTCGGCACGAGCACTTCTGAATCCGCATCGTATTCCAAAGGCGGCTCGTGGGGCGCATCGGTGAGCCTCAAGGATTCGCTGGGCGTGCCCGCAACAGCGAGCGAGGAGATCGAGACTTCGTTTTCGGCCGAAACCACGATGTCCCAGTTGTGGGAGGCGAGCAAGACCGAGGAACAGTCGATCACCACGACGGACAATCAGTCGGTTACCGTCAACATGACGATCCCGGCGCACACGCAGGTCAATAGCAAGCAGACGAGTTCTACCACGACGCTGTCCGAGGACTATGACCAGCCGGTGGGCGTGACGTTCGACGTGATCATCTTTAACATGAACGGCGAGTGCTACGACGACAACGCCGCCGTGCAGGAGTTCCATACCGCCGGTTATGACCAGCGCTCGTTCTATACCACCTTTGGCGATCAGTCGACCGACGCCGTGCAGAACCTGTTTCTGCGCTCGATTGCCCATCGTGGCGACGACGGCTACGATACCACCGCCGGAAACGTTACGAGCTGGTCGCATCGCACCAACAACCACATGGTGCGAGCCATCGATTGGAATTCGGTCCTGGCCGATCGCGAGGTGCCTTCGCGCAACGGTGGCGCTCCGCGCACGTGCAACGTGCTCAATGACATGGCCGCCACCTACCCCATGTCCATTACGGGTTCCAATCTGTCGTTTGAGTCGGTGACGGTCGATACGCAGCTGGGCACGCCGCAGCCTATTAAGCCCATCTCCAAGATTCTCGTGTCGCTGCAGACCGATAAGACCCGAAGGCTTACGGTGGGAGAGGAAGACCCCATCTCTTCCTATCGCGTGCGCGCAAGGGACGAGGACGATGTTGACTACTACGGCTTTGTGAAGTCGTCGGGCGACTGGCGCGTGGTCGATAAAAAGGGCAAGGAGTGCAAGTCCGACGTCATCGAGATCCAGACCGACCCTGTCACCCACGAGCAAGTCGTGGTGGGTAAAAAGGCCGGCACCGCCTACGTAAAGTACTTTATTCCCGAGGACACCTATGTGGACGTGAACGGGCATGTCTCGACCAATGACGAGATCGACGCCGCGGCCTACAAATATAAGGTAAGCGACGTGGCGCCCGAGCCGTTTAACGGTAGCATCAAACTCGAGGGCTCGGCACAGACCGTCGTCGGCGTCGAGGAAAATCTCAACGGCATCGAAGGCCTGACGGCTACGGTCTATGACACGACGGGCAAGGAGGTCGATAGGGTCTGCAGCTGGGAGGCTCAGGAGCTCGAGAGCAAGGGCATTTCGGTCGCGACAGACGGCACGATGACCATCTCGCAACCGGGCACCTTCCATGTTCGCGCCTTTATTGACGGCGTGTATTCCGATTGGGCCGAGGTCATCGCCGCACCCGCACCGGTCGACCCGATGACGACCGTGGTCGAGACACCGGTGAGCGTTACGTCCGCCTCCACGGGGGATTCTTCGGCAACGACGGATAGCGCGGCTCCTGCCCAGGGAGAACAGGCAGCTTCCGATGCGAACGCGGCCGAGTCTGCTCCGTCGAGCGACGATGCCGCTGCAGTAACTGACGACACCGCGCCCGCTGCCGCGAAGGATACCTCGTCGATTCCTACGGGCCTCGTTACCGTTTTGACCGATATCTGCCGCTACGGCATCGATCACGGCCTCATCAGCACATCAAACAAGGAAGAGATGACCAAGCAGGACTTCGACATCTTAGGCATCCTGTACCTGATGGCGGACAGCCAGGACCTGGTGCCCCAAGACGCCGAGGACGCGATGAATGAATGGGCCCATGACAACTATAATGACGAAGAGCTTGCCACCTGGAAGCAGCATGCGCTTTCGGTGCTGCTCGAATACGGCTATATCGCGCCCGGAACGACCGTGACGACCCCGACGACTGATGCTGCGGACGGCGCATAAGTGCAGAAAGAGTGCGTGTTTTTGTCTTTTTGCGCACGGGCAAAATAGTTCTTGCAGCCAAGGTCGTGGCGTGTATACTCGAATACGTTTGTTCAACTACGTGCCGGCCAAGGTGGTACGGCACCTCTAGAAGAGTAAGGAATTGCACATGGATTACATCCGCGCAATCGAGCGTCAGCAGATCCGCGAGGACATCCCGCAGGTCCGCGTTGCCGACAACGTCAAGGTTCACTACCGCATTAAGGAAGGCGACCGCGAGCGCATCCAGGTTTTCCAGGGTGACGTCATCCGCATGGCCGGCGCCGGTGCCCGTGAGACCTTCACCGTCCGCAAGATTTCCTTCGGTGTCGGTGTTGAGCGTACCTTCCCGCTTCACAGCCCCAAGATCGCTAAGCTCGAGGTCGTCCGTCATGGCCGCGTCCGTCGCGCCAAGCTGTACTACCTCCGCGACAAGGTGGGCAAGGCTGCTCGCATCCCCGAGAAGCGCTAAGAAGATCGCAGCGTCTGTCCACTCATTTGGACAAAAGGGTCACCTTCGGGTGGCCCTTCTTTTTATCTGATTTGCATGCAAGGAGGCCCCGATATGGCCAACATGACGAGCTCGGTTTCGGCATCGCAGGTTGCCGGCGAGCTGGCGAGCGCCACGTTTGAGGAGATCCCCGCCCTCGTGGAGCATTATCGTGAGGATCCGCGCCAGCAAGTGATCAAGGCTTGCGAGCGTGCTCTTAAGCGCCATGCCAAGGAACTTGCCGAGCGCGAGCGCGTCAACGGCATGTACGAGCTGATGCACGAGCTCGGTGGGGATGGCGTGGTCGTGGGCGTGGACGAGGTGGGTCGCGGCTCGGTGGCCGGTCCTTTGACGGTGTGCGCCGTGTGCCTTCCCATGGAGCCGCGCGTCTGGGGCATCAACGATTCCAAAAAGCTCACGCCGGCGCGCCGCGAGCTGCTCTCGGTGAAGATTGCCGAGGTCGCGACGGCGATTGGTTTTTGCCATATCGCGCCCGCGGATATCGACGATATGGGCATGGCCCGCGCCATCCGCGCTGCCGTCGCGGGCGCCGTGGCCGATACGGGGCTCGAGCCCGATTGCGTGCTTATGGACGGTAACCCCTTGGGCGCCGTTCCCAACGAGCGCGACGTGGTGAAGGGCGATGCCAAAATCGCCTGTATCGCCGCGGCGTCCATCATGGCTAAGGTGACGCGTGACGAGATGATGGTCGAGTACGATGCCGAGTACCCCGAGTATCATTTGGCCGAGTCGAAGGGCTACGCAAGCCCCGAGCACATCGAGGCGATTCGCAAACATGGACTTTGTCCGCTGCATCGTGTGAGCTTTTGCGGAAACTTTCTGCAGACTGAGCGCCTTTTCTAGGTCAATTGTGGAGACAGGGACCCCTGGCGTTTTATAAACCTGCTGGTAGCGGGCCGTGTGCAACGTGATTGTTTCGTACGGCCCGTTTTTTGTCGGCATTTGGTCAGCTTTTGGTTTGCTTCCGGTACTTACCCGCATGAAAAGTGCCCTCATCATCGGGGCAATGCAGTGTGCGGGAAAGGAGACCCCATGTGTGCCGCAAGCAAAAAGAGCAAGACGCAGCAACTCAAGGAACGCTGGGAAGACGGCGAGCTCGACTGCGGGGCGATGACGCCCGAGTTTATCAAGGGGCTCAGTCCCCGCGAGCTCGGCATGCTGGGCGAGCTGATCACCATCGATTACTTTAACGAGCGTGGATACACCTTGTTGGAGCAGGGCTATCGTTGCATTGAGGGCGAAGCCGATCTGGTGCTGCTCGATGAGCTCGACGATGTCGTGGTGATGGCCGAGGTCAAGACGAGACGCGTCGCCCTGGATTGCGCCACGCGGGTCTTTCCCGAGGAGGCCGTGGACGCCCAAAAGCAGCGCCGGTATCGCCGTATCGCAAGTTGCTATCTCATGGAGCACTATCCTCTCAGGTCGATTCGCTTCGATGCCGTGGGCGTCACCATCCGCGGCGGGCATATCGCCGAGATCGAGCACCAGTACAATGCGTTCGATTGGCAGGTGTCGTGATGGCGTTCGAGACGTTTGCCGTACACGCGGCCTGCATCCGCGGCGTCGAGGCAATTCCCGTCACCGTCGAGGTCTCGCTTGCCGGTGGCGTTCCGGGCATCCAGATGCTCGGCATTCCGAGCATGGAGGTGATGGAGTCGCGCGGGCGTATCCGGTGCGCCATGCGCTCGGCCGGCTTCGAGATTCCTCGGTCGGGCATTACCGTCAACCTGGCACCCGGCGATATCCGTAAAACTGGCAGCGGTTTTGACCTGCCGATTGCCATCGCGGTTCTGGCGGCCGATGGGCAGATTCCCCGTGACCACCTCGATCGCTGCCTTATCGCGGGTGAGCTTGGTCTGGACGGCACGGTGCTGCCCGTCAAGGGCGAGGTGGCGTTTCAGCTGTTGGCGCGCGACATGGGGCTTTCCTTTATCGCCGGCAGGTCCGATCAGCATGTGCCGCTTGCGGGTGTTGACTGCGGGTTTATCGACCACCTATCTCAGCTTGCCCACGGCATGGGGGATGCCGCACGGCATTACCTGGATTCTGAAGTGCTCGAGGCGACCTTTGAGCCCGAGCTCGATTATGCCGACGTGCTGGGACAGGAGGTCGCCAAGCGCGGCATGGCGCTTGCGGCCGCCGGCGAGCTCGGCCTGCTCATGATCGGCTCGCCCGGTTCGGGCAAGACCATGCTTGCGCGGCGCATGACGGGCATTTTGCCCGAGCTTTCTCTCGAGGATCAGCAAGAGGCGCTGTGCATCCATTCGGTCTTGGGCGAGAACATCGATGGACTGCTTGCGGGGCATCGCCCCTTCCGCAGCCCGCATCACAGCATTTCGACCGCGGGACTCATCGGCGGCGGGCGTCCGGTGCATCCGGGCGAAATTAGCCTGGCTCATGGCGGCGTGCTCTTTTTGGACGAGCTCGCCGAGTTTCCCACCGGCGTGCTGCAGACGCTGCGTCAGCCCATCGAGCGCGGGTACGTGAGGATCGTGCGCGTTGACGGGGCCTTTACGTTCCCGTCGCGCTTTCAGCTGCTGGCCGCGAGCAATCCCTGCCCCTGCGGGTTTTTAGGCGATCGCGAAGTGCCGTGTCGTTGTTCCGCGTCGATGGTCGAGCGCTACCGGGGCAAGTTGCGCGGTCCTTTGGCTGATCGTATCGACATGATGATCGACGTGACCCGCCCCGACCCTCAGGTGATCATTGAGGGCGCGGAGGGTATGTCATCGGCCGAGCTGCGCGATTACGTCGTGCGTGGGCGCGCCTTTCGCGCCTGGCGTGAATCCCGTATGGACGATGCGGATACCGAGGCCGAGGAAGACGAGTCGCGCTCCATTGACGGCGTCGTTTCGACCTTTGGGCTTGATGAGGCTGCCGAGAAATGCGTGCTTGGCCTGTCGAAACGCACGCATCTCACGGGTCGCGGCATCGTGCGCCTGGTACGCATCGCACGCACGATCGCCGATGTTGCCGAAAGCGAACGGGTGTCGCAGGATCACGTGCTCGAGGCGGCGATGTACCAGGGAAGGAGGGACCAATGATGGCTGAGGGGACCTTTGAGCTGCATCCAGGTGATGCGTTGTATCCCAAGACCGTTTTGGAGCTCCCGGATGTGCCCCAGACCCTCTATGTGCGTGGCGACCCCGAGGTGCTTTCGACGCCCGCGCTCTCCATCATCGGTGCACGCAAGGCATCGCCGTACGGTCTCGCCGTGGCAGAGCTTGCGGCAAAGGTGGCGGTGGAGGCGGGGGTGACGGTGGTCTCGGGCGGTGCGGTCGGCTGTGACCAGGCGTCAGGTTGGGCTGCGGTCAACGCCGGGGGCAAACACGTCGTGGTACTGGGGACCGGTGCCGATGTTGTCTATCCGCGCTCGAGTGCCGGCCTCATCACGCGCACACTCGATACGGGCGGTGCGGTCGTGTCCATCTCGCCGTGGGGTATGGGACCGCGTAAGTTCGCCTTTCCTCGGCGCAATCGCGTAATCGCCGCCTTGTCGCAGGCGCTCTTTGTTTCCGAGGCGGGCATGCCCTCGGGTACGTTCTCCACGGCGGAGGCCGCTATGGACTTGGGACGAGAGTTGCTTGCAGTACCGGGCTCTATCCTTTCGCCCGAGTCGCGCGGGACCAACTATCTCATCGCTAACGGCGCCTGCTGCATCATCGACGAGGAATCAATCGAGATGGCCATCTCGCGCATCTACGGCACGCTGCGCTACTCGCGTCCCGATGCGCCCGGCATCGCGGACCTCGACCCCGCGCAGCAAGCCGTGATGCACGCGCTCATCGCCTCGCCGCTCAAGGTCGACGATATCGCCGCGCTTGTCTCGCTCGATGCCGTCGGTGTGCTCAAGCTCCTGGGTTCGCTCGAGCTCGAGGGCCTTATCGAGCGCATGATGGATGGAAGGTATGCGCCCTCAAAGTTTGCGCTTCACGCCCAGACGCCGTTCGGTCACAATGGAAAGCGTGTCAATTAGAAAGGTGTATGCAGATGCAGTTCGATCAGGTGACGGTTATCGGTGGCGGTCTGGCGGGTTCGGAATGTGCGATCCAGCTGGCAGATCGCGGGTTTGCCGTAAAGCTGTGCGAGATGCGCCCCCAGGTGAGCTCCCCGGCCCACCATACCGATCACCTGGCCGAGCTCGTCTGCTCCAACTCGTTTAAGTCGACCCGTCCGGACTCTGCGGCGGGCCTGCTGAAGGCCGAGCTCGAGCGCATGGGCTCGGTGCTGCTCGATTGCGCCCATCGTGCGGCCGTTCCCGCCGGCGGTGCCCTGGCAGTCGACCGCGTCAAGTTTTCCGAGCTTGTCGAGGCCGAGGTTGCCGCCCGCCCCAATATCGAGGTTGTGCACGGTGAGGTCACGCAGATTCCCGAGGGCCACGTTGTCATTGCCGCGGGCCCGCTGTGTTCTCCGGCATTGAGCGAAGAGGTTATGAAGCTCGTCGGTGGTGACGCCTTGGCGTTCTTTGACGCTGCCGCGCCAATCGTCGATGCCTCCACGCTCGATATGGACGTGCTGTTCTCGCAGTCGCGCTACGAGGAGCAGGGGAGCGGTGACTATCTCAACGCGCCGCTCAACAAGAATGAGTACGTGGCCTTTATCGAGGCGCTCACCACCGCCGACCGCGTGGTGCTCAAGGACTTTGAGGGTGGCGACCTGTTCCAGGCCTGTCAGCCTGCCGAGGAAGTCGCCCGCACCGGTAAGGATGCTATCCGCTTTGGCGCCATGAAGCCCGTCGGCCTCACCGACCCGCGTACCGGACGTCGACCCTGGGCGGCGATTCAGCTGCGTGCCGAGAACAAGGAAAAGACTGCCTATAACCTGGTGGGCTTCCAGACCAACCTGACCTTTGGCGAACAAAAGCGTGTCTTCCATATGGTTCCCGGTCTGGAGAATGCCGAGTTCTTCCGTTATGGCGTCATGCACCGCAATACCTTTGTCGATGCGCCGCACGTTCTTGACGGCACCTTTGCCGTGCCTGGCACGGGTGTGCGCCTCGCCGGTCAGATCACCGGCACCGAAGGCTATATGGAGGCCGTGGCGACCGGTCTGCTTGCTGCACTTAACACCTATGCCGAGGCTATCGGTGCGGCTCCTGTGGAGCTTCCTCGCGTGGGCGCCCTGGGTGCGCTCGTGGGCTATGCGACCGATCCGGCAACCGTGGGCTACCAGCCCATGCATGTCAATTTTGGCCTGGTGCCGCCGCTCGAGGACGGCAAGCGCCGCAGTAAGCGCGACCGCTACCAGGCATATGCAGATCGCGCCCTCGATGCCCTCGATGCCTACTTGGCCACGCGTTCCGACTTGTTTGGAGGCGACCGGTAATAGCCTTTGACCTGTACGATACCGTCGACTCGTTTATCGCCTATATCGCACGTGTCGAGGGGCTCTCTCCCAATACGGTGACTGCCTATGGATCGCGGTTGGAGCGCTTTGCTGCCTGGTGCGAGCGTACGGGTGTCGACGCGCGTGCGGCCGACGTGCGTACCGTCCGCGCGTATTTGGCCGAGTTTTCGCGCGAGCAGGTGGCGCCTCGCACCCTTGCGGCACATTTGTCGGCTATTCGGTCGCTTTATCGATGGATGGCTGCCGAGGGGATTGTCGAGGGTGATGCGGTCTCGGCAATCGCGTCGCCCAAGCTGCCGCGCGACCTGCCCGGTGTGCTGACGACCCAGCAGGTCGAGGCGTTGCTCAAGACGCCTGATACCTCGACGCCCGCGGGACTGCGCGATGCGGCGATGCTCGAGCTGCTCTATGCCTCGGGCGCCCGCATCTCAGAGCTTTCGGCGCTCAATGTGGAATCCGTCTCATGGTCCGAGCGCACGCTGCGGCTATGGGGCAAAGGCAGCAAGGAACGTATCGTGCCTCTGTACCATCGGGCGCTCGAGGCGACGCGCACCTATGTCGAGGAGGGGAGACCGGAGCTGCTCGCCCAGGCAAAGCACCGCGACACCGCAGCCGGTCTGCATCCGCTGTTTATTTCTGCGCGCGGTAATCGCATGAGTGCCGCTATGCTCAGGCGACGGTTCCATATGCTGGCGACGTGCGCCGGTATTCCGGCCGACATCGCGCCTCATGCGATGCGCCACACCTTTGCGACCGATCTGCTCGAGGGCGGTGCGGACCTGCGTTCGGTTCAAGAGCTGCTGGGACATGCGAGCCTGTCCACGACGCAGATTTACACGCATCTTACGCCCGATCGGCTTAAGCGTGCCGTGACCCAGGCCCATCCCCGGGGCGAGTAGGCTGGGCGGCTCGTGTTGCGCTTAGGTGTGTGGTTTTGATTGCGGGTTGGCAGGAAGAGGCAATCCTGCTATCATTCATCGGGTTGCTTCACGGCAACAGGTTTTTATCACGCACGCGCGGCTACTTCATACCGTGGTGCCCGGGCTTTGGTAGCACATGTCCGGGTTGGTTTTGGAGGATGACCCCGCGCGGAGGCAAACCACAGGAGGTTTAACATGGCTACCAAGATTAATATCCGCACCCTGCTCGAGGCCGGCTGCCACTTCGGTCACCAGACCCGTCGCTGGAACCCCAAGATGAAGCCGTTCATCTTCGGTGAGCGCAACGGCATCTACATCCTCGACCTCAAGCAGACCATCCTCGACGCCGACCAGGCCTACACCTTCGTCAAGAACGTCGCCAAGGGTGGCAACGTGCTGTTCGTCGGCACCAAGAAGCAGGCTCAGGAGGCCGTCAAGAACGCCGCTGAGCGCGCCAACATGCCTTACATCAACCAGCGTTGGCTCGGCGGCATGCTGACCAACTTCGTCACCATCCGCTCCCGCATCAACCGCATGGAGGAGCTCGAGGCCATGGTCGAGGACGGCCGTATGGCAGTGCTCCCCAAGAAGGAGCAGGCTGTGCTCGGTAAGGAGCTCACCAAGCTCCAGACCAACCTCGGTGGCGCCCGCGACATGAAGGGTCTGCCTCAGGCTCTCTTCGTCATCGACACCAAGCGCGAGGAGAACGCCATCAAGGAGGCCCAGCGCCTGAACATCCCCGTCGTCGCTCTGATCGACACCAACTCCGATCCCGACGAGGTCGAGTACGGCATTCCCTGCAACGATGACGCTATCTCCGCTGTCACCCTTATGTGCGAGCTCATGGCTGACGCCTGCCTCGCTGGCTCCGGCAAGGAGCAGGTCTCCGAGGCCGAGATGGCCGCTGAGCCCAAGGCCGAGTAAATCAGTCTTAGTTAATTCTTTTTCATCTCTTTGAAAGGAACCACAATGGCCCAGATTACCGCCGCTATGGTCAAGCAGCTCCGCGAGATGACCGACTCCCCGATGATGGAGTGCAAGAAGGCTCTCGTCGAGGCTGACGGCGACATGGACGCCGCTGTCGACGTTCTGCGTAAGAACGGCCTTGCCAAGGCTGCCAAGAAGGCTGGCCGTGAGACCAACGAGGGCGCTGTCGCCGCGTTCGTCTCCGAGGATGGCAAGACCGGCGCGCTGATCGAGCTCTCCTGCGAGACCGACTTCGTCGGCTCCAACGCTAAGTTCACCGGCTTTGCTTCCAAGGTCGCTGAGGTTGTCGCTACCACCGAGCCTGCTGACGTCGACGCTCTGCTCGAGAAGCCGATGGGCGAGGAGACCGTTTCCTCTGAGCTCACCGAGATGATTCACATCATGGGCGAGAACATGAAGATCTCCCGTTTCGCCGCCCGCAAGGCTGAGAACGGCGCTCTCGCTTCTTACATCCACATGGGTGGTAAGATCGGCGTTCTCGTTGAGTTCGCTTTCGAGAAGGCCGAGACCGCTCAGGCTGAGTCCTTCAAGACCTTTGCTCACGACGTTGCGCTTCAGGTTGCCGCCGTCGCCCCGATCTGCGCTACCCGCGATCAGGTTCCGGCTGAGACCGTCGAGCACGAGAAGCAGATCTACATGGCTCAGGCTGCCGAGTCCGGCAAGCCCGAGGCTATCCAGGAGAAGATGGCTGTTGGCCGTCTGGAGAAGTTCTACAAGCAGTCCGTGCTCACCGAGCAGGAGTTCATCAAGGACAGCTCCCTCACCATCAAGAAGTACGCTGAGCAGGTCTCCAAGGAGCTCGGCGACAACATTACCGTCGTTGCCTTTGACCGTCTGGTCCGTGGCGAGTAAATAAGCTCTTGTAGCTGGTAATGAGCAGGCTGTGGGTTTTACTCACAGCCTGCTTTTTCATGGCTCCCCGTTAAGCCTTTGATATTATGTTGTGAGTCTAATTAAAGGAGGATCGCTTTGTCCGACATCCGATATAAACGCGTGCTTCTGAAGCTCTCCGGTGAAGCGCTGATGGGCGATGGCAACTACGGCATCGACCCCAAGGTTACCGATCATCTTGCCAAGCAGGTCAAGGAGCTGCTCGCCGTTGGTCATGAGGTTGGCGTCGTTGTCGGCGGCGGCAACATTTTTCGCGGTATGGCCGGCGCCGCCGGTGGTATGGAGCGCGCCCAGGCCGATTACATGGGCATGCTCGCTACCGTTATGAACGCGCTTGCCCTGCAGGATGCCTTCGAGCACAACGATGTTCCCTGCCGCGTGATGAGTGCTATCCAGATGAACGAGATCTGCGAGCCCTATATTCGCCGTCGCGCTATCAACCACCTGTCCAAGGGCAACGTCGTTATCTTTGCCGCCGGATCGGGTAATCCGTACTTTACGACTGACACCGCCGCGGCCCTTCGCGCCTGCGAGATCGGTGCCGAGATTCTGATTAAAGCCACCAAGGTCGATGGCATCTACGACAAGGATCCCGTCAAGTGCGCCGACGCCGTCCGCTTTGACAAGATCACCTATCACGAGGTGCTCGTTCGCGGCCTGCAGGTTATGGATTCCACGGCTACGGCTCTTTGCCAGGACAACCGTATGCCTATTTTGGTCCTCAACATCGATGGCGAGGACACCGTCAAGCGCGCGCTCGCGGGTGAGCCCGTCGGCACGCTCGTCTATCAGGAGGATTAAGCATGGCAGAGAACATCACCGCCCACATGGACAAGTCACTCGAGTCCCTCAAGCATAACTTCTCTAAGGTCCGCACTGGCCGCGCTAACGCCAACATTCTGTCCGACATCACCGTCGACTACTACGGTGTTCCCACGCCCGTCACGCAGGTAGCCGCCGTTAAGACCCCCGAGGCCCATATGCTGCTTATCGAGCCGTGGGATAAGGCGCTCATCAATGCCATCGTCAAGGCCATCAGCGCCTCCGACCTGGGCATTACCCCCAACTCCGATGGTACCGTCGTGCGTCTGCCGTTCCCGGCTCCCACCGAGGAGCGTCGTCGCGAGCTCGTTAAGGAGTGCCGCGAGTACGCCGAGCAGGCCAAGGTCTCCATCCGTAACATCCGCCGCGACTTTAACAATAAGCTCGAGCGCGACGAGGAGCTCACCGAGGACGATGTCCGTCGCGAGCAGGCCAAGGTCCAAAAGCATACCGACGAGTATGTCGCCAAGGTCGAGGAGCTTCTGAAGGAAAAAGAAGCCGAGGTCATGGAGATCTAAGGTGCAATACGACGAGCATAAACTGGTCGAGTACTTTGCCGACGCCCCTGCGGGCGTCGGCTTTTCCGACCTTGACCTCAATAACATTCCGCACCATATTTCGTGCATCATGGACGGCAACGGCCGTTGGGCCACGGCGCGCGGTCTGGCCCGCACCGAAGGCCACAAGGCCGGCATCGTCTCGCTGCGCGAGATCATTACCGCCTGCGTGCGCCTGGGTGTCGACGTGCTTTCGGCCTATGCGTTTTCGACCGAAAACTGGAATCGCCCGCAGCACGAAGTCAACGTTCTGATGCACCTGTTTGCCAAGACGTTTATCGATGAGCTGCCGCTGCTTAAGCGCGAGAATGTTCGCGTTGTCTTTTTGGGCGATATTTCCGCGCTGCCCAAGAAGACCCGCGACGTCTTTGAGCGCGGCCTTGCCGAGTGCGCCGACCATACCGGTATGACGCTGGCGCTGGCCGTTAACTACGGTGCCCGTGCTGAGATCACCCGCGCTGTCCGCCAGATCGCGCTTGATACGGCTGCCGGCAAGATCGATCCTGCCGCTATCGACGATGATATGGTGGCTTCGCACCTGTACACCGCTGGGCTGCCCGATCCGGAGCTTGTGATTCGCACCTCCGGCGAGCTTCGTCTTTCGAACTATCTGCTGTGGCAGGTTGCCTATTCCGAGTTCTATGTCACCGATACCTATTGGCCCGACTTTGACCGCTGGGGCCTTGTCGACGCCATTTTGGCCTACCAGGGTCGCGACCGTAGGTTTGGTGGACTGAGCAAGACCGAGGAGGCTTAATCGTGTCCGAACGTCCCAAGGCATCCGCTTCCAAGGCGCCTACTTCCGCGAAGCCCGCGCGTAAGGCTTCCGCTGCAGGGGCGCCTGCAGCGAAGAGCGGCTCCGGTTCGTGGCTGGCGGGCTTTATCACCCGTGCCGCCGCCGGTATCGTCTATGCCGTTGTCTTTATCCTGTGCCTGTTTTTGGGTATTGTGCCCACGGCCATCTTCGTGTCCGTCATGAGCGGTCTGTGCTGCTATGAGTTCTTCCGCATGACGAGGCTCGACGGCAAGGTTGCCAACGAGCGCCTTGGTATCGCTGCCGCCGTGCTCTTTCCGCTCTCGGCTCTGGGCGATTCGCTGCTGTTGAACGCCCTGCTGTTCGCTTTGATGCTTGCGGTTGGTATCTGGTATGTCTGGTCTCCGCGCACTCGCATCTCTGACGTTGCCGTGACGCTCATGGGCCCTATCTACACTGGCTTTATGCTGTCGGCTATCGTGCTGCTGCGCGATGCCGTGCCCGGGTTTGCTGGCGCACTGCTTTCGGTGGGCGTTTGCGCGTCCCTTTGGGTTTCCGACTCGTTTGCCTATATCGTGGGCAGCCGCATTGG
This sequence comes from uncultured Collinsella sp., assembly GCA_900549745.1. Classification (GTDB taxonomy): domain Bacteria; phylum Actinomycetota; class Coriobacteriia; order Coriobacteriales; family Coriobacteriaceae; genus Collinsella. The sequence continues at coordinate 70,803 of URPJ01000008.1, read as the reverse complement.
CAAGCATAAGATGGTTCCCAAGATCTCCCCCAAAAAGAGCTGGGAAGGCTTTGTCGGCGGCATTTTGGGCTCTGTCTTGATCTGGCTCATCCTGTGGGCAACGCACTTCTATAAGCTGAGCCTGCCCTATGCACTGCTGTGCGGCGTGGTCGTCTCCATCCTGGGCGTTATCGGCGACCTCATCGAGTCGCGTATCAAGCGCGGTGTGGGCGTTAAAGATTCCGGCAATCTCATACCGGGCCACGGCGGCATGCTCGACCGCAGCGATTCGCTCATCTTTGGTTGCATTACCGCGCAGCTGCTGCTGATGATCGGAGGCGTGCTGTAATGGCTTATCAGACCACCTACGGTCCCGATGGGCGTCTTCGTGTTGCCATTCTGGGCTGTACGGGTTCTATCGGCACTCAGGCGCTCGACGTGTGCCGTCAGCATGCCGATCGCCTGCAGGTGACGGCGCTGTCCGTAAACTCCAGCACCCCCGAGCTCGTTGCCGCTGCCCGTGAGTTCTCGGTTCCGGCGGTTGCCGTGGCGGACGCCTCCCATGGCGCCGACGCTGTACTGCAGGAACTGCCCGAGGGCACGGAGCTCGGCGTTGGCGCGCAGGCCGTGTGCGAGCTCGCATGCCGCGATGATGTCGACTGCGTGCTCGTTGCCATCGTGGGCGCTGCCGGTCTCGAGGCGAGCCATGCTGCCCTGACCTCGAACAAGCGTCTTGCCCTGGCCAACAAGGAGTCGCTCGTTGTCGGTGGCGATCTGCTTATGCCGTTGGCGCAGCCGGGCCAGCTTATCCCTGTCGACTCCGAGCATTCTGCCATCTACCAGTGCTATCTTGGCGAGAATCCGCGCGAGGCTCACTGCATTTGGCTTACCTGCTCGGGCGGCCCGTTCTTTGGCCGCACGCGTGACGAGCTCGATCGCGTGACGCGTGCCGATGCCCTGGCGCATCCTACGTGGGCTATGGGTGCCAAGATCACGATTGACTCCGCCACCCTCATGAACAAAGGTCTGGAGCGTATCGAGGCCATGCATCTGTTTGGCTGTGATCTCGATTTCATTAACGTGGTCGTGCAGCGCCAGTCCAAGATTCACTCCATGGTCGAGTTTGCCGACGGCTCTGTGATGGCGCATCTCGGTGCCTCCGACATGCGCATTCCCATCCAGTTTGCCTTCTCGTATCCCGAGCGTTGGAATACTCCGGCTCCGCGTATTGATTTCCGCGAGTTGGGGCAGCTTACCTTTGACGCGGCCGATATGGATACCTTCCGCTGCCTTGCGCTGGCCGAACGTGCCGGCAAGACGGGCGGCACCATGCCGTGCGTGCTCAATGCCGCCAACGAGGTCGCCGTCGATGCCTTCCTGCATGATGACTGCAGCTTTACCGATATCGACCGCATTGTGGAATCCTGCATGGATGCTCACGATGCGCAGACGGTCGATTCGTTTGAACAGCTTCGCGACATCGATAGCTGGGCGCGTGAAAAGGCCGCGCAGGTGCTCGCCGCAACCCGTTCTTAACCCATAAGGATTGTTTTTTCGTTTTATGGATACTGTTCTGAGCGTTCTCTCATCGGTCTTTTGGGGCCTGCTGATGCTTTCCGTCCTCGTGTTTTTGCACGAGGGCGGCCACTTTTTGGCGGCGCGTGCCTGCGGTGTCCGCGTGACTGAGTTCTTTTTGGGCCTGCCGTGTCGCTTTGATATCCACCACACATCGCGTCGCATCGGCACCAAGTTTGGCGTGACGCCGCTGCTGCTGGGTGGCTATGCTGCCATCTGTGGCATGGATCCGACCGATGTCTCGTGTGCCGATCGCGTGCTCGCGGCCATCTATCGCCACGGCCGTGTGACGGTGGCCGATCTTGCTGTCGAGCTCGAGCTGTCCGAGGAGGATGTTCTCGAGGCTTGTGCTTTGCTGTTGGGCTGGGGCTCCATCGCCCCCTGGTATGAAGAAGGGGAAAAGCCTTCGCCCAGTTACTATCCCACCAAGTACCAGACCCTGCCGCGCGATGCTGCAGGATATACCACCTTTGACGGTCGCAAGTTCGATCGAGAGCATGCGACTGCCGAGGGCGATGTATGGGAACTGCCGTGCGGCGAGGCCGAATTCCTTGCACGTGAGCGCTCGCACACCTATTTGGGCCAGGGCTTTGTTAAACGTGCCTTTATGCTGCTTGCGGGCATTATCGTCAATATCCTGACGGGCTTTTTGCTCCTTATGAGCATCTATTCCATCGCAGGTGTCACGGTGCCGGTGGATACCAATGTGATTGGCCAGGTTGACGAAGGCTCGATTGCCGCCGCGGCGGGAATCGAGGGCGGCGACGCGATCCTTTCGGTCGACGGAGTATCGTGCTCTACCTGGATGGACGTTTACGATGCCATTGGCAAGGCTGCCGGTAAGGACGATATCGCCATCGAGTACGAGCGTGACGGCAAGCGGCATTCGACCACGGTTGCACTCAAAGAGGACGAGCGCCTAGGTGTGTATGCCTCTACGCAGGTGGTCCGTTTAGACCCCATCACGTCGGCTCGTCTGTCCTTCTCCTATGTCGTGCAGACAGCGGAGGGTGTGATGCGTCTGCTCCAGCCGCAGCATACGATGGAGATTCTCGATCAGTCCTCTTCGATCGTGGGTATTAGCGTTATGTCCTCGCAGGCTGCTGCCGCTGGCCCTGCAACGTTCCTTTCGTTTGCCGCCCTCATTTCGTTCTCGCTTGGCTTTATGAACCTGCTGCCTATCCCACCGCTCGATGGCGGCAAGCTGGTCATCGAGATCATTCAAAAGATTGCTGGCCGCGAGCTTCCGCTCAAGGTCCAGTCGATCGTGAGCTATGTGGGCATCGCGCTTTTTGCGCTGCTGTTTGTCTATATGCTTAGTTCCGACATCCTTCGATTTATTCTGTAGGGGAGTGTTTGGATTGTCTTTATCCCATCCTTTGCCTCGCGAGCTGACGCGCCCCGTGCATGTGGGCGGCGTGCAGATCGGTGGCGGTGCGCCGGTGGTGGTCCAATCCATGACCTGCACCGATACCGCTGATGCCCAGGCAACGCTTGCGCAAGTGCGTGCTTTGGCGCAGGCTGGCTGCGATATCGTGCGCGTGAGCGTGCCCACCGAGGCTGCGCTTGAGGGTTTTCGCACCATCTGCGCCGAGTCTCCGGTGCCGATTGTCGCCGATATCCACTTTAACCATAAGCTCGCCATTGGTGCCGTTGAGGCCGGTGCTGCCAAGCTGCGCATCAATCCCGGCAATATCGGCGATTGGGCCAAGGTTGACGCGGTGATCGATGCTGCGGGTGCCGCTGGCTGTGCGATTCGTATCGGCGTCAATGCCGGTTCGCTTGAGCAGGATATCGCCGAGCGCGACGACCTTACGCAGCCCGAAAAGCTCGTGATGTCGAGCGAGCGTTTCGTCAAGCATTTTGAAGACCGCGGCTTTACGAACATTGTTCTTTCGGCCAAGGCCCATAGCGTGCAAACGACGCTCGATACCTATCGAGCCCTGTCGCGCGAGATTCCCCACGTTCCGCTTCACCTGGGCGTAACCGAGGCGGGTACCAAGTTGCAGGGCACCATCAAGAGCTCCGTGGGCCTTGGTATCCTGCTGTCTGAGGGTATCGGTGACACCATGCGCGTCTCGCTCACGGCCGATCCGGTTGAGGAGCCGCCGGTTGCCTGGGGAATTTTGCAGTCGCTGGGCCTGCGTCGCCGTGGTCCCGAGATTGTCTCGTGCCCCACGTGCGCCCGCTGCCAGGTTAACCTGATTCCTATCGCCGAGGAAGTAACCGAGCGGCTTAAGAACTATGCCGCGCCGCTTTCGATTGCCGTCATGGGATGTGCCGTTAATGGCCCCGGTGAGGCTTCTGATGCCGACCTGGGCGTTGCTTGCGGACGTGGTCAGGCCCTGCTCTTTTCGCATGGCCAGATCATTGGTAAAGTAGCTGAGGATCAAATTGTCGACGCGCTTATGGCCGAGGTCGACAAGCTTATTGAGGAGAAATAAATGACTCGAGCAATGTATATGTCTAAGCTCTATGCGCCGACGCTTAAAGAGGATCCGGCCGACGCCGAGCTTGCAAGCCATCGTCTGCTGCTTCGTGCCGGTATGATCCGCAAGGAGGCCGCCGGTCTCTATTCCTATCTGCCGCTCGCTTGGCGCTCGATTCGTAAGATCGAGAACATCGTGCGCGACGAGATGGATGCCGCCGGCGCCCAGGAGCTCATGATGCCCATCATGGTCGATGCCGAGCTGTGGCGTGAGTCCGGCCGCATCGATGCCTATGGTAAGGAGCTCGTGCGCTTTGACGACCGTCATGGTCGCGAGTTTGTGCTGGGCCCCACGCACGAGGAGACCGTCACGGCCCTGGTGCGCAACGAGCTGCGCTCCTATAAGCAGCTGCCCGTCAACCTGTACCACATTCAGGACAAGTTCCGCGATGAGTTCCGTCCCCGCTTTGGCCTGATGCGCGGCCGTGAGTTCATCATGAAGGACGCCTACAGCTTCTCTGCCACGCAGGAGAGCCTGCAGGAGGAGTACGACAAGATGAAGCAGGCCTACGCCAACATCTGCGAGCGCTGCTACATCAAGGCTCTGCCCGTTGTCGCCGACTCCGGCGAAATCGGCGGCGACACCTCCGTCGAGTACATGGCGCTGGCCGACGCCGGCGAGGCTTCGCTCGTCTACTGCGACGATTGCGGCTTTGCTGCCGATGACGAGGCTGCAAGCACCAAGGTCGTTGTGACCGAGGGTCCCGGCGACGGCACGCTCACCAAGGTCGAGACTCCGGGTATGGGCACCATCGAAGCTGTTGCTAAGTTCTTTGGGTTCCCCGAGAACGGCACGCGCAAGTCGCTAGCACTCATCGACGCCGAGGGCAAGCCGGTCGTGGCCATTGTTCCGGGCGATCACGAGCTCAACGATTGCAAGGCCGAGCACGTCTTTGGCAAGGGTTATCGCATGATGACCGACGAGGAGCTTCAGGCGAACGGTCTGCACAAGGGCTTTATCGGACCGGTTAACCTGCCCGATGGTATTCGTCTGGTGTGCGACGAGAGCCTGCGCGATTCCAAGCAGTGGGCCTGCGGTGCCAACGAGGTCGATTATCACTTTACCGGTGCCTGCCCCGAGCGCGACTTTACCGTCGACGAGTGGGCCGACCTGGTAACCGTCGTTGCCGGCGATCCCTGCCCGCACTGCGGCAAGCCGCTCTCTGCTGCTCGCGGCATCGAGGTCTCCCAGGTCTTCCAGCTGGGTACTAAGTATTCCGAGGCCATGGGTGCCACCTTTATGGACGAGGACGGCAAGGAGAAGCCGCTCATCATGGGCTGCTACGGCGTTGGTGTGTCCCGCTCGCTCGCTGCCGTCGTGGAGCAGCACAACGACGAGCACGGCATCGTCTGGCCGGTCTCCGTTGCCCCGTACGAGGTCGCGGTGATTCCGCTCGATCCCAAGAAGGAGGAGTGCGCAACCGTCTGTGAGCAGATCGTTGATGGCCTGTGCGCCGAGGGTATCGAGGTCGTCGTCGACGACCGCGACGAGCGTCCCGGCTTTAAGTTTGCCGACAACGACCTTATGGGCTTCCCGTATCAGGTCGTTCTGGGCAAGCGCGGCCTCAAGAATGGCACCGTTGAGCTCAAGGACCGTGCCACGGGCGAGCGCGAGGACGTGGCGATCGACGAGGTCGTCGCCAAGGTTGCCGAGCTTGTTAAGGCAGCCCGCCGTTAATCGAAGATTTCGCTTGTAGTTCGATATGTGGGACGGCCCCGCATTTCTCCAGATCGGGGAGATGCGGGGCCGTCCTTTTATCTTGCAGCATTCTCAATATCTAAAAGGAAAACCCCACAGCCCATATGAGCTGCGGGGTTTTTCTTGTGCCTCCGATGCGAAATAAATCGCTCAGATATTACTGATAATCGACGACGTCGATCCAGTTCTTCAGGAACTCATCGTTCACGTTGCGCTTACGAGCGAGCTCGGAAGCGGCGACGATGCTCGTCCACTGACGCACGACCTGCATGGGCATGTCGGCGCGGTCGCAGTAGAGCTCCAGGTAGGCCTCAGCCTGATCCTTGCTGTTGAGGGCAAAGAGCAGGTAGGTGGTGGCAACGTCGGCAGCAGGGGAGCCCTGGGTAGCGTGTGCCCAGTCGCACACATAGAGCTGGCCGTCGTCGCCGACGATGACGTTGGAGGGGTTGAAGTCGCCGTGGCAGACCTTGAACTCCTTGGTCATACCGTCCAGACGCTCCTGAAGGTTGTAGCGCGTGGTGGCATTGAGCTGATCAAGGCTGTCGATCATGCGGGCGAACTTGTCGCGCTGACGGTTGAGCAGCGGGGAGGTGTAGCCGTGGATCTCGATCTGGAGGTCGACGAACATCTCGAGGTACTCACCAAAGCGCTGGGGCTCGGCAGTCATCTTCTCGGCAAGGGTGGTGCCCGGAACCTTCTCGGTCACGAGCGCCCAGCCGTTGGCGTTCTCGAGCTGGGAAACCTCGAGAGCCTTGGGGCTGCGGATGCCGCACTCATTGACGCGGGCAAGATTCAAAGCCTCGTTGAACACGTCGGAGACGGGCTTGGTCTCGTTAAAGACCTTGACAATCTTGTCGCCCAGGTCATAAACGACCTTGTTGCCACGGCGGACGAGCTCGGTCTTGGAATCGGGTAGCAGCATGGTTGCATCCTTTCAACGATGCGATAGAAGCGACGGCGGGGGTGTGTGAAACACCCGTGCACCCCCGCCGTTAAAAACCGTGCTAGAACTAGCAGACGGCGTAATCCTGAGGCTCGCGGCCGTAGTAGGCGTCCAGGTAGAGCTCCTTGATCTCGCTCATGAGCGGGTAGCGCGGGTTAGCGCCGGTGCACTGGTCGTTGAATGCCTGCTCGGTCATCTCGTCGAGGGTGTCGAGGAAGTACTGCTCGTCAACACCGTAGTCGGCGATGGTCTTCTTGACACCGATGAAATCCTTGAGCTCCTCGAGCTTCGTGATGAAGTTCTCGAAGACCTCCTTGTCGTCCTTGCCCTCGATGCCGCAGTACTTGGCCATCTCGGCGTAGTTGTGCAGCGCGTTGGGGTAAGGATACTGGGAGAAGGTACCCATCTTGACGGGAGCCTCGGCGGCGTTGTAACGCATGACGCGAGTCAGGATGACGGCGTTTGCGAGGCCGTGGGGCAGGTGATGGAAAGCGCCGAGCTTGTGGGCCATGGAGTGGTTGAGGCCCAGGAAGGCGTTGGCGAAGGCCATACCGGCCATGCAGGAGGCGTTGTGCATCTCCTCGCGGGCGTGCGGGTCCTTGGCGCCGTTCGTGAAGCTGGAGGGCAGGTTCTCGAAGACGAGCTTAGCAGCGCGCTCGGAGAGGCCCTTGGTGTAGTCGGAAGCCATGATGGAGACGTAGGACTCGATGGCGTGGGTCATGACGTCGATGCCGGAGGCAGCGGTCAGGCCGCGCGGGGCGGTCATGCAGTTGTCGGCGTCGACGATAGCCATGTTGGGGAGCAGCGCGTAGTCGGCGAGCGGCCACTTGATGCCGGTCTCCTTGTCGGTGATGATGGCGAACGGCGTGCACTCGGAGCCGGTACCCGAGGAGGTCGGGACGGCGACGAAGTAGGCCTTCTTGCCCATCTCGGGGAAGGTGAAGATACGCTTGCGGATGTCCATGAAGTCCATGGCCATGTCCTCAAACTTGCACTCGGGGTGCTCGTACATCATCCACATGATCTTGCCGGCGTCCATAGCGGAGCCACCGCCGACGGCGATGATGACGTCAGGCTCAAAGAGAGCCATCTGCTTGGCGCCGCGACGTGCGCACTGCAGCGACGGATCGGGCTCGACGTCGTAGAAGCAGTCGTGGGCGATGCCCATCTCGTCGAGCTTGGCCTCGATGGCGCGGGTGTTGCCATTCTTGAAGAGGAACTGGTCGGTGACGATGAAGGCGCGCTTCTTGCCCATGACGTTGCCCAGCTCGTCGAGGGCGACGGGCGTGGAACCCTTCTTGAAGTAGACCTTCTCGGGAGCGCGGAACCACAGCATGTTCTCACGGCGCTCGGCCACAGTCTTAACGTTGATCAAGTGCTTCACCCCAACGTTCTCGGAGACGGAGTTGCCGCCCCAGGAGCCGCAGCCCAGGGTCAGAGACGGCTTCATGCCAAAGTTGTACAGGTCACCGATGCCGCCGTGCGAAGACGGGGTGTTGATGACGATACGGCAGGCCTTCATGACGTGCTCGAACAGGCTGATCTTCTCGGCCTGGGCGGGGTGCACGTACAGAGAGGCGGTGTGGCCCGGGCCACCGGCGAGCACCAGGTGCTCGGCCTTGTCGACGGCCTCCTGGAAGTCCTTGGCGTGGTACATGGCCAGGACCGGGGAGAGCTTCTCGTGGGAGAACTCCTCCTTGGCGGGGTCGGTGGAGGTGACCTCGGCGATCAGGATCTTGGTCTTGGCGGGAACCTTGATGCCGGCGAGCTCGGCGATCTTGGCGGCAGCCATGCCGGGGATGCGGTGATCGAGGGCGCCGTTCTTGAACATGGCGGCACGCAGGGCCTCCATCTCGGCACCCTGCTTGACGAAGTAGCAGCCGCGCTTCTGGAACTCGGCCTTGACCTGGTCATAGATGCTGTCGATGACAGTCACGGACTGCTCGGAAGCGCAGATCATGCCGTTGTCGAAGGTCTTGGAGTGGATGATGGAGTTGACGGCGAGCAGCACGTCGGCTGTGTCGTCGATGACGACCGGGGTGTTACCGGCGCCAACGCCCAGGGCGGGCTTGCCCGAGGAGTAAGCGGCCTTGACCATGCCCGGGCCACCGGTGGCGAGGATGATGTCGACGTCGCGCATGACCATGTTGGTCAGCTCGATGGAGGGGACATCGACCCAGCCGATGATGCCCTCGGGGGCGCCGGCCTTGACGGCGGCGTCAAGCACGAGCTTGGCGGCGGCGATGGTGCACTTGGCGGCAGCCGGGTGCGGGGAGATGATGATGGCGTTGCGCGTCTTCAGGCAGATCAGCGTCTTGAAGATCGCGGTGGAGGTGGGGTTGGTCGTCGGGATGACGGCGCCCACGATGCCGATGGGCTCGGCGATCTTGGTGATGCCGTAAGCCTCGTCGCGCTCCAGGACACCACAGGTCTTGGTGTTCTTGTAAGCGTTGTAGATGTACTCTGCGGCGTAGTGGTTCTTGATGACCTTGTCCTCAAGAACGCCGCGGCCGGTCTCCTCGATGGCCATCTTCGCCAACGGGATACGAGCCTTGTTGGCGGCCATGGCGGCCTCATAGAAGATCTTGTCGACCTGCTCCTGCGTGTACGTAGCAAAAAGCGCCTGGGCCTCTCGCATCTGAGCGAGCTTAGCCTCAAGCGCCTCTACGTTGTCCACAATTGCGGGAGTAGTGTTTTCCGGTGACTTTTTCACCATTTGTGTCTCCTTGCGATCGGAGATTTACCCTACGCCTTGCATGATAGCAAGAAATTATTCGGTGAACGGTAAGATTCCCGTAAAAGGCACACTAAAACGCTTCAATAAACTGAAGCGTTTTAACTAAAACTATTTGCCTGCTGCATCGCCCCGCTCATTGGGTACAGACTCTCATGAGTATTTCAATGGGAAAACGGGACATCTGTTTGATGATCGCTATTCGCGGGTCGCGGTTGAGTCGGACACACAGGCGGTGCAGCTACTCGATTACATCCATTTCAATCCCGTGTAAGGTGCGTCCGACTCGCTCGAGGCGTACCGTTAGTTACAAGGCATACCAGCTGGGCTATGATCCCTTTGACATCTGCAAACCCTCATATAAGTCTGTCCCCAATGAGTGCAAAAAGGCGCCCTCCGTAGGGGAGGGCGCCTTTGGTAAGTTCTATGTGAACGCGAGGTCTTTGACCCGGAGAGTCCGAGGTACTTGTTGGTAAGACCTTATTTAGGAGCGCGCAACCTTGCCGGACTTGAGGCAGGTGGAGCAAACGTTCATCTTGCGACGGTGGCCATCGACGACGACGTAGACGCGCTGGATGTTGGGGCGGAACTTACGGTTGGTGACGCGGTGAGAGTGGCTGATGGAGCGACCGGCAACGGGGTGCTTACCGCAAACTTCGCAAACTTTGGACATAACTGACCCTCCTTGGGCGACAAACGAACATGTCGCGTTAACAAACAAGCCTGAACTATAGCACAGAAGTCGCTCCCTGTGCGTAATCTACACAGAGATATTCCTCTTTTGGCGATAGTGCCCACGCCACGGCCCTGGACGTAGATCCGATTTGCGTGCAGCAGAGGGGATTATGCCAGCTCGAACCGAGGTTTTCAAGCTCGTCCCACAAATATATATAGGTTTATGGAACGATTGGGCCCGTTTACGGATTGCCCGGTATTTATGCTCGCAATTGAGCCCGAGGTTGGCTACACTATGCCTTGACCATTAAAGGGGTACGAGATACCCACATGGAGTCATATAGCTGCCAATCGAGCAGCCCTTCCTGTGGGTGTCTGGTCCGCTTTGAGCGGTCGGGCATCTATTTTTTTGACTGTGTCAGCAGTCAAGACATGTGAGGAAGGAGATCGATGGGCACGACTTCCCCCAAGGCGGTCATCATGGACGAGACCGCCGTCAACCGAGCGATGATCCGCATCGCGCACGAGATCCTCGAGCGCAACGAGGGCTGTGAAGACCTCGCTCTGGTCGGCATCGTCACGCGCGGCGACCTTCTGGCAAAGAAGCTCGCCGAGGCGATCAAGGAGATCGAGGGTGTCGACGTTCCGCTCGGCAGCCTGGACATCAGCTTCTATCGCGATGACTATGCGACCAATTTCGCTCCCGCGATCCACGCTACCAACATTCCCTTCAGCGTCGACGGCAAGCGCGTCGTGCTGGTGGACGACATCCTGTACACGGGTCGTACCATCCGCGCCGCACTCGACGCCGTCATGGACCTGGGCCGTCCGAGCCGCATCGAGCTGGCAGTTCTCGTTGACCGCGGTCACCGCGAGCTCCCCATCTCGCCGGACTTTGTCGGCAAGAACGTTCCCTCGTCGCATGAGGAGAACGTGCACCTATATATGAAGGAAGTCGACGGCCACACCGCCGTCGAGATTAACGACGTCGCGCCGGGTTCCCACGTGGGCTCCGCGCCGCTGGGAGGTGAGTAGTACCGTGGCGTTCAACCATAAGCACCTGATCGACATTACCGAGTACTCCGAAGAGGACATCAAGCTCATCCTCGAGACCGCCAAGGCGTTCTCCGAGGTCAACGAGCGTGCGATCAAGAAGGTCCCCACGCTCAAGGGCAAGACCATCGTCAACATGTTCAACGAGCCCTCGACGCGCACCCGCAGCTCCTTCGAGCTCGCCGAGAAGCGCCTTTCGGCCGACAGCCTCAACTTTGGCGGCTCCTCGACCTCCACGGTCAAGGGCGAGAGCCTCGTCGACACCGTCGAGACCCTCAACGCCTACAAGATCGACTGCATCGTCGTTCGCGATAAGCACGCCGGTGCTCCCTACATCGTCACGCAGAACTCGCCCGCGAGCGTCATCTGCGCCGGCGACGGCAAGCACAACCACCCCACGCAGGCCCTGCTCGACCTGTACACCATCTGGGAGCACAAGGGTGACTTCCACGGTCTGAAGGTCGCCGTCGTCGGCGATATCGCGCACTCCCGCGTGTGCGGCTCGCTGATCCCCGCACTTAAGATCATGGGCTGCGAGACCTACGCCGTCGCCCCCGGCACGCTGCTGCCGCCGGCGCCCGAGGTCCTGGGCTGCGACCACGTGACGAGCGACCTCGATTCCGTCCTGCCCGAGCTGGACGTCGTCTACATGTTGCGCGTGCAGCAGGAGCGCCTCGAGGGCGCACCGTTCCCCACGATTCGTGAGTACCACAAGCTCTTCGGTCTGACCAAGGACCGCGAGAAGCTCATGAAGCCCGATGCGATTATCTGCCACCCGGGCCCCATCAACCGCGGCGTCGAGTTCGACTCCTATATGGCCGACCACCCGCAACGCTCCGTCATCCTGGAGCAGGTCTACGCCGGTATCTGCGTGCGTATGGCTATCCTGTATCTGCTGCTTGGAGGTGCCGATAATGGCCTTGCTTCTTAAGAATGCCCACGTCGTCGACCCGTCCGTCGAGCTTGACGGTGTCGTTGACGTCCTGATTGACGGCGACAAGATCGCCGAGGTCGGCGAGAATCTCGCCGTCGAGGGAGCCGGGGTCCGCGACCTTTCCGGCAAGTACCTCGTCCCCGGCCTGGTGGATATGCACGTTCACCTTCGCGAGCCCGGCTACGAGGTCAAAGAGGACATCGAGAGCGGTACCCGCGCAGCTGCCAAGGGCGGCTTTACCGGCGTGTGCTCCATGCCCAACACCGATCCCGTCACCGATAACGGTACCGTCGTGGAGTTCGTCAAGTCCCGCGCTGCCGAGGTCGGTCACTGCCGCGTCTATCCGTCGGGCGCCATGACCCGCGGTCTTAAGGGCGAGGCCATGTCCGAGATGGGCGATATGGTCGCCCACGGCGCCGTCGCCTTCACCGACGATGGTCGCGGCGTGCAGGGCGCGGGCATGCTCCGTCGCTGCATGGACTACGGCAAGATGTTCGGCAAGGTCTTTATGAGCCACTGCCAGGACGAGGATCTGGTCGGCCACGGCCAGATCAACGAGGGCAAGGTCTCGACCCGTCTGGCCCTCGAGGGTTGGCCGGCCGCCGGCGAGGAGCTTCAGATTGCCCGCGACATCGAGATTGCCAAGCTGACCGGTGCCAAGCTGCACATCCAGCACATCTCCACCGCTCATGGCCTGGAGCTCGTGCGTGCCGGTAAGGCTGCCGGTGTCCAGGTGACCTGCGAGGCCACCCCGCACCACATGTTCCTGACCGAGAACGACCTGGACGAGACCTACAACACCTCGCTCAAGGTCAATCCGCCGCTGCGCACCGACGAGGATGCCGAGGCCATCCGTCAGGGTGTCATCGACGGTACCGTCGACGCTATCGTTACCGACCACGCTCCCCACACCCCGTGGGAGAAGGCCCGCGAGTTCGAGCTCGCGCCCTTTGGAATGATTGGCCTCGAGACTTCGCTGTCGCTCGTGCTCACTGAGCTGGTCAACACGGGCAAGATGAGCGTGAGCCGCATGGTCGAGCTCATGGCCATCAAGCCGCGTGAGATTCTGGGCCTCGATCAGGTTCAGGTCAAGGCGGGCTCTGTCGCCGACCTGACCGTGTTCGACCCCTCCGCAACCTGGACGGTTGGCGAGGACGGTTACGAGTCGCGCGCCGAGAACTCCGGTTTTGCCGGCCGCACGCTCACCGGTCGTGCCACCGATGTATTTGTCGGTGGCAAGCAGACGCTCGCCGACGGCTGCATCTGCTAGCATAGCCTTATCGCTTTTGTGCGCGGCGCCCTTGCGGTGCCGCGCTTTCTGTTCGTTTAGACCATGCAACCGCATGGGGGATTGGAGCGTCTATGCCCACACCTTCCACTGCACGCATGCACGACTTCGAGGTCGTCTCGAACCGGGAGATCGCCGACGGCATCTTCTCGCTCGTCATCTCGGCCCCCAAGCTTGCAAGCGCGCTCAAGCCCGGTCAGTTTGTGAACATCGCCGTCCCCGGCGATGCGTCTTCTCTGCTTCGTGTGCCCTTGAGTTTCTACCGCGCCGACGCCGAGGCCGGCACCGTCGAGCTGTGGTACGCCGTCGTGGGCGATGATACCCGCCGTTTGTCCCAGATGGGCCCTGGCTCCACCTCTAACCTGTTGGGCCCCGGTGGCCGTGGCTGGATGGTACCCGAGGGCACCAGGAAGGCACTGCTCGTCGCCGGTGGCATCGGCGTTCCGCCTGTGCTGTGTCTTGCCGGCATGCTTGCCGAGCAGGGTGTTGATGTGGACGTGTGCCTGGGCTTTGGCACCGCTTCCAAGGCCGTGGGTGTCGATGAGTTCCGTGCGCTGGGCGCCACGGTTAACGTGTGCACCGACGACGGTTCGCTCGGCACGCACGGTTTTTGCACCGATCCGGCAGCCGAGCTGCTTGGAGAGGGCGGCTACGACTACGTCGCCAGCTGCGGCCCCGCCGTCATGATGAAGAAGGTCGCCGCCGCTGCCGCCGAGGCCGGTGTGTACTGCGAGGTGTCGCTCGAGCGCATGATGAGCTGTGGCTTTGGCGCCTGCAACACCTGCAATGTCGAGACGGTCGACGGTATGAAGGGTGCTTGTATGTGCGGCCCCGTGTTCGATGCTTCCAAGGTGGTGGTCTTCTAGTGGGTACCGTGAACATGGCCGTCGATTTCGGCGGCGTCAAGATGCAGAACCCCATTAACACCGCAGCCGGTACCTTTGGCTACGGTTGGCAGTTCCAGAACTTCTTTGATGTTTCCCAGCTGGGCGCCATCACCACCAAGGGTTGCGCTGCCGAGCCCTGGCCCGGCAATCCCGCGCCCCGCATGGCCGAGATTCCCGGCGGTATGATCAACTCCGTGGGCCTTCAGAACCCCGGCGTGGCCGCCTTTGCCCGCGAGTCCGGTCCGTGGCTCGAACAGCTGTCCAAGGACGGCTGCCAGGTCATCTGTCAGGTTGCCGGTCACTCCGTTGACGAGTTTGTCCGCGCACTCGAGATGTATGTCGAGCTGTGCCCCTGGGCTGCCGGCTACGAGATCAACGTGAGCTGCCCTAATATCGCCGCCGGCGGTGCCGCCATGGGCTCCACGCCCGAGGGCGCCTCTTCCGTTATGGCTGCCTGCCGCAAGGTGACCGATAAGCCGCTGTTCGTGAAGATGGCGCCGGTCAACGTCGCCGAGATCGCCAAGGCCCTCGAGGCTGCCGGCGCCGACGGCCTTTCGGTCATCAACTCCATCCAGGGCATGGCCATCGACGTCCATACCCGCAAGTCCCGCGTGGCCAAGCCCAAGGGCGGCCTTTCGGGCCCGCTGTGCCACCACATCGCCGTGCGCATGGTCTGGGAGGTTGCCCAGGCCGTCGATATCCCCATCAACGGTGTCGGCGGTGTCATGACTGGCGAGGATGCGGCTGAGTTTATCCTGGCCGGCGCCACCTGCGTGTCGGTCGGCATGGCCAACTTCGTCGATCCGTGTGCTTCGCTTAAGATCGCGCATGAGCTCGAGGCCTGGGCCGAGTCCCAGGGCGTAAAGGACATCAACGAGCTGGTGGGTGCTTTCGAATGCTAGAGAATGATGCCCGCGACCGTGTTATCGTCGCCCTCGACTGCGACCGTGAGCGCGCGCTCGAGCTCACCCACGAGCTTTCGGGCCATGCCGCCTGGCTCAAGGTCGGCATGACGCTCTATTACGCTGAGGGTCCCCAGATCGTCAAGACCTTTAAGGACCTTGGCTTTAAGGTCTTCCTCGACCTTAAGTTCCATGACATTCCGCATCAGGTGCGCGGCGCTGCCCGCTCGGCCTCGCTTGCCGGTGCCGACCTGCTTTCGGTCCACGGCCTGGGCTCGGGTGCTATGCTCGCTGCCTGCCGCGAGGGTGCCGAGGAGGCGCGTGAGGACCGCGCCAAACTCGTCGCCATCACCGTGCTCACGAGCATGAATCAGGATGCCTTGAGCGAGATCGGCGTCGAGTCGCCCGTGGCCGAGGAGGCCGCCCGCTTGGCAAAGCTTGCTCAGGCCAACGGCATCGATGGCATCGTGTGCTCACCGATGGAGGCTCACGACATGCGTGAGCTGCTGGGTCCTGATGCCCTGATCGTGACTCCGGGTGTGCGTCCGGTGGGTGCCGCCCTTGGTGACCAGTCCCGCGTGGCGACGCCTTCCCAGGCTATCGAGCGTGGCGCAAGCCACATTGTGGTGGGCCGTCCCATCACCGGTGCCGACGATCCGGTTGCCGCCTTTGACGCCATCGTCGCCGAGCTGGTCGAAAACGTCGCGTAAAAGATTCCCCTAAGTCACCACTTTTGGGTCTCATTAGCACAAAATAGCCCCTGTGCCTGCGTAAACTTTCCCATCCTTTGTGTGGAATCGCAGGTCAGGGGCTTAACTTTGGGCGCAGTATATTGCACTTTTTGCGGGTATCGTCTAACCTATGGAGCCGCGATTAGGCATTTTGTACGTTCTACGTGCTAAAATGCCAATTATTGAATCAGATATAACCCAACTATTTGGAGGTACGAATGGCACTCCCTCAGCTTACCGACGAGCAGCGCAAGCAGGCTCTTGAGAAGGCTGCTGCCGCACGTCACGCCCGCGCTGAGCTTCGCGAGCAGATCAAGAAGGGTGAGAAGTCCCTCGAGTCCGTGCTCAACTCCGATGACCCCATCGCTTCCCGCATGAAGGTTTCCACCCTCATCGAGTCTCTCCCCGGTTATGGCAAGGCCAAGGCCGCCAAGATCATGGAGGAGCTCGGTATCTCCGCTACTCGTCGCGTCCAGGGCCTCGGTGTCCGTCAGCGCGAGCAGCTCCTCGAGCAGCTGACCAAATAAGTGAGCGCTCAGGATTCCAAGCTCTTTGTGATTTCTGGACCGTCAGGCGCAGGCAAGGGTACGCTCGTCACTCGTGTGCGCGAGCGCCGCTCGAACCTGGGTCTGACGGTTTCGGCTACCACGCGAGCACCACGCAAAGGTGAGGTCGACGGCGTCAACTACTTTTTTCTGACGCGCGAGGAGTTCGACCGCCGCGTGGCAAACGGTGAGTTTGTTGAGTGGGCCGAGGTCCACGGTAACTGCTACGGCACGTTGGTGAGCGAGGTCACATCCAAGCTCGCCTCGGGCTCGTCTCTGATTTTGGAGATCGATGTCCAGGGCGCCCTGCAGGTGAAGGAGCGTTTCCCCGAGGCCGTGCTGATCTTTATCAAGCCGCCTTCGCTTGAGGTGCTCCGCGAGCGTCTAGTCGGTCGCGGTACCGAGACGCCCGAGACGATTGAGCTGCGTATGGCAAACGCCGCCGATGAGCTTGCCCTTGCCGACCGCTACGACGACGTCGTGGTGAATGACGATCTCGACCGCGCGACCGATGAGCTCGTTCGCGTTCTCGATATGCATGAAAGGATCTGAGGTCCGTGTCCGTTGTAAAGCCTTGCATTGACGATCTTCTGGAGAAGACCGATCACAACCGCTTCCTGCTCGCTTCGCTTGCCTCCAAGCGCGCCTGCGACATCAATAGCATGCTGCGTGGCCAGCACAACCGCGTGCTTGCCGTTCAGGATGTCGATGACATCACCATCGGGCTTTCCGGTGCCGATACCATCTCGATGGCTATGGACGAGATTGTCGACGGCGACATCTCTTACGACGAGGCCCGTTACGAGAAGGCGCTCGGCCACAAGGTTGCTGAAGCCTAAATGGCAGCTCGCGTCTGCCTGGTCCACTATCACGAGGTTGGACTGAAGGGCAAGAACCGCGCACATTTTGAGCATATCCTCATGGATAACATCAAGGCGGCCTTGGCCGCCTTTTCCGTGAATGCCGTGTCTCGAATTTCCGGTTATATCCTCGTGACCTTTAACGAGCATCAGGCCGACGAGGCGGCGCGTGTCATTCGCACCGTTCCCGGCGTTGCCCGTGTGTCTTTGGCGTATCACACCAACCGCGACCCGCAGGAGTACTGTGCCGCCGCCGTGAAGGCGCTGCGCGAGTTTGGTTCCTTCGATTCGTTTAAGGTGCACGCCAAGCGCTCCAATACTGATTTTGAGCTCACCTCGATCGATATCAATCGTCAGGTGGGCGAGGTACTGTGTGAGGCCTTTCCCGATAAAAAGGTTCAAATGCACGACCCCGATGCAATGGTGCACGTACTGGTGGTCCAGGGTAGCGTTTACGTGTACGCGCGCTCCGAGCGCGGCGTGGGCGGTCTGCCGGTGGGTTCTGCCGGCAAGGTCGTGACGCTGCTGTCCTCGGGTATCGATTCTCCGGTGGCGACCTGGATGCTCGCGCGCCGCGGCGCGGTGTGCGTGCCGGTACATTTCTCCGGTCGTCCGCAGACGCCCGATACGAGTGAGTATTTGGTGCAGGACATCATCCGTGCGCTTGAGCCGGGTGTCCAGATCGGCCGCCTGTACGTGGTGCCGTTTGGCGACTGCCAGCGTGAGATTTCGGTCACCTGTCCCAGCAACCTGCGCGTGATCATGTATCGCCGCATTATGTATTCGGTTGCTGAGCGCATTGCACACATCGAGGGTGCCAAGGCCATCGTTACGGGCGAATCGCTTGGACAGGTTGCTTCCCAAACGCTTGAGAACATCATGGCCGTCAACGAGGCCGTGAAGATCCCCGTGTTCCGTCCTCTCATCGGTTCGGACAAGCAGGAGATCATCGCGCGCGCCGAGGAGATCGGTACGTTCGATATCTCGACTGAGGCCGCTCCCGACTGCTGCACGCTGTTTATGCCGCGCCGTCCCGAGACGCACGCTAAACTCGATGCCGTGCATGAGGCTTGGGAGTTGTTCGATCACGAGGAGATGATTGAGCGCCTGCTCAAGCAGACCGAGTACATCGACTTCGAGAGCAACACATATAAGGCCCCTAAGACCTTAAAACGCAAACATTCGGAGCTTGCTCCGCGTGAGATTTACCAAGATCACGAGTAAATTTGTGCATAGACCGACGATGCGCCTGTATCGTCGGTCTTTTGCTATCTGGGCATTTTGCGACTAAGTGTTCATTTGTCGACGTGTGCCTGAATAAATGGACATTATTTCGCAAGGTTTTGGTCAGCTTTTGGTTTGACCGCAAAAACCGGTTTTGGGGCGTGGCTGTTGTGGAGCTCCTTTCCTGACACGATGGTGTTGGGAGGTTTTGCTATGGCGCAGCGTGAACAACACGAACGAGTCAAAAAGATGGACCGCTGGGCGGGCAAACTGCTCGGTCATAAGGCAGTGGTGATGGCGATACTGGTCGTCATTGCGATGGCGAGTGGACTGGCGATGGCGAACCTTGGCGGCGGTGCCGGCGATGTGTCGTTTGAGCGCACTGATGGTTCGGGCACGTTAGTGGAGCCGGGATCCGGCGATGCTTCGAGCGTAAAGACATCCGAAGGCTCTTCACCGAAGGCGTCTGCCGCGGCAGAGGTCTATGTCGATGTTGATGGGGCCGTGGTGTCACCCGGTGTATATCGCCTCAAAGACGGGGCGCGGGTGGCTCAGGCGATTGATGCTGCCGGCGGGCTGGCGCCCGAAGCAGACGTTACGGGGCTTAATCGGGCATCTAAGGTCACCGATGGACAAAAAATTCACGTTCCAACGGTAGAGGAGCAGCAGGCGTCCATTGCGGAAGTCGGTGTTGATGGTGGGGCTTCCGCATCATCGGGCGTGAGTGGCGCCACAGGCCTAGTAAACATCAATACGGCAAGCGCGGCAGAGCTGCAGACGCTTTCGGGCATCGGTCCCTCTATGGCCCAGTCGATTATCGACGAACGGACCAAAAACGGCGCTTTTGCCTCGGTCGACGACCTGATGCGTGTGTCGGGAATCGGCGAGAAGAAGCTTGCCAAAATCAAAGATTGCATCTGCGTATGAGTGCGACCGAGCGCGAGCACGTGATGCCGCCACGGCCTTTGATGCCGTGGACGATGGCTCTGTGTGCCGGCATGTGCATGAGCTGCGCCTTGGTGCTCAACGTGGCCGCCGATGCGCTGCTGTGGGAGCGGGCTTCGGCGGTCGGGCCGCTATGGGCCATTCCCGTTACGGCGGCGGTATTCGTTGTGCTGGCTCAATCTTGTGCGCGGCTTGCCCCTTGGAAGCGGTGGCTGTATGCCGCGTCCGTCGGTCTCGTGGCGGGAGCGGTCGTCTCGGCGTGGTGGGCTGTGGGCGTGCTAAGCGCCTCGAAGGCGCTCGACGGTCGAGCGGCAAGCAGCCTTGAGTTTGTCGTGCAGAGTGACCCATCCATAAACGACGACGTGAATTCCTATACCTGCGAGGCACGCACGGACGGTAAAAACTTGGCAATGGTTCGCCTATCGTGCGACCTCGAGCTCAAGGTCGGGGCGCACGTGCGTGTTATCGGTCGCGTTTCACGTTTTGAGAACGATGCGTATGGACGATCGCGCGTGCTCCGAGGCGAGGTGCGCAAGGTTAAAGTCGTTCGGATTTTGTCGGTCGATGAAGACTCTCCGGGGCCGCTGCTTCGGCTGCGAAATGGGCTGCTTGCGTCCATCGCGCCTGCGACCGACCCGGCGCGTGCACTCATAGCCGGTGTCGTCTGCGGTCGTTCGGCCGAGCTGCGCGCCCAGCCGGCGGGCGACTGGTTTTCGGTGACGGGAACGGCGCATCTTATCGCCGTCTCGGGCAGCCATTTGGCAATCGTGGGGTTTGTAATCGAGGGTGTATTGCAAAAGACTCGGTGCTCACGCGGTCTTCAACGGGCGATATTGGCGATAACGCTTGTGGGCTACGCTGCTTTTACGGGCGCGTCTCCCTCTGCCGTGCGCGCGTGCTGCATGGTGTTCGCGACGCTTGTCGTAAACGGCGCGGGGCGGCGCCGGCACGGCGCATCGGCACTCTTCGTTACCATGTCCATCTTTGTGTTGCTGCGGCCGACGGTTCTGTTCGAGATGGGCTTTCAGCTTTCATGTGCCAGCGTCTTAGCCATTCTGTGCTTTTGCCCCTATGCGACCTACGCTTTGGGTGAGCTGAGTGTTCCGTCGGGCGTTGCCAGCATGCTTTCCGTCACGCTGTGCTCGCAACTGGCGACACTTCCCATTACCATTCCTGCCTTCGGTACGTTCTCGCTCATTGCTCCGCTGGCAAATGCGGTCCTCGGTCCGGTGGTGAGCGCACTGCTCGCCGTGTCGATCGTGCTGGTTCCCTTTTCGCTCCTGGCGCCGTTGCGGACTTGGGCGCTCGTTGTGCCCATGATTGCCGCCCGTTGCGCGCTGTTCTTTGAGCAGCTGTTTGCCGCCGTGCCGGGTGCATCCGTGAGCGTGCCGCCCGATAGCATGTGGATTTACCTAGTGCCGTGTTTGCTGGCGGTTCTGCTTGTCTGGTGGCCGCGTCCCCGTGCACGTCCTATGGCGGTGGGGCTTGCATGCCTGGTGCTCTTGGCTGCGATTCCGTACGTCTACTGGGATCGATTCGCTCCGCCTTCGGTGACGGTGCTCGATGTGGGCCAGGCCGATGCGATTCTTATTCGCCAGGGCGGCGCAGTAGCGCTCGTCGACTGCGGGCTCGACGAGCGCGTGGTGGCGGCGTTGGTTCGCAATAACGTGCACCATATCGATGCCGTCTTTGTGACGCATTGGGATGAGGATCACTGGGGTGGTCTTCCCGATGTGCTCGATCAGTTTTCGGTTGGATCCATTGCGGTTGCAGCGGATGCGCTGGACGGCGCGCCTTCTGAGGTCCTAAATCGCCCCGGCGTAACGTATCGGCAGGTGGCCCGCGGAGACACGGTCGATATCGGCGCATTTCGGGCTCGTGTGATGTGGCCGTTTGACACAGTGGATGGCGAGGGCAATGAGGACTCGCTTGTCTTGCTGCTCTCCTATGCTCGGGAAGGCAAGAGCCTGCGTATGCTCCTCACTGGTGATGCCGAACTCGATCAGGAGCGCGAGTTTGTACAGGAGGTGGGCGATATCGATGTGCTTAAGCTGGGACATCACGGCTCAAAAGTTTCCGTCGACACAGAGCTGCTGGAAACGCTTAAGCCCGAGCTCTCTATCGCGAGTGCGGGCGAGGGCAACCGCTACGGCCATCCATCCGATGCCTGTATCGATGCCGTTCGCGATGCGGGCGGCGCGTTCGCATGCACTATCGAACAAGGAGACATTACCGTCTCGCCGACCGCAACCGGTTTTGCCATGCGATGTCAGCGACCGTGATGCTGCCGTTGGCGCGGGACCAACCCGTGGGCTAGAATGGCACGGTACGAACACGAGATCCTGCGGGAGGGGAGCGCAATGTCCGAAACCGGTCTGCTGCCGGCATATCTGATCGTCGGTACCGATGGGGTCAAGCGCGACCACGCCGTCTCGCGTATGAAAGCTCGCTTGGAAAAGTCGGGTATGGTTGAGTTCAACCTCGATGAACGTGACATGACGAAAGATCCCGATATTGAGTCGATCATCGGCTCGCTCAATACCTTTCCCATGGGCAGCGAGTTTCGCCTGGTGATCCTCGACGGCTGCTCCAAGCTTGCCAAGGCGGTCTCGGAACCGCTTGTCGAGTACCTCGCAAGTCCCAGCCCCACGACGGTCTGTCTCATTATTGCCGACTCACTTGCCAAGAATACGCGCCTGTATAAGGCAATCGCCAAGATCGACAAGAAGGCTATCGTCGATTGTTCGGGTACCAAGCGCTGGGAACTGCCGCGCCGCGTTCAGCAGATGGCGACGCAGCGCGGTAAGTCCATCTCGACAGCTGCTGCCGAGGAGCTCGTCTCGCGCTCGGGCGAGAACACCCGCATGCTCGATAACGACTTGGCCAAGCTTGCCCAGATGGTCGAGGCGCCGCAAATTGAGCTTGCCGATGTGGAGCGCTGGATCGTGCGCACGGCCGAAGTTCAGCCCTGGGACTTTCTCAACGCAGTGTCGGCCCGCGATATGCGCCGCTCGCTTGAGCTCTTTGGGCTGCTGCCCGCCAAGAGCTATGTGTGGACCTACACGCTGCTATGCGGTCGCATCCGCGAGTTGATCGTCGCCAAGGCGCTCGACTCTCGTGGGCAGGGCCGCGAGCTTGCCGCGACGCTCAAGCTCCAGTCTTGGCAGGTCAAAAATCACCTGACCTGGGCACGCCGCTTTTCGATGGGGGAGCTTGTCGCTGCGCTCGAGGGCGCGGTCGATGTGGAGCTCGCACTGAAGGGTTCTGCCGATTCGGAGACCGTGCTTTTGCTCTGGATTACGAACATCTTGAGAAAATCGTGATGATACCTGCCTATTTGACAAATTCGTTCTATCCCTTTGAGGGGGAGCGTGCTATAGTAGGCGCTTGCATGACCTCACCGTGTCTCAGAGGTGTCATACATTTTTTGCAAGGAACTCGAAAGGAACTCCAGAAGTGGCAAACATCAAGTCTCAGAAGAAGCGTATCCGCACCAATGAGGCAGCTCGCATGCGTAACAAGGCTGTCAAGTCCGAGCTCAAGACGCTGACCAAGCACGTTCAGTCCGCCGTCGCCGAGGGCGACGCCGAGAAGGCCCAGGCTGCCCTCAAGACCGTCACCAAGCGTCTCGACATGGCTGCCGCCAAGCATGTTATCCACAAGAACCAGGCTTCCAACCGTAAGTCCGGTCTTGCCAAGCTCGTGAACAGCATCAACGCCTAAGTTGTAAATTTCACACCACACAGATTACGCGCATAAATGGAGCCTGTTTTATGGAACAGGCTCCATTTTTTGTACCGCTCGGGTAAGATAGTCCGCATGAATACTTCAATTGACATTTCCCACATCCGCAACTTCTCGATCGTTGCGCACATCGACCATGGCAAGTCCACGATCAGTGACCGTATCCTCGAGCTCACCCATACCGTCGACGAGCGCGACATGGAGTCGCAGCTGCTCGACACCATGGATATCGAGCGCGAGCGCGGCATCACGATCAAGTCCAACGCCGTTCGCGTCTCCTACGACGCCGACGATGGCGAGACGTATCAGTTCAACCTGATCGATACACCGGGCCACGTGGACTTTACCTATGAGGTCTCGCGTTCGCTGGCAGCCTGCGAGGGCGCGGTGCTCGTCGTCGACGCCACGCAGGGTGTCGAGGCGCAGACCGTCTCCAACGCGACGCTCGCCATGAACGCCAACCTGGATATCGTGCCCGCCATCAACAAGATTGACCTTCCCTCTGCACACCCCGACGAGGTCAAGACCGAGATTGAGGATGACCTGGCCATTCCTGCCGACGATGCCGTATGCGTATCGGGCAAGACCGGCGAGGGCATTCACGATTTGCTGGAGTCTATCGTCTTCTTGATCTCGCCGCCCAAAGGCGATGTGAACGCGCCGCTCAAGGCGCTCATCCTGGACTCGTATTTTGATGAGTACCGAGGCGTCGTTGCCACGGTCCGCGTGTTTGACGGCTCCATCAAGAAGGGCGATACCCTTCGTATGATGCAGGCAGAAGGTGACTTTTTGGTCGACGGCGTGGGCGTCAAGCGTCCCGCCGAGACTCCGGTCGATGCGCTGACGGTCGGCGAGGTGGGCTACGTGGTCACGGGCCTGAAGGACCCCGAGGCTGTTCGCGTGGGCGACACCCTTACCTGGGCGTCGAATCCCTGCCCCGAGCCGCTTCCGGGCTACCGCGAGGCCAAGCCCATGGTCTACACGGGCCTGTTCCCGATCGACAACAAGGATTACGAGAACTTGCGCGACGCTCTCGATAAACTGCACGTCAACGACCCGTCGTTGGTGTGGGAGCCCGAGACCTCGGTGGCGCTCGGCTTTGGTTTCCGCGTGGGCTTCTTGGGCCTGCTACATATGGAGGTCGTTAAGGAGCGTCTGGAGCGCGAGTTCAATCTGGACCTCATTGCCACGAGCCCTTCGGTGGACTATCACGTCTATAAGACCGACGGTGAGATGATTGATGTCCGCAGCCCGCAGGATCTGCCCGAGGCTACGCGCATCGAGCGCATCGAGGAGCCTTACCTCAAGGCCAAGATTATCTGCCCGCCCGAGTATACGGGCGCCGTCATGCAGCTCGCTATCGAGCACCGCGGCATTACAACCGACATGATCCATCTCACGAGCAAATCGGTCGAGATGCGCTTCGACATGCCGCTCGCGGAGCTCATCCTGGACTTCTTTGACCAGCTCAAGAGCCGCACCAAGGGCTATGCCTCGCTCGACTATGAGTTTAACGAGTATCGTCCCTCCGAGCTCGTCAAGCTCGATATCCTGCTTTCGGGCGACGAGGTGGACGCGCTTTCGTTTATCGTGCACAAGGATAAGGCCTATGGCCTGGCCCGTGGCCTGTGCGACAAGCTCAAGGAAATCATTCCGCGTCAGCTGTTCGAGGTGCCTATTCAGGGCGCCATCGGCAACAAGATCATCGCCCGCTCCACCGTCAAGGCACGCCGCAAGGATGTTTTGGCCAAGTGCTATGGTGGCGATATCTCGCGTAAGCGCAAGCTGCTCGAGAAGCAGAAAGAGGGCAAGAAGCGCATGAAAGCCATCGGTTCGGTCGAGGTCCCGCAGGAGGCCTTTATGGCGATCCTCAAGGTAGACGAGTAAGTCCATGGCGCTTTCTGAATACAGCAAGCGGTTGCTTGGTGCCTATGCCGAGCAGCCGTTCCTTATGGCTCCCATGGCGGGCGTAACCGATCCCGCCTATCGCATTATGTGCCGCCGTCGCGGTGCCCATCTTGCCTATAGCGAGATGGTGAGCGTGGCGGGCCTTGCCTATGCCAGCAATAAGACGTGGCGCCTGGTACTGCCGGCCGATGAGGAGCAGCAGATCTGCGTGCAGCTCTTTGGCTCCAAGCCCGATCAGTTTGCGAGCGCTGTCGCTGCCGTCGAGGAGCGTGTGGGCGATCGCCTGTCGCTGATCGATATCAACATGGCCTGCCCGGCTCGCAAGGTCGTCACCAAGGGCGAGGGCTCGGCGCTTATGCGTGCGCCCGAGCTGGCAGAGCAGATCGTCGAGGCGGCGGTGGGTGCGGCGCACGTGCCCGTGACCGTCAAGATTCGCAAGGGCTTTTATGCCGAGGATCGCAATGCCGCGACATTTGCCCAGATGCTTGAGGGTGCAGGGGCTGCCGCAGTCGCCGTGCATGGTCGCTGTGCCACGCAGCTCTATACGGGTCAGGCCGATTGGTCGGTCGTCGATGAGGTCGCAGATGCCGTCGAGATTCCTGTGATCGGTTCGGGCGATGTTTTCTCGGCCGAGGATGCCGCGGAGCATCTGCGCAACTCGGGTGCCAGCGCGGTGTTTATCGCGCGCGGTATCTATGGCAACCCCTGGGTGTTCGGCGATGCCCGCGCCCTTGCACTGGACGCCACGCCAGTGCCGTCTCGCTCCTCATGCGAGCGCCTGGATGCCCTGCGCGAGCATCTGACGCTCACGCACGAGCTGTTGCCGCTCATGTCGCGTGCCCGCACGTACGCAAGCTGGTATCTAAAGGGCATGCCCCATGCTGCCGCCTGGCGCGCTCAGGTGGTGCGTTGCTCCACATACGAGGAGTTCATGGCACTGGTCGATGATATCGAGCACGATGTGGTGGCCTGCGAGGCCGCACTTGCCGCCGGCGAGTCGGTGCCCGCTCATCCGCTGGAGGCCTAACGGTGGCCGTTACCGCGCTGTACGTGCATGTGCCGTTTTGCGCCCAAAAATGCCGGTACTGTGACTTTGACTCACGCAGTTTTGCTCCGTGCAACATGAGCGTTGCGCTCGATACCTATTTTGAGCAGTTGTATGCGCGTCTCGATGCCTTTGGCGACGCAGGCGCGCTTGCACAGATTCGCACCGTCTATGTTGGCGGCGGCACGCCGTCGCTGGCGGGGGAGCGTCTGGTAGAACTTGCCCGGCGTATCTCTGCGTGGTGCAGGCCTGTTGAGTTTACCTGTGAGGCCAATCCTGAGTCGCTGACCGCCGAGCTTGCCGCTGCACTTGCCAAGGTTGGTGTCACACGCGTCTCTCTGGGCGTGCAAACGCTCGATAACACCGAACTTACCGCTATCGGCCGTATTCACGATGCCGATCGGGCGCTCGCCGCCATCGCGACAGTCAAGACCGCTGGGCTTGACGTGTCGTGCGACCTTATGTGCGGACTTCCCGGGCAGACCGCAGCGAGTTGGAAGCGCACGCTCGATGGCGTGCTGGTGGCGGCGCCGCATCATGTGTCGGTGTACCCGCTCACGCTCGAGGAGGCCACGCCGCTCTACCTCATGGCGTGTCGCGACGAGTCGCTCGAGCCCGACGAGGATTTTCAGGCCGCCTGCATGGATATGGCACGCGAGCTCCTGGGTGCGGCCGGTTATCACCCCTATGAGGTGGCGAGCTATGCGCTCGACGGCCATGAGTGCGCCCATAACATTGCCTACTGGACCGGACGGGGCTACCTGGGCCTGGGTCGTTCTGCCGCGGGCATGCTCGACGCCGAGGATTTCGACCGTCTTGCAGGTTTGTTCCCCGGCGTGTCTTCTCGAGGCGATGCGCACCGCGTGCGTCTGGTGCAACGCGACGATGACGCGACGGCGTTCGAGGCCGAACATCTGTCGCAGCGTGAGGCTGCGGCCGAAGACCTGATGCTCGCCTGTCGCATGACGCGCGGTGTCGCGTCCGACCTGTTGGTTCGCGCGGCTCGTGTCATCCCGGCCGATGAGCTGGCAGCTGCCTGCGATCGCGCACTCGAATTGGGTCTTGCCACTTGGGTGCCTGAGACGCTCGGGGT
This sequence comes from uncultured Collinsella sp., assembly GCA_900549745.1. Taxonomy (GTDB): domain Bacteria; phylum Actinomycetota; class Coriobacteriia; order Coriobacteriales; family Coriobacteriaceae; genus Collinsella. The sequence goes on along the minus strand of URPJ01000008.1, from coordinate 43,551 downwards.
CCATGAGGGACCCTTCACTTCGGCAGATGTCGTCGCGGGTCATGTTCGAGCTCGTCTGGCGCCGACCCACCTGGGCTGGCTCGATGGAAATGTTCTGTTCGAGCTGTTTTGGGATCTAGCTTAGGCTGCTCGGGTAGAATTACCGGAATATATACGCTGCTGTGAGCAGGAGGTTGCCGCGCATGGCGACGATGAACGAAAAAGATTACTACGAGATTTTGGGTGTCTCCAAGGACGCCACCTCGCGTGATATTCAAAAGGCCTTCCAGCAAAAGGCCCGCAAGCTCCATCCGGACGTCAACAAAGAGCCGGATGCCGAGGAAAAGTTTAAAGAGGTTTCCGAGGCCTACGCCGTGCTTTCGGACGAGCAGAAGCGTTCGCGCTACGACGCCATGCGTTCGGGCAACCCCTTCGCCGGCGCTCCTACGGCTTCGCCCTATGGCGGCGGCTACGCCGGCAGCGCGGGCTATGGCAATCCCTTTGAGGGCGGTTTTCCCTTTGGTGGCGCCTGGGGCCAGCCGCGTCGCGGGCAGGCTGCCTACAATCCCGAGAACGGCGCCAACGTGGTCGTTGATATCAAACTCGACGCCAAGGAGGCCAAGGGCGGTGCCCGCAAGACCGTCCGCTACACGCGCTTCGATACCTGTAACAACTGCGGCGGTTCGGGCTCCGTTTCATCTGAGCATGCCCATACCTGCCCGAGCTGCGGTGGCCGCGGCCACATCGACGTCGACCTGTCCTTCCTGTTTGGTGCGGGTACGTTCCAGTCGGTCTGCCCCGAGTGCGGCGGTTCCGGTAAGGTCGTGGCCGACCCCTGCCCTGATTGCGGCGGCAGCGGTCGTACTCGCGTAACCTCCGAGCAGACGATTGAGTTTCCCGCCGGCACGCACGATGGCGACGAGGTCCGCATTGGCGGCATGGGTCATGCTGGCACCAACGGTGCCGCGGGCGGCGATCTGGTCGGTCGCGCCCATGTTGAGGCCGAGCGCTTGGAAGGCAAAGCTCGTACCGGTTTTTACCTGATGGGCATCGTGGCGCCGTTTTTGGTACTCTCGGCCATCTCGGGCGTGTTCTCGGCCTTTGCCATGATGTGCTTTATTCCGTTTGCCATGGGCCTGTTCATGGTGCTTTCGGACGGCGTGCTTCATCGCAGCCTGCTGTGGTGGAAGCGCGGCGCGATGCAGTTTGCCAACGGTTTTGCCAACGGCTTCATGTTCGCGCTCGTGTCGGTTTGGTTCGCGAGCTGTTCGCAACGGGCCATGCTTTCGCCGTACCAAATGCAATAACATCAAACCCTCTGTTTGCGGCCGGCCCAGCTTGGGTATAGGACGCACTGTGACAATAATGAAAGTCGGAAGGATTCGGTCGTGTCGGAAAATAGGGATTACTACGAGGTGCTTGGCGTCGACAAGGATGCCGACGCGCGGACGATTAAGCGCGCGTTTCTAAAGAAGGCCCGTACCGTACACCCGGACGTTTCGGACGACCCCGAGGCCGAGGCTAAGTTCAAAGAGCTCAACGAGGCATATTCCGTTCTTTCCGATGAGCAGAAGCGTGCTAACTACGACCGTTACGGCACTGCCGACGGCCCCGGTGGCTCCGGCTACGTCGATATCAACGATATCTTTGGTGGCATGGGCATGGACGACTTGTTCTCGTCGTTCTTTGGCGGCGGTGCCGGCGGTGGCGCCCGCAGCCGTCGTGAGCGTCGTCGCGGACGTGATATGGCCATCTCGCTTTCGGTGACGCTCGAGGAGGCGGCGCTCGGCTGCAAAAAGACAATCAGCTATGACCGCCTTGCTCCTTGCGAGGACTGCAATGGCACCGGTAGGGCAGAGGGCGCACAGGAAAAGCAGTGCGGCCGCTGCCACGGTACGGGCTACGTCACGACGGTTCAGCGATCGTTTTTGGGCCAGGTTCAGTCTTCCTCGCCTTGCCCCGACTGCCATGGCGAGGGCACGGTTATCGATCATCCCTGCGAGACCTGCGACGGTCAAGGCCGCACGCCTTCGCACGAAAAGATCGACATCGATATTCCCGCCGGCGTTTCGACCGGTCGCCAGCTTCGTGTGAGCGGCTTTGGCGAGGCCGGCCTTCGCGGCGAGCCTTCGGGCGACCTGATTGTCAACGTGCGCGTCGCCGACCATGAGCGCTTTAAGCGCAACGGTGATGACCTGTACCTGGTGAGCGATATCTCGATTGCGCAGGCTGCGCTCGGCTGCGAGATTGAGGTCGAGGGCATTATGCCCGACGAGGTCGTTAAGGTGACGGTTCCCGCCGGCGCCCAGTACGGCGACACCGTGAGCGTCAATAATTACGGCATGCCGCGCATTGGCGGTGGCGGTTCGCGTGGCCGCCTGATCGTGCAACTGCGCGTGGTCGTTCCCACCAATCTTTCCAATAAGCAGCGCGAGCTGCTCCGTGCTTTTGCCGATGAGATGGGCGATGACGTCGCTTCTGGTAAGAAGTCGGTGACCGACCGTATCAAGAGTGCCCTCGACGATATCCTCGATTAAGGAGCCCGCGTGCTCGCACCCCATATTTCCGTCGTCAACCTCGGCTGCCGTGTCAACCGGGTTGAGTCTGACCGTATCACTGCCGATCTTATGCGCTTGGGCTTTGCTATTGTGGAGCCCCAGGATGCCGATCTGATCGTCATTAACACTTGTGCCGTTACGGGCGAGGCCGAGGCTAAGACCCGTAAGGCCGTCCGTCATGCGCTGGCCCATCCAAACGAGCCCTATGTGGTCGTGACCGGATGCGTGGTCAATTTGCATCCCGAGGAGCTGTCGGAGCTTTCGGATCGCGTGATTGCCGAGCCGTCCAAGATCGATGTCGCCGAACGTGTTTGCGAGGTGCTGGGTGTTGAGTCCGATAGCGTTCCCGCCTGCAGCGATGGCGAGGTGGTCGATGCGCTCGGTCGCTCTCGCCTGGGCGTGAAGATTCAGGATGGCTGCAACCATCGCTGCACCTATTGCATTGTGTGGAAGGCGCGCGGCCCCGAGCGCTCCGTGCCCGTCGAGTCCGTGCTCGAGCAAGTTCGCGAGGCCCAGGAGGCCGGCGTGCCCGAGGTGGTGCTGACCGGTGTGAACCTGGGTGCCTACGATGGCAAGAGCGCGACCGACGAGCACGTCGAAATCGATGAGCTGCTCGTGGCCATCATGGAGCGCACGTCTATTCCGCATGTGCGCATTTCCTCGGTCGAGCCCATGGATATCTCCGAGCGCCTGCTTAAGGTTATGGCGCGCTACCCGCAGCGTATCGCCCCGTTTTTGCACCTGCCCGTGCAGTCCGGCTGCACGGCGACCCTGCATCGCATGGGCCGTCCCTATAGCGCCGAGGCCTTTGAGGACACGGTGCGTATGATTCGCGCCAACTTGCCCCAGGCGTCCCTTTCGTGCGACGTTATCGTCGGTTTTCCTGGTGAGACGGACGAGGAGTTCGAGGAGTCGCTGGCGCTGTGCCGCCGTGTGGGTTTCTCGCGTATGCACGTGTTCCGCTACAGCAAGCGTCCCGGTACCCTTGCTGCCGACATGCCCGACCAGGTGCCACCCGAGGTTATGGCCGAGCGCAGCCGCCGTATGCGGGCCGCCGCACAGGAGCTCGCTATTGCCGACGCTCGTCGTCGCGTGGGCACGGTCGAGCGTGCCGTGCTCGAGTATGGTGACAACCTGACGCTCGGCTCGTTCCATCATGCCCGTCTTGACGATACCTGTGGACTTACAGCCCCGTGCCTGCTCGATGTTGCTATCATCGGAGTCGATGATTCCGGCTTGGTCCATGCACGCAGGGAGGTTCATGGAAGCCTCGAAGATTAGACTTACCGTTCCCGAGGGTATTGACCCCTCGCGCGTTTTGGGTGCCGGCGACGGCGTCCTTCGTGCGCTGGAGAGCTCAGTTCGCGCCCACGTGGTCGCCCGTGGCGACAGCATCGCCGTGAGCGGTGACCCGGACGAGGTCGAACTGGTCGCGCGTTTTTTCGAACATGCCTTTCGTGAGGCTGCTTCCGGGCGCACGCTTTCTGCCGACGATGTCTCTCGCTGCCTGGCCGTCTTGCGCGACGGTGAGCACGAGGCTACGTCGCTTCGCGATGACGTGCTGCTTTCGTATCGCGGTCGCGTCATTCGCCCCAAGACGCTCGGTCAAAAGCGCTATGTGGATGCCATCCGCTCAAATACCATCACGTTTGGCTTGGGTCCTGCCGGTACCGGTAAGACCTATCTGGCCATGGCGCTCGCTGTTGCCGCACTCAAGCGTCACGAGGTGGGCCGTCTGATCTTGACGCGTCCGGTTGTCGAGGCGGGGGAGAACCTGGGCTTTTTGCCCGGCACCCTCGAGGAAAAGATCGATCCGTACATGCGCCCGCTCTACGACGCCCTATTTTGCATGATGGATCGCGAGCGCACCGATGAGCTCATGGAGCGCGGCGTGATCGAGATCGCCCCGCTTGCCTACATGCGCGGCCGCACGCTGAGCGACGCCTTCGTGGTGCTCGACGAGGCCCAAAATACCACGCCCGAGCAGATGAAGATGTTTCTGACGCGCCTGGGCTTTAACTCCAAGTTTGTGATTACCGGCGACCTGAGCCAGCGTGACCTGGTGGGCCGTCGTGGTGGCTTGGCGGATGTCGAGAAGATTTTGGGCCGTGTTGACGATGTGGCGTTTGCGCACCTGGAGCGCGCCGACGTGGTGCGCCATGCCCTGGTGGGTCGTATCGTCGAGGCATATGAAGCTTATGATGACGTGCGCGAGCAGCGCCCGCGCGACCGAAAGGAGTCCCGTTGAGTGTATTGATCAGCAACGATGCCGAGCTCGATACGCTGCTCGACGCGCAGGAGGTAGAACACATCTGCGAGGTCGTGCTTGCCGCCGAAGGCGTTGAGCGTGAAGTCGAGATTTCCCTTTCGTATGTCGACGAGGACGAGATGCACGAGCTCAACCACGAGTGGCGCGGTATCGACCGCACCACCGATGTCCTCTCGTTTGAATGCGACTCGGCCTTTGACGAGGATATTCCCGCCGACGAGACGCTTGAGCTTGGCGATATCATCCTGGCCCCGCAAGTCATTGCCCGTCAGGCCCCCGGCTTTGGCAATGCCCCTGCCGACGAGTGCCGCCTGATGCTCGTGCATGGCATGCTGCACCTGCTGGGGTATGACCATATCGAGGACGACGAGGCCGAGGTCATGGAGGCCCGCGAGGACGCCATCCTGCGCGATCTGGCGCTCGAGCGCGGCGAGGACCCCAAGCTGGTCCACGTCGGCCCCATCACCAACCACGCCCACGACTAGGAGCCGTCTATGATTCCCGGATCGAACAAGGACCATCCGTCCTTCTTAAAGTCGTTCTCCTACGCCATGGAGGGCTTCGTCACCGCCGTCAAGACCGAGCGCAACATTAAGGTCATGCTCGTGGCAGGCGTGTGCACCGTCATTGCCGGCTGTATCGTGGGGCTCGATATTGCCGAGTGGGCTACGGTCATCATCTGCTGCGGCCTGGTGATTCATGGCGAGCTGTGCAACACCGCTATGGAGGCCATCGTCGACCTGGCGACCCAGGAGCTCCATCCGCTGGCAAAGCGTGCGAAGGACATCGCCGCCGCCTCTGTATACGTTCTTTCCATCACCGCCGCGATTGTGGGCGTACTGGTATTTGCCCACGCGCTCGACTTTATTTAGAAAGGGATTCCCATGTCCGACAATATGCAGCCTACCGATGAGATTTTGGACGACGAGTCCCTGGACGCGGTGGATACCGAGGAGCTCGAGGATGTCGAGGAGTTCGACCCGTTTGAGGGTATGAGCGACGAGGAACTCGACGCCCTGTGCGACGAGGACGACAACCTCGCGGGCTTTGGTGACGTGGAGCCCGGTTTCCGCAGCGGCTTTGTGGCCCTGGTCGGTCGTCCCAACGCTGGCAAGTCTACGCTGCTTAATGCCTGCTATGGCAAAAAGGTCGCCATCACCTCGCCGGTGGCCCAGACGACCCGCCGCCGCATGCGCGCCGTCGTCAACCGCCCCGGCTACCAGCTGGTCTTTGTCGATACCCCCGGTATTCATAAGCCCAAGGACGGCTTGGGATCCGAGCTCAACAAGAGCGCGCTGTTCGAGCTGAACGATGTCGATGTTGTCGCGTTTTTGATTGATGCCACCAAACCGATCGGCAGGGGAGACGCCTGGGTTGCCGAGCGCGTCAAGAACGCTCGTTCCAAGAAGGTCCTGGTGCTCACCAAGGCCGATGAGGCCGACCCCACACAGGTCATGGAGCAGCTTAAGGCAGCCCACGAACTCATGGAATATGACGACGAGATCGTGACGTCGTCGGTCAAGAACTTCAACGTCGATGCATTTATCGAGACCGTTGCGCACTTTTTGCCTGAGGGTCCGCGTTGGTTCCCCGAGGACATGGGTACCGACGCTTCCGACGAGACGCTCGTTGCCGAGTTTGTGCGCGAGAAGGTCTTGCGCCGCACCCGTGATGAGATCCCGCACTCCGTTGGCGTGATCTGCGATGCGCTCGAGCAGACCAAGAAGGTGCTTCGCGTGCACGCCACCATTTACGTCGAGCGCGAGGGCCAAAAGGGCATCATCATCGGCAAGGGCGGCGAGATGATCAAGCATATCGGTATCGACGCCCGTCGCGATCTTGAGCGCATTTTTGGCACGCAGGTCTTTTTGGAGCTGGACGTGAAGGTCAAGGCCGGCTGGCGTGACGACGAGGCCCAGATTCGCCGCTTTGGCTACAACGCCGAGGAGTAAGGACTCGCGGCGCGCATGGCAGGCTCCCGGACATATCGCACGAAGGTGCTCGTCCTCGACAAGACGAAGCTCAAAGAGACGGACCTGATCCTGACGATGCTTGACGAGCGGGGTCGGCAGGTTCGTGCCGTGGCAAAGGGCGCCCGCAAACCCGGCGGACGCCTGGCTGCGCGCTGCGAGCTGTTCTGTACGGTCGATATGCTGCTTGCACATGGACGGTCACTCGACGTGGTTTCCCAGGCCGAGCTTATGGAGGCGCCGCTCGGCGCTGCGCCCGATTACGAGACGACCTGCGCCGCAAGCGCGATCGCCGAGGTCGCGCGCGTGTGCTCGTTCGAGGACGCCGAGGACCCGTTTACCTTTGCCATAACGCAGCGAGCTCTTGCCCTGGTGGGCAGCGGGCTCGACACGGCTCATATGGACCTACTTGTGGCGGCATATGTCTTTAAGCTGCTGTCGCACGTTGGCTATCGACCCGATTTTTCGGCCTGCGTGCTGTGCGGAGACCCCATGCTGTCGTATTTTTCGCCCCAGGCGGGCGGTCTCATGTGCGGGTCGTGCGCGTCGAGCGTTCCGGGTGCCGAGCTGGTGTCGACCGGTGAGGTCGCGTGGCTGCGCGCCCTCATGTCGATGACCTTCGATGCGCTTATGGCCGAGAAAATCGACCCGCATACGGCGGCGTTCTTACTCGGGCTTTCGCATGTGTGGGCGGCGACGCATACCGACCAGCGCCTCCGTGCGATGGAATTCATGTTGGGTCGGTGATGATGCGCAGGCGCGGGCTGCTTGTGGTAACATATCGGCCTGTTGGTACCTCGACCTTGGTTGCTCGCTCCACCGGCGGCTTCCCAGTCCGAGGCGAATCGAGTTGCCCGTGGGCGACGTTAAACGAAAGGTGAAACAATGACTGTTTCCAAAGAGCGCAAGGCTGAGCTGACTGCCCAGTTCGGTAACACCCCGGTCGACACCGGCAACCCCAAGGTTCAGGTCGCCATCCTGTCCGAGCGCATCAAGGAGCTGACCGAGCACATGAAGTCCCACCAGAAGGACTTCCACACCCGTCGTGGCCTGCTCATGCTCGTCGGCCGTCGTCGTCGTCTTCTCTCCTACATCAAGAAGAACGACATCGTCGAGTACCGTGAGCTCATCAAGGCTCTGGGCATCCGCGACAACATCCAGTAAGGATTTGTACATGCTAAGAGCGTCCTGCGCAGCGGGGCGCTCTTTTTGTGTAAGGGCGTGAACAATCACGCTCTGAAGCGTGGCGGGGGCAGGGGGCCCGCGTCACATGAGAAGCCCGCAGGCAAGGGGCCTGTGGGGTAAAGGAGAACAATGACACTCGTATCCAAGACCTTTGAGCTGTACGGCAAGACCTACACCTTTGAGTCGGGCGAGCTTGCCAAGCAGGCCACCGGCGCCTGCCTGGTCAAGCAGGGCGACACCACGATGCTCGACACCGTGGTCGTCTCCAAGGAGCGCAAGAACTACGACTTCTTCCCGCTGACCGTCGACTTCAACGAGAAGATGTACGCCGCCGGCCGCATCCCGGGTGGTTACCTCAAGCGTGAGGGCCGTCCCAGTGAGAAGGCCACGCTCACCGCGCGCATGATCGACCGTCCGATTCGCCCGAGCTTCCCGGACGGCTTCCGCAACGAGGTGCACATCGTCGCCACCTCGCTCGTTGCCGACCAGGTCAACCCCTTCGACGTCATCAACGTCATGGGTGCCTCTCTGGCCATGACGCTCGGCGGCGTGCCCTTCGAGGGCCCGCTTGCCTGCGTGCGCATCGGCCGTAACGTGGAGACCGGCGAGTTTATCGTCAACCCCACCTACGAGGAGCGCGAGAACTCCGATCTGGACCTGGAGCTGGGCGGCTCTGCCGACTTCATCTCGATGGTCGAGGCCGGCGCCGAGGAGATCTCCGAGGACGACATGCTCGCCGCCATGAAGTTTGGCCAGGAGGCCCTTGCTGCCTTCTGCCAGGCTCAGGACGAGTTCGTCGCCGAGTGGGAGCAAGTCAACGGCCCCATCGTCAAGAAGGAGTACCCGCTCGACCAGCCCGTCGAGGAGGTCCAGGAGCGCATCTTCGCCCACTACGACGAGATGGCAGCCGCCCTTCGCGACGCCGACAAGCTCTCCCGTATCGGCAAGGTCGAGGCTCTGAAGGAGTCCATCCGAGCCGAGTTCACCGAGGAGGAGCAGGCCGCTTGGGAGCGCGAGATTCCCGTGGCGCTCAAGAAGCTCGAGAAGAAGGCCATGCGCACCATGGTCGTCGAGACCGGCGAGCGCGTCGATGGCCGTGCCGCCGATGAGATCCGCCCCATCATGGTGAAGGACAACTACCTGCCGCTCGTTCACGGCTCCGGCCTGTTCCAGCGCGGCCAGACCCAGGTGCTCTCGGTTCTTTCGCTCGGCATGCTCAACGAGGGCCAGCGTCTGGATACCATCGAGCCTACCGAGGGCAAGCGCTACATGCACCACTACAACTTCCCGCCGTTCTGCACCGGCGAGACCGGCCGCATGGGCAGCCCCAAGCGCCGCGAGATCGGCCATGGCAACCTTGCCGAGCGCGCCCTGCTTCCGGTGCTCCCCGACGAGAACGAGTTCCCCTATGCCATCCGCGTCGTCTCCGAGGTCATGGAGTCCAACGGCTCCTCTTCAATGGCTTCGACCTGCGGCTCCACGCTCGCCCTTATGGACGGCGGCGTGCCCATTAAGCGCCCGGTGTCCGGTATCGCCATGGGTCTGATCCAGGAAGAGGGCAAGACCGTGGTCCTGTCCGACATCCAGGGTCTTGAGGACTTCCTGGGCGACATGGACTTTAAGGTCACCGGCACCACCGAGGGCATCACCGCCCTGCAGATGGACAACAAGGCCACCGGTCTTACCTTCGACATCCTGGCCCGCGCCCTGCAGCAGGCCAAGGAGGGTCGCGCCTTCATCCTGCAGAAGATGCTCGATGTGATCCCCGAGCCGCGCCACACCACGCGTAGCACCGCTCCGCGCATCGTTTCCATCCAGGTTCCGACCGATAAGATCCGCGACGTCATCGGTTCTGGCGGTAAGGTCATCCGCGGCATCCAGGACGAGACTGGCGCTTCGGTCGACATCCAGGAGGACGGCACCGTCTTTGTCGGCGGCACCGGCGAGTCCGTCGACCAGGCCGTCGAGCGCATCAAGCTCATCATCAAGGTTCCCGAGCCGGGCGAGGAGTACACCGGTCGCGTGGTCTCCATCCAGCCATTCGGCGCCTTCGTGAACCTGCTGCCCGGCAAGGACGGCCTGCTGCACATCTCCCGCGTCGCCAAGGGCCGCGTGGAGAAGGTCGAGGACGTCCTCAACGTGGGCGACGAGGTCAAGGTCGTCGTCATCGAGGTTGACGATCGCGGCAAGATCTCGCTCGATCGTCTGGATAAGCCCGAGGCCCCGGCTCGTGCCGAGGGTGCCTCCGAGGGCGACGGCGAGCACTTCCAGCGCCGTGAGCGTCCGCGTCGCGAGCGCTCTGAGCGCAGCGACCGTCCGCGCCGTCCCGGCGACAACGGAGGCCGCAAGCCCCGCCGTCACCACGACGCCGAGTAACAGCAGCACATAAGCAGCTCAACAAGGGCGACTCCATAATGGGGTCGCCCTTTTGCTCATCACGGCGGGGGCCGTGGGTAAAGTTTCCTGCTCTACAGTCCTGCTCACGACGGAGGCCACATTAAGTGGCCTCCTGTTCGTGCGGAACTCGCGATAAACTTTACCCACGGCCCCCGCCGTGATGAGCAAAAGGGCTCGGTTGCATTGTTGGGCGCTTGCTGGGGTTTCTGCCTTAGTTGCTATACTGTCTCACACGTTTGACATTTAGCTGATGGGGGCGGGCATGACCAATCTAATTGAATGGGACCGTATGATTGCCGGGGAGCTTTATAGTCCTTATAGGGTCGGTGACCACTCGTTTAGTAAGGTCCATGCGGCGCAAAAGCGATTTAATGAGTCGGAGTATTGGGCTGATTCGAGCGCTCTTGAGGAGCTTAAGAAGTGCTTTCGTGTCGCTCCAGACGATATGGTTTTAACGGCGCCGGTCTATTTTGATCATGGCGATAGGGTTTCGTTCGGTAAGCATTTCTATGCGAATACCGGGCTGACGATTCTGGACGAAAACTATGTGACCTTTGGCGATAACGTGTTTTTGGGGCCCCATGTGAGCATTTTCACCGCAGGTCATCCTATCGATGCAGACGTGCGTAGCCTTGATCTTGAATATGCCAAGCCCGTCACCGTCGGCGACAACGTCTGGATGGGCGGCGGCGTGATTATCAATCCGGGCGTATCAATCGGAGACGATGCGGTCATAGCCTCAGGTTCAGTTGTTGTTAAAGACGTTCCAAGCCACGTCATCATCGGCGGCAATCCAGCTCATATCATTCGAGAGATTACCGACAACGATCGCAAGCTCTGGCAAGGCCAGCTGAATGCCTACAACGAGGCAATTGGATCATAGCCTCGGCATTCCCGCAGATAAAACCTACTAAAACAAACCTATCCCTTATTGGCAGGTTTCCCGTGGGGCGGGCACTGATGAAGTTTATCGCGAGTTCCGCACGAACAGGAGGCCACTTAATGTGGCCTCCGTCGTGAGCAGGACTGTAGAGCAGGAAACTTCATCAGTGCCCGCCCCACGGGAAACCGGCGGGATATACAGGTCCAGATGAGGCTTTGATGCATGGGTGGTCTGTGCTCGTGCAAATGGGTATCATATTTTAGTTATTGCATCGACTCTATGATGCATGTTTGTACGTTCCCGGCGGTCGGTTTGCCAGAAGCGCCCCGCCGGTTGTTCCAGACCCGTTTCGAAGAAAGGAAACCACACTAACCTATGGCAGCTAAAAAATCATCTCCCTTGAAGATCATTCCGCTCGGTGGCCTTGACGGCATCGGCAAGAACATGACGGTCTTCGAGTGCGGCGACGACATGGTGCTCGTCGACGCCGGTCTCATGTTCCCGGATGACTCCCAGCCTGGTATCGATCTGGTACTCCCGGATTACACCTATGTTCTGGAGAACGAGGAAAAGCTCCGCGGCATCGTCGTCACTCACGGCCACGAGGACCACACCGGTTCGCTACCGTATCTGCTGCAGGACCTCAACAACAAGGTGCCCATCTTCTCGAGCAAGCTGACGCTTGGCTTTATCGAGGGTAAGCTCTCCGAGTTTCGTATTCGTGCACCCAAGTTCCGTGAGGTCAAGGGCGGTAGCCACGTCAATCTGGGTGGCATTTCGCTCGACTTCTTCTCGATGACGCACTCAATCCCGGGCGCTCTGGGCGTGTTCATCCGCACCAACCAGGGCACCGTTATGCACACCGGCGACTTTAAGCTCGACCAGACGCCCATCGACGGTGTCACGCCCGACTATGCCGCTATCAGCCGCTTTGCCAAGCAGGGCATCGACCTGCTGCTGTCCGACTCCACCAACGCCACGGTCCCCGGTTTTACCAAGTCCGAGGCCGAGGTTGGCCCCAATCTGCTGCATGCCATCAAGAATGCTCCGGGCCGCGTGTTCGTCGCGTCGTTCTCGAGCCACATCCATCGTCTGCAGCAGATCTGCGACGCCGCCCGCAAGTGTGGCCGCAAGGTCGTCGTGACCGGTCGTTCCATGCTCACCAACACCCGCGTGGCGCGCGAGCTCGGTTACCTCAACATCGATGACGCCGATATCATCGATGCCTTCGATATCGACAACCTGCCTGACGACAAGATCGTCGTCATGTGCACCGGTTCGCAGGGCGAGCCCCTGTCGGCCCTTTCGCGCATGGCCAACGGCGAACACAAGACGCTCTCCATCCACGAGGGCGATACCGTCATCCTCTCGGCAACGCCGGTCCCCGGTAACGAGAAGGCCGTCCAGCAGGTCGTCAACAGCCTGGCCAAGCTCGGTTGCGACGTGTGGGATAAGAACCGCGCTCTTGTCCACGTCTCGGGCCACGGTAGCCAGGAGGAGCTCAAGCTCCTGATGGCCATGGCCAAGCCCACGTACTTTATGCCGGTTCACGGTGAAGCCGTGCATCTGCGCGCCCATGCCCAGCTGGCTCGCAAGATGGGCATCAAGGACGATCATATCTTTATCCTCGATAACGGCGACACGCTCGAGATGCGCGGCGGTATCGTCAAACGCGGTACGCCCGTCGAGTCCGGCGTCGTCTACGTCGACGGCCTGCGTATCGGCGATACCGACCCCATCGTCCTGCGCGATCGTCAGAAGCTCGCCAACGACGGTATGGTTACCGCTGTTGCCATCGTCTCGCTTAAGCATAAGAAAATCGAGGCCATCGAGTTCTCGGGCCGCGGCGTCTCGTTTGCCATCGACGACCAGTTCTCCGAGGATGCCTCCGCGTCCATCATGAAGACGATCGAGAAGGGCAAGTTCAGCTTTACGAGCAGCGGTTCCGATGCTATTCGTAAGGCCGTGCGTGATTCGCTTTCTAACTTTATCTGGAGCCGTACGCGCACCCGTCCGATGATCATCCCGGTCGTCATGGAGGTTTAGTTTGGCGCGCGGATCTGCACAAAACGCCAAAGGTAATAAGGCCAATAACCAACCGGCATCTGCTAAGGGTGCCGGTTCCCATCTGCGTGCCAATAAGGGCCACGAGGCGGACTTCGACGATTTTGAGCCCTTGGTGGAGCCCTCGGCCAACCGCGATATCGCCGGCGTGGTCATCGCCGTTTTGGCGATTGCGTCCTTCATTGCCGTGATTTCGCCGGCGACTGCACCCGTTACGGCTGCGGTTGCCGGTTTCTACCACCTGGGCTTTGGTCTGGGCGCCTACGTGCTGCCGATCGTCATTTTGCTGTTTGCCGCCACGCTCTTTTTAGGCGAGGACTCGCCGCTCAACATTCGCTCGGTCGCGGGCGGAGCCGTGGTCTTTATCGCCGTTGTCTCCATTCTTTCGCTGGTGGTGCCGGGTACGAGCGACTCGTGTGACCTTATGTTCACGCCGCAAAATCTGTCCGCCTCGGGTGGCTACATCGGTGCGTTTATTGCGAGTGCGCTGCAGAATGCCCTGGGTAAGCCTATCGCGATGGTGGTCCTGTTGGGCCTTGTCGTCGTGGGCTTGGTCATCATCGGCTTTTCGGTTGGCGGCGTTTTGCGCTCTGCTCGCGACCGCGCGGCCGATTTTGCCGAGCGCCGTCGTGCCGATGTCAACGCCAGCCCGTGGGGTGACGACGAAGCCCTGTCGGTGCCCGGCGTTGCCCGTCCGCACCTGAGCATTCTTCGTCAAAAGGGCTCTGATGCTGCCGTGACCACGGTCATGGGTAACGATGTAGACCCGGTTTTGGACGATGACGACGAGGACGAGGATCCGTTTGTCGACGTATCCGATGCCGTGGAGGCCGAGCGCGCTAAGACGACGCTGATGCCGCGCCGTCATGTCAAGAAGGGCAAGGCCACACCCAAGTTGAATACGAGTGAGCCTGACCCGTCTTGGTCCGATAGCGAGATTGAGCTCACCGAGGGCGATGACGAGGACGACGAGGCTCCGATTGAGACCGCAAAGACAACTTTGCTGCCGCGTCGCCATGCAAAGCGCGACCAGGTAACCGGTCAGCTTTTGATGGAAGACGACCCCGATAAGATCGACGAGTCCGAGCCGCCGTTTGCCGTGAATCCTGTTTCGGCAGCACCTCAGATTCCCGACTTCTTGAAGCATTCCAAGGTTGCCGATGTGCCTGCCTCGAGTGCTGTCGAATCGGCTGCGGCTAGCGATGGGGGAGCGGATGGCGGCACCGCAGATAACGAGGGCGAAGAAGAGGACGGCCTCAAGCTTCCGCCGCTCGAAATCCTGCATGCCAACCCGCAGTCGGCATCCTCCGCGTCTTCTGACAAGGAACTTGAGCAGACTGCCGAGTCGCTTCAGTCCACGTTGCTTGAGTTTGGCCGCAGTGCCCGCGTGGTCGGCTGGATCGCCGGCCCCACGGTGACGACCTTTAAGCTGCAACCTGGCGAGGGCGAGCGCGTGAGCAAGATTTCGAGCCTCGAGGACGATATCGCGCTTTCGCTCGCTGCTCAGTCGGTGCGCATCTTTGCCCCAATCCCCGGCACCTCGCTCGTGGGCATCGAGATTCCCAATCGCAAGCGCCAAAACGTCAATTTGGGCGACGTGCTGCCCTATGTGAAGGGCGGCCCGCTCGAGCTGGCCATCGGCCGCGATGCCGAGGGCACGCCGGTTGTCGCCGACCTCGCCAAGATGCCCCACCTGCTTATTGCCGGTACGACCGGTTCTGGTAAGTCGGTGATGATCAATTCCATCATTACGACCCTGCTCATGCGCGCCCTTCCCGAGGATGTTCGCCTGATCATGGTCGACCCCAAGCGCGTCGAGCTTGCGGGCTATAACGGTCTGCCGCATCTTTACGTGCCTGTAGTGACCGAGCCCAAGCAGGCCGCGAGCGCTCTGCAATGGGCCGTGTCCGAGATGGAGCGTCGCCTGAAGGTCTTCGAGCGTCTTAACGTGCGTAAGATCTCGACCTACAACGAAAAGCAGGCTGCCGGCGAGTTTGAGCATTACGACAACCCGCCGCAAAAGATGCCCTACCTGGTCATCATCATTGACGAGCTCTCGGACCTGATGATGGTCGCCGGTAAGGATGTCGAGGCCTCGATCGTGCGTATTGCACAGCTGGGCCGTGCCGCCGGTATTCATCTTATCGTGGCCACGCAGCGCCCCAGCTCCAACGTGGTGACGGGCCTCATCAAGGCCAATATCACCAACCGCATCGCCTTTAACGTCGCCACGGGCATCGACTCGCGCGTCATCATCGACCAGATGGGTGCCGAAAAGCTCACCGGTTTGGGCGACATGCTGTTCTCCAAGGTCGACTGGGGCAAGCCCCGCCGTATCCAGGGCTGCTTTGTCTCGGATGACGAAATCAACGAGATTGTCGAGTTCGTCAAGTCGCAAAGCGAGCCCGACTACCACGAGGAGATTCTGTCGGCCGTGGCTCCTGCCTCGATGTCCATGGCGGGTGGTGGCGGTATAGTCCGCACCGGAGTCGCCGAGCCGCAAGACGATGACCCGCTCATCTGGGAAGCCGCCCATATTGTGGTGGAATCGCAGCTTGGCTCCACATCTGGCCTGCAACGTCGTCTGAAGGTTGGCTATGCGCGTGCCGGGCGTATTATGGACATGCTGGAAGAAAAGGGTGTCGTCGGTCCGCCCGACGGTTCAAAGCCGCGCGAGGTCCTGCTGGACGAGGAGGGTCTTGCCGCGCTGGAATCTGTCGACGCCGAGATGGCACGTGAAGATCGTGAGTTTGGAGGATTCTGATGGCGCCACGCTTTGGTGACATGCTGCTCGAGCAGCGTCGCCGAATGGGTCTTTCCATTCAGCAGGTCGCCAACACCATCAAAATCAGGCCGCAGATCATCGAGTTTTTCGAAACCGGTAACTTTGCCTCGATGCCGCCGCGCGGCTATGCGCAGGGCATGATTTCGAGCTATGCTCGCTTTTTGGGCCTCAATCCGCGCGAGGTCGTCAATGCCTACTTTGACGACCTGATGGCATACGAACGCGAGACGTCGCAGCAGGGCGGTCGTTTTCAGGACGCCGCCGGCTACGTTAATTCGCGTTCCTCGGTCGATAACGGGCGCTTTCTGATGGTTCAGGGCGGTCGTTCGACCCGCTATGGACAGCGTCCTCAGCAGGCCGGTTATATTACCGAGACGGGTTCGGGCGAGGAGATTCGCTCACAGCGTGACCGGTTCCGCAGTACGCCGATGCCCGAGGACCGTGCACTTCCCGCTGCTCGCGGCGTGGCGCGTGACCCTCGTGCCGGCTACGGCGACGGCGGCTATTCCGATCGCGGTTACCTTGGTGTCTCCACCGGACGCTCTCGCGGTGGCTATGCGGATGCCGATGCCACGCAGGTGACGCCGCGTCTTCGCTCTCAATCACAGCCGTATGGCCAGCGCTCTTCGGCTTCGCGTTCGGGCCAGCGTGGCTATCAAGGCCGCGGTGAGCTTGCGCCCCGCTCGGGTCAGCGCAGCCTTCAGGGCCAGGGCGGCTATCGCGGCCGTTCCGATAGCAATCGCGGTCGTATGCCTCAGGGAGGCGGCCGCAGCAGTTCCGGTCGTGGACGCGGCGGATCACGTACTCCTCAAAACAACGGGCTCGATCCGCGTATCGTCTACGCCGGCATCGGTGCCGTTGTGCTGCTGTTGATTGTGCTCATCGTGGTGCTTCTGCGTGGCTGCGCATCTTCGGCGCCCGAGAACACGCCCGAGACGCCCACTGCTACCAAGATGACGACCAAGAAGTCTTCTAAGAAGACCGA
The DNA here is from genome assembly GCA_900549745.1 of uncultured Collinsella sp. Taxonomy (GTDB): domain Bacteria; phylum Actinomycetota; class Coriobacteriia; order Coriobacteriales; family Coriobacteriaceae; genus Collinsella. The sequence goes on along the minus strand of URPJ01000008.1, from coordinate 26,476 downwards.
AACGGTCGACGAGGACGATGACACCGATGAGGCGACGGATGAGTCGACTGATTCGGACGCTACCAAGACGACGGCCAAGAAGGAAGAGAACGAGGTCACGAAGGTCAAAGTCTCCGTTGCCAAGGGAAAGACCGCGTGGATTGAGGTCAAGGTTGACGGCAAGTCGGTCTATGGCGCCCAGGCGACTGGCCCCTTTGAGCAGGAGTACACGCCCGAGTCTTCGATCGAGATCACCACGTCCAAGCCTTCCGATGTCACCGTTACCAAGAACGGTGAAAAGGTTCGTTACGATACCAAGACCTCGGGCGTGGCGCGTGTGACGATCACCGTTCCCAAGAAGGAGACGTCTGATTCCGAGAATGGTGATAGTTCTGATGGTACCGACACCACCGATGGTACCGATACCACCGACGGTACCGATGCCCAGTCCACGGATGGCGCCGATACCGCAACTGACGGTCAGACACCCACCGATTCTACCGACAATTCGTACGATAGCTACTAGGCCGCTCGTACGCGAAAGGAAACATCATGGCTAAAGATTCCAGCTTCGACGTCGTGTCCGAGGTCAACATGCAAGAGGTCGATAACGCCTTTCAGCAGACCACGCGCGAGATTTCCCAGCGCTATGACCTTAAGGATTCCGGCGCCACGATCGAGCTTTCGAAGGGCGACAAGCTCTTTACGATCAACGCCCCGGCCGACTTTGTCTCCAAGCAGATTGTCGACGTGCTGAGCTCCAAGCTCATCAAGCGCGGCATCGACCTCAAGGCCGTCTCGTGGGATGCTCCGCAGGCGGCATCGGGCGGCACCGTGCGCGTGCTCGGCCATATCGTCGAGGGTATCGACCAAGCGACCGCCAAGAAGATCAACAAGGACATCAAGGACCAAAAGCTCAAGGTCAAGGTGACCATCGAGGCCGACAAACTGCGTGTTTCCTCTGCTTCGAAGGACGCGTTGCAGTCCGTGATCCAGTTCCTGCGCGACCAGGACTACGGCCAGCCGCTTCTGTTTACCAACTACCGTTAATTCATTCGAAAGGACCGCTCTCCAACATGGATACACCGTTGGGCTCCGTGCTCTACATCACCCTCGGTTGCGCAAAAAACGAGGTTGACACCGACCGCATGCGTTCTCTTTTGACCGCCGCAGGCTACGAGGAAGCATTCGACCCGCAGGATGCCGATATCGCCATCGTCAATACATGCTCGTTCCTCGCCTCCGCAACGTCCGAGAGCATCGAGACCACGCTCGAGCTCGCCAACGAGGTTCAGGACGGCGTTCGTTCTTGCCCCATCGTCATGTGCGGCTGCGTGCCGTCGCGCTATGGCGACGACCTGCCTGACGAGCTGCCCGAGGTCGCTGCCTTTGTGAAGGCCGACGAGGAGGACGGCATCGTGGCGGTCATCGATGGCGTGTTGGGTGTCGAGCGTGAGATCGCAGCCTATATTCCGCAGGTCAAGCGTACCGTCGAGGGTGCCGTTGCCTACGTCAAGATTTCCGATGGCTGCAACCGTTTCTGCAGCTTCTGCATGATCCCCTACATCCGCGGTCGCTATCACTCGCGTAATGCCGAGAGCATTATCTCCGAGGTGCGCGACCTGGTTGCCGGCGGTGTGCGCGAGATCGTGCTGATCGGCCAGGACACGGGTATTTGGGGTAACGACTTTGCCGACGAGGACGTCGCCGAGGGCTCGCCGCGCAATCTGGCGCAGCTGCTGCGTGCCGTCGCCGAGACCGTGCGCCCGCACAACGTCTGGGTCCGCGTGCTCTACCTGCAGCCCGAGGGCATGACTGACGAACTCATCGAGACGATTCGCGATACGCCCGAGGTGCTGCCCTATATCGATATCCCCGTGCAGCACTGCGACGCGCGCATCCTCAAGGCCATGCGTCGCTCCGGTTCGCGCCAGGAGCTCGAGGATCTGTTCCGCGACCTTCGCGAGCGCATCCCCGGCATCGTGATCCGTTCCACGGCCATGGTCGGCTTCCCGACCGAGACCGACGACGAGTTCCGCGACCTTATCGACTTTATGGACACCGTCGGCTTTGACTACACGAGTGTCTTTGCCTACTCGCGTGAGGAAGGCAGCCTGGCCGCCAAGATGGAGGGTCAGGTCGATGAGGAGGTTAAGCTCGAGCGCGCCCAGGAGGCCATGGACCTGGCTGAGTCGCTCGGTTTTGCCGCCACCGCCGCACATGTGGGCGAGCGCGCCCAGGTGATCGTCGACGGTATCGAAGAGACCGAGGATGGCGCCGAGCTGATCGGCCATGCCTGGTTCCAGGCGCCCGATTCCGATGGCGCGGTTCACTTGGACGCCAGCGAGGCGTCCGTGGGCGATATTCTGACGGTCGAGTTTACCGATAGCTTCTGCTATGAGCTTATCGGCCATGTTGTGGAGTAGGAGAGCATCGTGGCAAATGAGAGCAATAAGGAACTGACGAGTGTTTGGACGCCCGCCAACATCGTGACGTGCGTTCGCATCGTCTTTATCCCGGTGTTCATGATCGTGTCGGCGCTTTCTCACACGAGTGTTGCCGGTACGGATTGGAGCACCTTCGACGGCCCGCTCGCCGCCGCTGCCTTCATTCTGTATGTGATCCTGTCGTGCACCGATAAGGTCGACGGTTATCTGGCGCGTTCGCGCAACGAGATCACCGACTTCGGTAAATTCTTGGACCCCATCGCCGATAAGCTGCTCGTGTTTTCGGCCCTGCTGCTGTTCTTGGACTTTGGCACCGTGTCGGTTTGGTCCGTGTTCATCATCTTGTTCCGCGAGCTGTTGGTAAGCGCCCTGCGCATGGTTGCGAGTGCCGCCGGCGTGGTCGTTGCCGCCGATAAGCTTGGCAAGTACAAGACGGCGACCACGATGGTCTCCATCTGCGGTTACCTGTGCGTCTTTGCGATGGCCGGCTTGCACCTTGGCCCGCTGGCGCTGACGCTCGGCATCTACTCGGTGTCGCGCTTCCTGTACGCCGTTGCCGTTGTCCTGACCGTTATCTCGGGCGCCCAGTACTTCTGGAACTGCCGCAAGATCGTCTTTTCGGTCTAGGTCCTGGTGGGTATGACGGACTCTTTTGAGCAGATTTCCGCACATAACGAGGAACTGGCGCGCGATATTGTCGAGCGCGCGAGCGCTCGGGGCGTGACGGTTTCGACGGCTGAGTCGCTGACAGCAGGTATGATCGCCTCGACGATTGCCGATATCCCGGGCGCCTCGGCGGTGCTGCGTGGCGGTGCGGTGACCTACTGCGATGAGATTAAGCATCGCGTTTTGGGTGTTGAGCAGGAGACGCTCGACCGCTATACCGCGGTGTCGCATCAGACCGCGCGCGAGATGGCGGCGGGTTCGCTGGAGCTGTATCAGAGCGATATTGCAGTGAGCGCAACGGGTTATGCCGGCCCCGGCGGCGGCACTGAGGACGATCCGGCTGGCACTTTCTATATTGGCTGGGCGTATCGCGCGGCTGATGGGGAAGTGCCGGTCGTGGACTCTGTGCGCTGCCACTATGAGGACGACCGTTCGTGTGTTCGTGCCCATGCGGTCGCGGAGGCATTGGGACGCATTGCCCTTGTGCTCAACTCTATGGAATAGACGTGTTTTAAGGGGCCTTAGGGCCCCTTAATTGTGGAGATAGGGACCTCTGACAAATTCAGCGTTTTTGCTGGTCATAGGTTTATTTTCGCCTTCCTTGCCTATATTTGGCCCTATGTGGTCAAGCATTTGGTCAGTATTTGGTCGGCGTTTGGTTGGGTTTTGGAAAGACTGCCTGCATATGATTGGCCTGAACGGTTGACCACGAACAGCCGTTCGTTTATTATCGATGCAGGTTGTTAAGAGGAGGGCTATTCATGGCCAAGAATTCAGGTCCCGTACGTACCGTTCATGCACCCACGACGGGTAAAGAGCGCGAAGAGATGATCGCCACCACCAAGGCCGAGATCGAGAAGAAGTTCGGTCAAGGCTCCATCATGAGGTACGGCGACGGTGGTCCCGAGCTCGAGGTCGAGGCCATTCCCACGGGCGCTCTGGCCCTCGATGCCGCTCTGGGTATCGGCGGTGTGCCGCGCGGCCGCATCGTCGAGATTTACGGTCCTGAGTCCTCCGGTAAGACGACGCTTTCGCTCGAGATCCTGGCCGAGGCCCAGGCTATGGGCGGCGTTGTGGCATTTATCGATGCCGAGCACGCGCTCGATCCCACGTATGCCGCGCGCATTGGCGTGGATATCGACGAGGTACTGATTTCCCAGCCCGATACGGGTGAGCAGGCGCTCGAGATTGTTGACATGCTCGTGCGTTCCGGCGCCATCGATGCCATCGTCGTCGACTCCGTCGCCGCGCTGACCCCGCGTGCCGAGATCGAGGGAGAGATCGGCGACACTACGGTCGGTCTTCAGGCTCGCCTGATGAGCCAGGCGCTCCGCAAACTCGCCGGTTCGCTGTCCAAGTCCAACACGACGTGCATCTTCATTAACCAGCTGCGTGAGAAGATCGGTGTCATGTTCGGCAACCCCGAGACCACGACGGGCGGCCGCGCCCTTAAGTTCTTCTCTTCGGTACGTATCGACATTCGCCGCATCGACAGCATTAAGCTTAAGGACGAGGTTATTGGTAACCGCGTGCGCGCCAAGGTCGTTAAGAACAAGGTGGCAGCTCCGTTCCGTTCTGCTGAGTTCGACATCATGTACGGTACGGGTATCTCTAAGGAGGGCTCGATTCTGGACATGGCTGTCGAGTGCGGCATCTGCAAGAAGATGGGCTCCTGGTTTGCCTATGGCGAGGACAAGCTCGGCAACGGTCGCGAGGCCGCCAAGGCGTTCCTGCGCGAACACCCTGATTGCGCCGACGAGATTGAGCATAAGGTCCGCCTTGCCTGCGGGCTTGAGTTTGACGACGATGCTCCATCCGAGGTCGAGCTGACCGATCAGCCTGCGCCTGAGGAGTTTGACGAGCTTTATGCCATCGATGGTTCCGCCATGCTCGATGATGACGACGAGTAGCGGTTACGCTCATGTCGTATACGGTGACCGAGGCCACGGTCGTCTTTCCCGATAAGAAGGCGGCCTCCTCGTTCTCGAGCGGGTATGCGTCCAAAAAGCCTTGCGCACATATCGATTGTGAGCTTGAGGGCGGTTTTGAGCGGTCCATTTGGATTCCCGTGCGGGTCGCGCGCCTGTATGTCAAAAACCGCCCCGATCTTCCCTGTGATTGGGACAACTTTCGTGAGGCGGTGCAGCTCGTCGAGCGTAAATGTGCACTTACCATGGTGACCGAGATGTTATCGCGCCGCGACCATGCGACGGGCGAGGTCCGTGACAAGCTGGCTCGCTACGGCTTTCACCAGACCGCGATCGATTTCGCCGTCGAGCGCGCCACCGAGTATCGCTTTTTAGACGAGAACCGCTTTTGCTCGTACTTTATCGAGGAGCGCAAGCGGCGCGGTTGGGGACAGCGCAAAATCGAGACCGAGCTCAAGCGCCGTCATGTCGTGCTCGATGACATTCCCGGTTATCCCGAGGATTATTTTGCCGTCGAAGACGATTTGGCGCGTGCGTCCGCCCTGCTCGCCAAGCGGCGTGTTCCAGAGACGCGCGGATTCGAAAAACTGGTTCGGTTTTTGATGGGCAAGGGCTTCTCGTATCATATCGCCGCCGATGCCGTTAAGGCACGTCTCGATGCCGAACGCGAGGAATGTGCGGTTTAGGCGTATGCGTTTTGTGGCCCTGCCGCTCACCGTGTTTTAGCCGCCGTGTTGGGGGCATTTATTTGACAGTTGTTGTGGTTCAACGTACGATAAACATCGTCATTTGCTTTGTGATATGTGCTCATCTGTGATGAGTTTGTTTATATGTTTATCTGTATCCGACCCGCATAAGCTGCGCCCATATTACTCAAATGTCGCGAGCCGTTCGTAAGGACGGTTCGCTTTGTTGTGTAACGAATCCATAAAAAGGAGTGAGCATGCCTATCATCGCAGCGCTCGTTGGCATCGTTTTGGGTGCCATCGCCGCCATTGCCTACATGCGCACCGCCAAGCAGGGTAGTCTTCACGAGGCCGACGAAAAAATCCAGTCGGCACACGCACAGGCTGAGTCCCTGATCGGTGATGCTAAGCGTCAGGCCGAGACCCTCAAAAAAGAGGCTCTGCTCGAGGCTAAAGAGGAGATCATCAAGAACAAGCAGGCCGCTGAGGCCGAGGACAAGCAGCGTAAGAACGAGATTCGTACGCTCGAGAACCGCGTGATGCAGCGCGAGGAATCCCTCGATCGCCGCAACGACGCTCTCGACAAGCGCGAGCATCAGCTGTCCAGCCAGGCCGGTCAGGTCGAGAAGCGCTCCCGCGAGCTTGAGGAGCTCTGCGCAAAGCAGACCTCCGAGCTCGAGCGTATCGCCGACCTTACCCGCGAGGACGCGCACAAGGAGCTCCTTGATAAGGTTCGCGGCGAGGTCACCCACGAGGCCGCCACGATCATTCGCGAGTCCGAGCAGCAGGTTCGCGCCGAGTGCCACAAGACCGCCCAGGAGATTCTGTCTCTGGCGATTCAGCGCTGCGCTGCCGATCACACTGCCGAGGTCACCGTTACCTCCGTGCACATTCCCTCTGATGACCTCAAGGGCCGTATCATCGGTCGCGAGGGTCGCAACATCCGGACCTTCGAGCAGGTTTCCGGCGTCAACCTCGTGATCGACGACACGCCCGAGACCGTCGTTCTTTCGAGCTTCGACCCGGTCCGTCGTGAGACCGCCCGTGTCGCCCTCGAGAACCTCATCGCCGACGGCCGCATTCACCCTGCCCGTATCGAGGAGATGTATCACAAGGCCGCCGACCTGGTTCAGCAGCGCGTGCGCGAGGCTGGCGAGCAGGCTGCCTTCGATACCGGCATCCACGATCTGCACCCCGAGATCGTCAAGACCCTTGGTGCCCTGCGCTACCGTACCTCGTTTGGTCAGAACGTGCTTCAGCATTCCCTCGAGGTCTCTGATCTGTGCGGCGTGATGGCTTCCGAGCTTGGCCTGGACGTTGTGACCGCCAAGCGCGCCGGCCTGCTGCACGACCTGGGCAAGGCAATCGACCACGACGTCGAGGGCCCGCATGCCGTCATCGGCGCCGAGCTTGCCCGCCGTTATGGCGAGAAGCCCGTTATCGTCCACGCTATTGAGGCTCACCATGCCGATGTCGACCCCAACACGGTGCTCGATGTCCTGGTGCAGGCCGCCGATGCTGTCTCTGCCTCTCGCCCCGGTGCCCGTCGCGAGTCTGCCGAGAACTACATCAAGCGTCTTGAGAAGCTCGAGGAGATTGCCAACTCCCATGAAGGCGTCGAGCGTACCTATGCCATGCAGGCTGGTCGCGAGGTCCACGTCATGGTTCAGCCGGACAAGATCTCCGATGCCCAGTCCACGGTCCTGGCTCACGATATCGCCCATCAGATCGAGGAAGAGATGGAGTATCCCGGTCAGGTGCGCGTCGTCGTGATTCGCGAGAGCCGCGCTGTCGATATCGCTAAATAACATGAGCGACGCGAACGAGCTCATCTCATTTATCGCGTCGATGTCGGGGGAGGGCAACCTTCGCGTCGAGGAGAACCTTGGCGAGGGGTATGTCCGCCTCCGCGTTTCGGAAGCCGAGCGGCGCCAGGCAAAGCACGACATTCAGCATGTCGAGGATATCGTCATCGAAATGCTCCGTAATGCTCGCGATGCCGGCGCCGACAAAGTCTATCTCGCTACGACCAAGGAAGATGGCGTCCGCACGCTTGTCTTTCTGGATAACGGTTCGGGTGTTCCGCAGGATATGCAAGAGCGAATCTTCGATGCCCGCGTTACCTCCAAGCTCGAGAGCATGAAGATGGACCGTTGGGGCGTTCACGGTCGTGGCATGGCATTGTTTTCGATCAAGCAGAACACCGACGAGGCCCGTGTGGTCACGTCTGGTGTCGACCTTGGCTCGGCCTTTAAGGTGAGCGTTGCGGCCAACCGCCTCAGTGAGCGTGCCGATCAGTCCAGCTGGCCCCAGGCCGTCAAGGATGAGGACGGACGTTATGTCTGTGCTCGCGGCCCGCATAATATTATTCGCGCTGCTTGTGAGTTTGCGCTCGAGGAGTTGCGTGGTTGCGATGTCTATCTTGGTTCTCCGTCTGAGATTGCCGCGACCCTTTATGCTCAGGCGTCAAGCCGGCTTGATACGTCTCGTCTCCTGTTCATTGATGACGAGAGCGAGCTTCCGGTTGTCGATCGTTTAGGCTTTGCTTCTGATGCCGAGGACTTTATCCGTATCTGTTCGGGTTTGGGTCTTGAGATGTCCGAGCGCACGGCCCATCGCATTTTGGCAGGGCAGATTAAGCCCGTTCGCGGTGTGACCGCGCGTCTGCTGCGCGAGCGTGATTCGTCCTCGCATGCGCCGGCTCCTGTCGATCTCGCGAAGGATCGTCGCGGGCTACGTATTGCCAAGGATGACATGGCACAGTTTTCGCGTGCTGTGGAGCGCGACTTTAATGACCTTGCTGCCCGGTACTATCTCAACCTTTGCGGCGACCCAAAGATTCGTGTTTCGCGTGATCGAATCACCGTGACCTTTGATCTTGCCAAAGAGGAATAGTGCCTTTACCGAGTCCACTCGGTACGATACAGTTATTGCAGTTAAAACGTACTTTTAAATGCAGGAGTTTCTTCATGGATTGCCTGAAGGTATCAAGCAAATCATCGCCCGCGTCCGTTGCCGGCGCCATCGCCGGCATGGTCAAGGATGGTGTACCCGTCAACATCCAGTGTGTCGGTGCCGGTGCCGTCAACCAGGCCATTAAGGCCGTTGCTATCGCGCGCGGTTTTTTGATTCCAACTGGTTTTGATATTTCCTGCGCGCCCGTGTTCTCCGACATCCTCATTAACGGGGAGTCGCGCACGGCCATCCGCCTTTCTATCTATGTTCACCAGATCAATCGAGCTGCTATGGATAACGTCGTCATGGATGATGTTAAGCCTGTGGCATAGCTTCTGCTTGCCTCGTTTCGCTCCCCATCGTTAGGACTTATGCACATGGACCAGCGTTCCGTACGCGATATTCTTACCGGTAAAACCTACTTTATCCGCACCTTTGGCTGCCAGATGAATCAGCACGACTCTGAGCGCGTGAGCGGTCTGCTTGATTCGTATGGCTGCCTCATGGCGCTCGATCCCGCGCATGCCGATATCGTTGTCTTCATGACGTGCTGCGTGCGCGAGGCCGCCGATACTCGCCTGTACGGTCAGTGCAATTCCTGCAAAAGCCTGCCGCCTTCGCCTTCGGGCAAGCGTGTGGTTGCCGTTGGCGGTTGCATCGCGCAGCGCGATGGCGAGGGCCTGCTCACCAATGTCGATAACGTCAATGTCATCTTTGGCACGCATTCCATTGCACATGTGGCCGAGCTCATTGCCGAGGCGTTCCTTGATGGTAAGCGTCATATCCGCACCAATGAGCATGAGGATACGGATGCCATGAGCATGCCGTGGCATCGCGAGACTCAGTATCACGCCTGGGTGCCCATCATGACAGGCTGCAATAATTTCTGCACCTATTGCATCGTGCCGTATGTGCGCGGTCGCGAAAAGAGCCGCCCTTTCGAGGAGATTGTCGACGAGGTCACCGGTCTAGTGCGCCAGGGCGTGCGTGAGGTCACGCTTCTGGGTCAAAACGTCAACTCCTATGGTCGCGATCTGTTTGGCAAGCCGCGCTTTGCCGACCTTTTGCGTGCCGTGGGCGATACGGGTGTAGAGCGTATTTTCTTTACTTCCTCGCACCCCAAAGACCTGTTGCCCGAGACTATCGACGCTATGGCAGAGACGCCTGCCGTTATGCCGCAGCTGCACCTGGCAGTTCAGTCGGGCTCGACACGGATCCTCAAAGAGATGAATCGCCGTTATACACGCGAGGACTATCTTGGCCTTGTCGATCGCATTCGCAACCGCATGCCCGACATCGCGCTCTCGACCGACATTATCGTTGGCTTCCCGGGCGAGACTGAAGAAGACTTTGAGCAGACGCTCTCACTTGCTGAGACGGTCCGCTATGCTCAGGCCTATACCTTCATCTATTCCAAGCGCGCCGGTACCCCGGCCGCCGAGATTGACGATCCTACGCCGCATGAGGTTATTCTCGAGCGTTTCAACCGCCTGGTTAAGGTTATCGAGACCACGGCACACGAGTATAACCAGGGCGAGCTTCATACTGTGGTGCCGGCGCTCATTGAGGGAACGAGTAAAAAGAACGACGCGGTCCTGCTGGGCAAGAGTCCCAAGAATCAGACCGTGCATGCGCCTATTCCCGAGGGTTACAGCATCGATCAGCTTGTTGGCAAGATCGTTGATGTTGACGTTGACGTTGCCAAGACCTGGTATTTGTCCGGCTCCGTTGTGGGCGAGCCGCGCTAATGGTTTCTCCCGGGGCAGGTCTTTCCGCCGTTGCGATCGTCGGTCCGACGGCGGTTGGTAAGAGTGATGTTGCCGACCGTTTGGCCGCTCGTCTTTCGTCCGAAGTGCTGTCGTGCGATGCGATGCAAATCTATCGCGGCATGGACATCGGCACCGCAAAGATGGCGCCCAATGAGTGTACGGCGCCGCTGCGTCTCGTCGACATTGTAGAGCCGGGTGTGGCATATTCTGCTGCGCTTTATCAGGCTGACGCTCGCGCGCATGTTGAACGTCTCCTTGGTTCGGGTTGCCTGCCGGTTTTTTGCGGAGGTACGGGGCTGTATCTTAAGGCTGCCCTTGATGAGATGGATTTTCCCTCGGGCGAGCTTGAGGACGATCGTCGCGCGGGGTATCAGGAACTTGCCGAGCGCATAGGCGAGGAAGCGCTGCACGCGCTGCTTGCCGAGCGTGACCCCGAGTCCGCTGCGGTCATCCACCCCCATAATGTTCGTCGCGTGATTCGCGCGCTCGAAATGCACGATGATGGAGTGTCCTACGCGCAGCAAAAGTCTCAGTTTAGTGTTCCGCGCGAGCATTATCATGCTCTGTGGTTTGGTCTGACGCGCAATCGCGAGGTGCTCTACGAGCGCATTAACCTGCGCGTCGATATGATGTTTGAGCAGGGCCTTGTCGATGAGGTCCGCGGTCTTATGGACCAGGGACTGGGAGATGCCCTGACGTCGATGCAGGCAATTGGCTATAAAGAGATCATTGATGCTTTCAATGGCGTGATTTCTATGGATGAGGCTCGCGAACTCATCAAGATGCGTTCGCGTCGCTATGCCAAACGTCAGCTTTCGTGGTTTAAACGCGATGACCGCATCGTGTGGTTCGATATGGATGAATGTACGATCGATGAGGTCGTTGAGGAAATCCTTCATCGTATTGAGGCTGCCTAATGGCCCGTTTCCCCCTTGTTCCCACGGCACCCGAGCCCGAGTGTGCCATTTTAGTTGGTGTTGAGTGGCGCGACAATGCATGGCCGCTCGATCGCTCGCTTGATGAGCTGGAGCGTCTTGCCCACACAGCTGGTGCCCAGTGCGTGGCACGCTTGTCGCAGCGTTTGGTAAAGCCGTATCCTAAATCGTTTATCGGTTCCGGTAAGGTTGAAGAGCTGTGCGGCCTGGTGCATCGCATGGATGCCGATGTCGTTATTTTTGACGACGACCTGACCCCCTCGCAGCAATCCTATTTGGAGAAAGCCGTGGGCGAGCCGGTAAAGATTATCGATCGCACGGCACTGATCCTGGATATCTTTGGCCTGCATGCTCAGACGCGTGAGGGACGCCTGCAGGTACAGCTGGCACAGCTTCAATATTTGTTGCCTCGCCTGCGTGGCATGTGGAGCCATCTCGCCAAGGAGCAGACGCGCGGCGGCATCGGTTCACGTTTTGGTCAGGGCGAAAGTCAGCTCGAGGTCGACCGTCGCCTCATTCGTAATAAGATTGCTGCGCTTCGTCGCGAGCTCAAGCAGGTTGAACAGCGTCGCGATGTTCAATCCAAGAGCCGCATCGAGTCACCGGCGTTTCGCGTCGCGTTGGCCGGTTATACCAATGCCGGTAAATCGACGTTGCTCAATCGCCTGACTGGCTCTACGGTACTTTCGCAGGACAAGCTGTTTGCTACGCTCGACCCGACGACGCGCTCGTATCGTCTGCCCGGTGGACGTGGCATGACGATTACCGATACCGTTGGCTTTATTCAAAAGCTGCCGCATGGTCTGGTCGATGCTTTTAAATCGACGCTGTCCGAGGTTTTGGGTGCCGATCTAATTCTCAAAGTCGTAGATGCATCTGACGAGGACTATGAGCGGCAGCTTGAGGCTGTCGACCGCGTTCTTGATGAGATCGGCGCCGGAGAGCGTTTAACGTTGACCGTATTCAATAAAATCGATCTTCTCGACAGCGTTGATCGATTGAGTTTCCGTCGTCGTTATCCGGAAGCCGTTCTGTTCTCAGCCCAAACGGGCGAGGGGCTCGACGATCTCGTCGATCGCATTGCTCGCGAGGCAGCTGCCACCGATGTGTTGCTCTCCGCCGACATTCCATATCGTGAAGGTGCGCTCATCACACTCGTGCATGAGCAGGGAACCCTTTTGCACGAGGAATATCTTGAGGATGGCGTTCGCATTGTGGCGAAGTTGCCGGCTCGTATTGCACCGCGGCTCGAGCGCTATCGCACCGAGTAGACGAGCTCCAAAATGCCCAGAATGATGGGCTGATGCAGCAGATAAAAGGGGAGTGCGTGACGTCCAAGGCTGGCGAGCGCCGGCAGGGGGTTGGCGTAGGCCCAGCTTGGGACGGTCTTATCGATTCCCTGCGCTATGTGTGCGGCGAAGTATCCTGTAAGATACATAAAGATAAACGGGATGATGGGGTAGTAATCACCTGAGACAAACCCAGGGCTCGGAAATCCCAGCCACGCCAGGTTGGGGACAGGGTAGGTCGTTTTGGGGATGCTCCAGGTGAGGGCGAACAACACAAGGCATAGGGGCATGCCCCATCTCGCCGATATCCTCTTAAGGACGGGATCGGTCAACGCCACGATGCCGGTACATGCGGCCATGCAGTAGATGATGCCAAAATTAACCGAATCGTCGACTGAGACAAGTGTTGTTGCCAACCAGACGACGAGTGCTGCTAAGGCGTATTTGGCGGCACGCTTGATATTGTTGCGCGAAAGGGTACACATCCAACCCGCGATAAACAAAAATACCCAGCTGATGCTGGCGCGCCAGATGTCTTGAAAGACTGACTGGGTAAACCAGGGCATATCCCAGCCGTACAGGTAGGCGAGATCGTAGCAAGCGTGAAAACCTGCCATAGAAATCATCGTAAACCCGCGGACGGTATCAAAGATGGTGATGCGTTTTTGCATTACGAGAACCGGCGCATCAAGCCGACGACTTTGCCCAAGATAACGGGATTCGTTGCATAGATAGGCTCCATGGTGTCATTCTCAGGCTGCAGGCGTACGCGTCCCTGCTCCTTGTAGAACGTCTTGACGGTCGCTGAACCATCAATCATGGCCACGACAATTTCGCCATTCATGGCACTCTTTTGTTCACGGACGATGATGTAATCGCCATTGAAGATGCCGACATTGATCATTGAGCTCCCATGCACCTCAAGGATAAAGGAACCCTGATCAGTGGCGATTTCGGTCGGGATAGTAAACGTGTCTTCGATATTCTGCTCGGCCAGAATGGGGATCCCAGCCGCGACGCGACCAACGAGCGGTAGCGAGACCGTTCCACGAGGTGCGGTGGGCTCGTCAGATTTAGAAATTGAGACAGAGGAGCCGTCCTCGTTAAAGAGTTCCAGGGCGCGCGGTTTGGTGGCATCGCGCTTGAGCAGCCCGCGCGCCTCCAAGGCAGATAAGTGGGCGTGCACGGTGCTGGGGGAGGAAAGGCCCACGGCAGAAGCCATCTCGCGCACGCTGGGCGGATAACCCTTCTCCTGCTGATATTCCTTGATGAAGTCGTAAATTTGCTGCTGACGCTTGGTAATTTTGCGAGCCATCAGGGCATCCTCTCTACCCATATCAAACAAATGTTCGAATTTTGCTTGACAGGAACAACTGTTCGAAGATAATAATAACCGAACATTCGTTCTCGCGCTAGACATTTTTGTCCGCGCGGCTTGATAAAACTGTTCTCAGCAAAACACGCGAGAGGAGAACATGATGAACGCAACGAATATGGTCCAGGGAAACCTCGCCCTTAAGCTCGAGACGCCCGCAGAACCCACTTTTACGGTTGTTCAGGGTGGCCGCTCCGGCTTTCAGCCTTTGACCGTAAAGCCTGCTCGCAATCAGCAGGCTGTAGTCACGCCGGTCCGCGTTGCCCTGAAGGTTCCGACGATTGTTGCCGTTGCCGTTGCGCTTACGCTCCTCTTTGTCCTCGCTACGTCGGTCTTTAGCGCTCGTCACGCCGTGTATGCCGAGTCCGTTTCCAACGTTACCTACGAGACCATTCGCGTTCAGCCTGGCGATTCTCTTTGGTCGCTTGCCGAAGAATATCCAATCGAAGGCCTTTCCACGCAAGAGACTTCCGACATGATCCGTAGCGTCAATCATCTGGAGCATGGTTCGCTCGCCGCCGGTGCGCATCTTAAGGTTCCTGATCGTTCGTAATCATTATCGCGCTGCGCATGGTACCCTTGTTATCGTTTAAGAGGAGGTACCATGCGCTGTCCCAAATGCGGCAAGGCACATACCCGCGTCGTTGATTCCCGTATGCAGGAGTCAAATAACACCATTAAGCGCCGTCGCGAATGTTGCTCGTGTAACTACCGCTTTACAACGTTTGAGCGATGCGAGGACCCTATCGAGGTCATTAAGTCAGATGGAACTAAGCAGCGGTTCGATCGCAATAAGCTTCTTGTCGGCTTGATGCGCGCCACCATCAAGCGCGATATCGACACTAAGAAGCTCAATGAGATTATCGATGACATCGAGGTCGAGCTTCGCTCTCGCACGCTGACGGCCGTCACGTCCCATGAGTTGGGTGACATGGTGCTCAAGCGCTTGGCCAAGATCGACAAGGTTGCGTACATCCGTTTTGCCTCGGTCTACCGCGATTTCAAAGACGTCGATGAATTTCTGCAAGAGCTCGACAAGCTAAGGTGATTCCATGTCCAACATTACCGTCAACATAAAGCGTCTCGACCCCACCGTCGAGCTTCCCAAATACGCCCATCCCACCGATGCCGGCTTGGATTTGCGCTCCAACGAGGACTGCGTCCTGAAGCCCTTCGAACGCCGTCTGGTCTCTACGGGGCTAGCCATCGCCCTGCCCGATGGCTACGCCGGCTTCGTTCAGCCCCGCAGCGGCTTGGCCATCAAGCAGGGCCTGTCTATAGTCAACACGCCGGGGCTCATCGACGCCCACTACCGAGGAGAACTCAAGGTTATCCTCATTAACCTAGACCCCACGAACAACATCCAAATCAACAAAGGCGACCGCATAGCCCAACTCGTCATCCAAGAAGTCCCCACGGTCAACCTCATAGAAGTAGAAGAACTAGACGAAACCGACCGAGGCAAAGGAGGCTTCGGCTCCAGCGGCATCGCCTAGGGCGCTCGTATCCCTCCCGCCCGCCTCTCACACATATCATTCCATGCTCAAACATTCTCGCGTCGCTTCGCTCGCTGCGAAACTGCGCGTGGAACGATATGTGTGAGAGACGGCCGGGCGGCTACTCGCTTGAAAAAATTTACATTCTAGTTAGCCGATGCGACAAAGGAATAGTCTCTTTGTCGCATCGGCTAACTTTATTTATCTTTTCCGGTCTCGCCTTTGTTGGTTCTACTGGAGGGGAATCTAGTTTAGCAGCTAGTGCGTAAACGCAGCTTGCCCGTGGGGGCCTATATATCGTCCCGCGCGCAGTTTCGCAGCGTAGCGAGAATGTTTGAGCACGGGATGATATATAGGCCCCCGCGGGCAAGCGAACAGTCCGACGCTAGCGGATATGAGCAGGCTTCCCGCCCCAGTAGAAGCGGCAGAAGGCTCGTTTTCGTTTTTGGGGTTTGCCTACGAGTTCCATGGTGGCGACGGCGATGTCTTCGGCTGCGTGGGGGCGGCGTAGTACTTCGCCATTGATGAGCAATGCCTTGAGCGACTCCGGATGATCGTGCAGGTGGCGCAACGTCACGATGAGCTCTCGTGCCGTGGTGACGTGCATGCTGGCGCCCATGCCGGTGAGCATGGTGGTATTGGCCTTTTCCTGGCCATAGGACTTGCCCAGCAGGATCATTGGCAGATGTGCGCATAAGCACTCGGTGACCGTGAGTCCGCCCGATTTGAGGATTGCCAAGTCGCAGCCGTGCATGAGGGCTGCCATGTCGTCGACATAGTCCAACACCGTGACGTTCTCGAGCTTCATGGCATCGAAGAGCGTCTTCAGCCGGGTGGCATACTCCACGTCTTTGCCGGGCAAAAAGACAAAGTGCATGTCTTCGAAGCCGCGCAGGAAGGGGAGCGTGTGGTCCATCGCCGCGCGAAAGCGGACGTACGGCTGAGGCAGGCTGGCACCGGCCATTACCAGCACGACGGTTTTGTCGGTGGGGAGGTTGAACTTGGCCAACTCTTCCTCGCGATCGTAATCCGTGTCGAATCCGGCGCGAATAGGGATGCCGGTAATGCGAATCTTTGCCTCGGGCACCTTGCGCGGACGCAGCGTTTCGGCCATAAATTCATTGGCAACACAGAATAGATCGGTGTCCTTGTGGGGCCACCAGCCCTCTACTTCGTAGTCGGTCGGTACGCAGATGACCGGATAATCGATACCCGTAATTACGCGGGCGCCCACGGCAACGTTGGCTGCCGTGATGTGAGTTGCGACCACGGCTATGGGCCTGCGGCTGCGAATATATTCGTTGAAGGCGGGGAACATAATTCGCGACCATGCCGTGCCGCCACCCCAGAGAAGATGTCCCGTAAGCGTATATCGCCAGGTCAGGTCATAAATGGGGCGCGTGGCTCCCGTAAAAGAAGCCGCGGTCTTATTGCCGTCGAATTTAATACGTCCAAAATCAAGGATATCGAGCACTTCAATCTCAACATCCTCGGGGATGCCATTGGTGCCGCGGATGAGGTCGAATGCTTGCGCAATCGCATTTGCGGCGGCCTTGTGACCCGAGCCGACCGAGGCGTGTACGATGGTCACGAGAGGTTTTTGCTGAGTCAAGAGCGTGATTTGCTCCGATTGGGGAGTGCTGTGCGTGAGCAGGGGAGCGTCGTCGCTCGTCTGCGTCTGATCCATCGATAACTCCCCTTCGACGTTGTAACACGGATTTATCATTGTAGTGCATGAGTGTCACGTTCACGTAAATTTGGGTATGAGCGCAAAGAACGACAACGTTTCGACGAGAGGACTCTTCATGACTACCGATCAGACAATCGATGTTGCGATTATCGGCGGCGGCCCCGCGGGCTATGCTGCCGCCATTTATGCGGCGCGCGCCAACCTAACGACGACTGTCCTTGAGCAGGGCATGTCGGGCGGACAGATTGCCACGAGCAACGAGATTGAGAATTATCCTGGTATTCCACTGCTGAGCGGCGCCGAACTTGGTGAGCGGTTTCAACAGCATGCTGAAGGCCTGGGGGCTCAGGTTGAATGGAGTATGGTAACAGGCGTCGATTACAATGCCGATGCGGGTCAATTTACCATCCATCATGATATGGGCGACACAGCGGCCAAGAGTGTCATTGCGTGCATGGGCGCCACGCCACGTCCTGCGGGTTTTGTTGGCGAGGACACGTATCGCGGTCGTGGCGTTTCGTATTGCGCGACGTGTGACGGCATGTTCTTCCGTAGCAAGCAGGTCTTTGTTATCGGAGGCGGCAATTCGGCATGTGAGGAGGCGCTGTTCCTGTCCGACATTGCCAGCAGCGTGACCATCGTGCTGCGTCGCGATCAGTTCCGTGCACCCGAGGGCGTTGTGAATAAAGTGCTTGCTAAGGACAATATTTCAGTTAGGTACCAAACTAGTATTGTTGAGCTTTCTGGCGAAGCGATGCCCACGACAATTACATTCAAGGACAATGCGACTGGTGAAATGTACACTGAATCCTTTGAACCTGGCTCATTTGGCATTTTTGTCTTTACCGGCACGCAGCCACATACCGAACTTGTTGAGCATCTAGTCGATTTGGCTCCCGACGGCGGCATCCTTACCGACGATTCGATGGCTACCCGTACGCCCGGCTTATTCGCAGCCGGCGATATCCGTTCCAAGCGTTTACGCCAGGTTGTGACCGCCGTTTCGGACGGAGCCATAGCAGCAACCAGCGCATACGTTTTCCTACGCGGATAAGTACGATAATATATCTTATGTAAGGTTGCTATCTTTAAACAAAGTGGTTGGACGGTGCATCAATGTGCTGTCCAACCACTTTTACTTGTCGGCTATGTGGTATGCAAAACTAGATAATCTAGAATACAATATAGAAATGAACGGAGGACCTTTATGAACCACGTTAAACACGTTATTCCGATGTCTGATTCGTCGGTCAGCATTAAGCCTGAGGATATTCAGCCCACTGTGCTGCCCGATGCATTTATTGAGTCCGAAATCGTTCGCAAACTCAATACGTTGAGTCTGCCGCGCTATAATCAGTTGCCCAATGTGACGCTCTACCGCGACCAGGTCATTGAGTATGTTGCACTGTGGATGGAGCCACTGTCCATTTGCGTTGAGCAGCCCGTCATTACGCCATCGATGATCAATAACTACGTGAAGGTCGGCCTGGTGCCTGCTCCGGTCAAAAAGCAATATGGCCGCGAGCAGATTGCCCGCCTGATTGCTATCTGCATCTTTAAGCAGGTGCTACCTATTGCTGCGGTGCAGGCACTCTTTAACATTCAGCGTTTGAGCTACGATGCCCCTACGGCCTTTGATTATGTGGTCGATCAGCTCGAGGCATCGATTCGTTCGGCGTTTTCCGTCGAGCAGACGCCGGTTCCCGATACGGCGCATCAGGTAACGCGTGAGTCGCTGCTTGTGCGCAGCGCGGTTTCATCCTTTGTTTCGAAGGCTTACTTGATGAGCTATCTCAAGTTCAACGGGTTTAATAGCTAGCCGACGTATAAAACGGGCGGGACAAAGAGCCATCTGTCGCTTTGTCCCGCCCGTTTTTTTGCTTGGTTGGACTTTATTTGCCTGAAGCTACGCCCATGCCGTAGCCGATAATGAGCCCATGCATTTCGGCGTAATAGGAATCCAGGCCGTTGCAGGGCATGATGATGGTCTTGGAACCGGGCCAATGCTCGACTATGCGGTCAGCAAGCGCCTGGGCTCCAGCTTCGTTCTCAACGTGATCGATAACGACCTCGCCGCCCGTAAAACCCTCGGCTTCCATGGTGTCGATGATCTTGTTGAGCATCTTCTTTTCGCCACGAGTGTGTCCGACGAGTTCGATTTTACCTGCCTCACTCGCCGTGCCCAAAATGCGGATATTGAGCTTGTTGGCAATGACGCCGGCTGCCTTAGGGATACGTCCGGCTTTGGCGAGGTTTTCGTAATTGCACAAACTGAAGAGGATTTTGCTGTTCTGTTCAAGGCTATCGAAGTATGCGCAAGCATCCTCGAATGAGACATTCGGATTGCTTGCAAGATAGCGGTCGAACAGCAAGAAAATGAGGTCCATTTTACCGCCAGCTGCGCGTGAATTGACTAGATGAATCTGTCGGTCCGGTTCCTCGGCAAGAACCATATCGCGAGCCGTGGCTGCCGCGTTGTAGCTGCCCGACACGCCCTCAGAGATTGGCATGCAGATGGTCTTGTCTGCCAATTTGAAGAGCTCGGCCCACTCCCCTACGCTGGGACAAGCGCTTGAAGAAGCGTTGGTCTCCGCCTGAACAGCGCAGTTGAGCTCATGAACATCGAGCGAAAGGTCATCGACGAATTCACGCTCTCCCACTCGAATTTTGAGGGGCGCAAATGCAAAGGTGGTATGGGGTGCGGTCGGTTGCCAATCGCGGAGGTTGCAGCTTGAATCTGAGATAAGTGCCCAGCTCATAGAGGGTCCTTTCTAATTGCTCCCATACAATTATAGCCTTCTTGCTGACCGATTGGGCCGCTATCTAGTATTCAAAACTAGATAGCGGCCTGCACGAAAGGCAAAAGAATGGACCCCATGACTCAAAGCCACGAGGTCCACATTCACACGCCGTGTAAGATGACTTAGTAACGCACGAAGATATAGTTATTGTTCATGCCGGCGGCAACGGAGCTGATGATAACACCCGTGTTGTAGTCGGAAGCATGAATCATCTGACCACCACCGATGTAAATGCCGGTGTGGTACGAGTTGACCACAACGTCACCGGGCTGCGGATCGGACACACGCGTCCAGCCCATAAAGGTACCCGTGGTGCCCAGGCGGCAATAGCGACCAGTGAGGCAATAACTAACAAAACCAGAGCAGTCGAAGCTGTTCGGGCCAATTCCGCCCCAGGAATAAGCGCAACCAAGCTTGCTGTATGCACGCGAGACAACAGAACCGCCATCGACTGACTGGCTCGGAGCAGAAGGCGTCGGAGCCGGGGCAGGCGTAGGGGGCTGCGGCGTCGGAGCAGGTGCCGGCGTAGGAGCCGGAGTGTTGCCGCCCTGGTTGTTATTATTGCTGGTCTGGCCACCGTTGTTGGTGTTCTCGGTCGTACCGGCAGTCTCGTTGCTCACCGTGGCCTTCTCGGCGGTACTGGCGTTGATGCCGGCCTGCAGCGCGGCGTTGGCCTCGGCCTCTGCGGCAAGCTCGGCTTGCAGCTGCGAATCCAGGGAGTTTACGACGTTCTGGGCTTCAGCCTGCTGGGCGTTAAGCTCGTCGACCTTCTTTTGCGTGGCTGCGACGTTCTTTTCCTGCTCGGACTGCTTATCGGTGAGCTGCTGCTTAAGCTCCTTGACCTCTTGAATGGTCTGAGCTTGCTTATCGGAGACTTTGCCGTAGTAGAACAGACGGTTGAGCATATCGCTCAGGTCGTCAACGCCCGTTAGAACCTGAAGCAGGCTCAGACCGCCGGTCTTGTACTCGCCGGCGACATAGGTCGAGAGCTTGGCCTGACCGTCAGCAATCTCCTGCTGCTTTTGCGTGATCTCGCCAGCAGTCTGATCGAGCGCCTGCGTCTGCGTGGCGAGCTCATCGTAAATCTGCTGGGTTTGGGTACCGATCTGCTCGAGCTTCGTACGAGCAGCGGCAAGGTCGGATGCGGTATCGGCGTAGGCAGGAGCCGCGAGGCCCAAGCCTAAAACACAAGCGAGGGTTGCCGTAGCAGCGCAGCGTGCCATGTTTTTGTGCGTGTTTGCTGTGCGCATGTAGCTTCCTTTCCAGTAACTAAGGGTAACGGCTAGTCCACCGTCACCAGGCTAAAGAGCTCAACATCGTCGTCAGTCGACGTGAGCTTCTCGCGCGGGTTGAGAAACGCAAGCTCAAGGATACACCCGTAGCCCACAAGCTTTGCGCCCATATCTCGCACCAGTTTACCTGTTGCCTCGACGGTTCCGCCCGTCGCGACCAAGTCGTCCAGAATCAACACGGTATCTTTAGAGCTGATAGCGTCG
The DNA here is from genome assembly GCA_900549745.1 of uncultured Collinsella sp. GTDB lineage: Bacteria > Actinomycetota > Coriobacteriia > Coriobacteriales > Coriobacteriaceae > Collinsella. The sequence goes on along the minus strand of URPJ01000008.1, from coordinate 4,964 downwards.
GCATGGATCTCAATTGAATCGGTGCCGTACTCGAGCTCGTAGCTCTGGCTTACGGTCTCGCGCGGCAGCTTGCCCGGTTTACGTGCGGGAACAAAGCCGGCGCCCAGAGCGACGGCCACGGGAACGCCCACCATAAAGCCGCGAGCCTCGGGACCTACGACCTTGGTGATTCCCATGCCGGCAAAGTGCTCGGCGAGGGCATCGGTCATGGCTTTGAGCGCCTCGGGATTGCCGAAGAGCGGCGTGATGTCTTTAAAGATGACTCCGGGCTCGGGATAGTCGGGGATGTCGACGATTTGAGATTCGAAGTCGTACATTGCATGACCTTTCAATGGGTTGCCGGATAAGCGGCAGCTGTTACTTGCCCGCGGTGACGGTGCCGGATTGCGAAGGGGCGACGACCTTGAGCGGCTTTACGAGAGAATCCTCGTGTGAAGCCGGCGCGACTGTCTCTTCGTTTTTGGCCTTGGTGGACTCGGAGCGAGTGATTTCCTCATCGAGTGCATCGATGTCGGCGTCTTCGACCACGGCGTTGAGCGACTCAAAAACGCGGTTCTTGAGCAGCGCGGTGTGCACGCCCTCCGTCAGGTCGTGAAGCTTCTTAAACGCACGCTCGAGCTTGGCGTCGCGCTCGTCATCGGAGGTGTCCATGCCGAGCATGCTCACGAGCACCTGCTCAAACATCGAGGACTCGCGGTTGGCGGAAGACACGTACTGACGCAGGTTGCGCGGCTCGATATGGAAGCGTGACAGCTCGGAGCAGTAACGGATGATCGGAAAATCGCGACCATCGACGAGCTCACGATTCTGCGGACTCTTGATGATGCGAATGAGGTCGTTCTCGGCGAGCGAGCGGATAAACGAAATCTCGACGCCCAGCATATCGGGAATGGTCTCGATGGGATGCAGCTTTTGCTTAGTCTCCTTGGGCTCCGTCTTGAGTGGAACATCGGACAGCAAGCCCACCTCGTAGGCGAGCGTTGACAGGTCCGTGGCGTTTTCCAAGCGCTGCTTAATCACGTTGAGCGGCATGTAGCGAGTCTTCTGCAAGTGCAGAATGACCTCCAGGCGATCAACGTCCTCCTTGGAGTACTGACGGTATCCCTTAGGCGTACGATGAGGGGTAATGAGCCCCTCATCCTCTAGAAATCTTATTTTTGAGTTCGAAAGATCGGGGTATGCGCCTCGAAGTAGGTTGACGACTTGGCCGATACTCAGATAGTTGCGTTCGGCCATGCCCTACTCACCGGTTTCGATGCGCTCCGGCGTGCTCTCGTGGTAGATGAGCGTAAACGTACCGATCTGAACGGAAGAACCGTCGTGCAGCGGGGCTGCATTGACGATGGCACCGTCGACCCAGGTGCCATTGAGCGATCCCAAGTCCTCGATGCGAGCGCCGAGGCCCTCGCGAATAATGCGCGCGTGGCTGCGCGAAACAGTCATGTCGTTGAGGAAGATGCCGTTCGCGGGATCGCGGCCGATGGTGGTCACGTCGTCCTCGAGCTCAAAAGCGGCACCCGTCTGCGGACCCTTGACGATGGACAGAACGGGGGCGGTGATGCGCACGTTGGCCATGAGGTCGGGAACGGTGACGTCGCTTGAAGGCACGCGGAATACGCAGGTAGCGTCAGCAGTCTTATCATTCTGAGGCATATTGTTAACCATGTTGTCCATGACAACCCCTAACTTATCGCGGACGTGCCGCAAATAATGAACCGTACGTAATCATACCCCAACGAATCAGTCTTCGATTTCAGGGTTCAGAAAGTCGATGTCCTCGTCCTCGGGATGCGCGAGAGCCTGTTTAATGGCCGCTCCGCCCTTAATGGAGTAGATGACAGCCGTGAGCATGGAGAAGATCACGCCGCCGTACACAAAGAAGATGCCGAGGGGCACCGAGCTTCCGTTGAGGCCCGGGAAGGCCGTGAGGGTTGAAGGTAAAAGATGCAGGCCGTCAATAACGGGGAACCCGAGCAGCATGAGCGAGAAGCCGGTCATGAGCAGCGCTGTCGCAATCTTTCCGGGGAAGACGACGTCAATGGGACGAGGGTGGTAATGGCGAACGATAAGTGTGCCGATGCCCAGATAGATGTCGCGGCCAATAATGAGCACGCAGACCCAGATGGGAAGCTCGCCGCGGACTACCAGCCCCAAGACGCCGGTAAACAGCAGTGCACGGTCGCAAATGGGATCCATGACCTTGCCGAGCCACGAGACCGTCTTAGTCATGCGGGCGATCTGACCGTCCATCCAGTCGGTGGAGGCGGCAACGGCGTAGATTGCGATGGCGATGACGCGATTGTTATCCGTCACAAACAGGTACAGAAATACCAGGGTGAGGATCAGGCGCGTAAAGGTGATGAAATTGGAGATCGTAAAGATCTTATTCGACGGGTAATCGGAAGTGCCGATAAGCTCCTTTTTGATCTTCTTTTTGATGCCCACAGGACTCCCCCGCTGGTTAACGACAAAACTTTCGATACTATACCCGTTCCGGCGATGTCTATCCAGCGTAAGCATAGAGAGTCCAGACATGTGGAGGGCGCTTTTAGGCGGCGGGGATTTCGCATTCGTGTACATCAGCCTCCAAACATGTCGAAAAATGTCGATTTTGGTGGCTGATGTACACGTTTTGATTCGGTGATTACATCGAGCGGGAACGTTGTTGCTTTAAGCAAAATAATCATGGTGATTAAAACAAAAAAGGTCAGGCACTAGGTGCCTGACCTGCAAACTTCTGGTCGGGACGACTGGATTCGAACCAGCGACCCCTTGACCCCCAGCGAGGTCAGAATGACCCTGACCTGTGCTTATTTTGTTAAAACACGCGCAGATAGCGCAAGTAGCGCATTTCCGCATTTGCAAATTTTACCAGCTCAGCGCGGTCTGTCCAGATAGCATATTTTCGGCTTCGAGGAGCGCGGTGCAGCCGATGATTTAATCAACGGGGGTAGGAGCCCCGAATCGTCGCCTCTCCGGGTTCCCGCAGGTGGGCCCGCCTGTTTCTAATCAACTGCGGATTTAGGAGCAGACATGCAGAACGAGAAATGCAGCAATAAAACCTTACGCGTATGCGGAGCCGGCGGCGTGAGGAAGAACAAGGGCAAATGGCAGGCTGTCGTGACGGTGGCCGACGAGATGACCGGGAAGAAGGTCCAGAGGACCAGGAACACCCGCGTGCCCTGCCTGAAGCAGAGCGCGCGGGGAAAGGCGGCGGCGATGCGCGTCCTCGCGGAATTCAGGTCGGAGGTCGAGCTGGAACTCGCCGAGGCCGAGGAGGCGAGGGCCGCTATCGGCGCCGGGCTTCCCGCCGAACAGCGGGATGACTACGCCGCGCTGCCGCTTTCCGAGGCGCTCGAGAAGTTCATCGACTTCTGCCTGGAGATGAACAGGATCACCCCGACGACCCGCGACGACTACCACTACAGCGCCCTGCACATCGAGCGAGACGAGCTGGGTCTGGTCCCCGTGAACGAGGTGACGACCGACGACGTCAACGCGTGGTCGAGGCGCAGGATCGCCCTGGGCACGGCGCCGGACACGCTCAACAAGTCATTCAAGCTCGGCAAGCGGCTCTACGCCGTCCTGCTGAAGCGCAGCAACGACACGATCGGGAGGAACCCGTTCGACGGCGCCCTCGCGCCCAGGGTCATTGCCAGGCCCAGGAACGCGCTGCGCTCCGACCTCGTGCCGAAGCTCAACTCGGTGACCTCGATGATGCCGGACTCGACCTTCAGGCGGGCGGTCGTGCTCGCCCTGCACACCGGGATGCGCATCGGCGAGGTCTGCGGCCTGCGCTGGTGTGACGTCGACTTCGAGTCGGGGCTCATCACGGTCAGGCACTCGGTGGCCTACGTCAAGGACAGGGGCTCCTTCATCAAGGACACCAAGAACCACGACTTGAGGACGATCCCCGTCGACCCGGTGGGCCTGCTCCCCTTCCTGAAAGAGATCCACGAGATCGATTCGCAGAGGCTCCGGGAGGCATCGGCCCTCGGCCTGCGCGACCTCGCGGACAGCTACGTCGTGTCGCGGCCGGACGGCTCCTTCGCCACCACCAGTTACATCCGCAGGGCGTTCAAGACGTTCTCGGAGACCAACGGCCTCATGGGCACCAACGACGAGCTGATCACGTTCCACGGCCTGCGCCACACCTTCGCGAAGCAGTGGATCCGCCACGGCGGCGACATCAAGGCGCTGCAGTCGATCTTCGGGCACAAGGACGCCATGGTCACGCTCAACGTCTACGCCGACATCGAGCCGATGTCCAAGATCCAGAACATGCTGCGCGTGTTGCCGAGCCTGTGGCGAGGCTACCTCGGCCTGAGGGTGGACCCCGGCTCCATGTTCCAGCAGAAGATCCGCGAGGCGATCGAGACGCTCGAGGCGTTCGGCTACGGCATCTCCGAGCCTGACGACCGCAACGTCCTCATCCGCGACGTTCAGACGATAAGCCGCCTCTACCCCACCGAGTACGCGGCAGTGCTGGGGGCCATCCCGACCGAGGCGACCGTGGTCGAGTAGAGGCTGAGACATGCGCTTTCCCAAATCCGTAGCGCAAGTACGGGAATGTGGAATAGCGTTCAGATATATTCTACCCGGTCATCTCGGTGACGCAAATGCGGCACGGGTTTCCGCGAACGCGGATGCCCGTGCCTATCTTTTTATGATTGTGAATACGCCTGCGCGAATGTAGATGAAGCCCCGCGGTTCAGGCCGGGGATTTTCAGCCGCGCCGCCCGATTTCGAATAAAGGCCTGCAAATGCAGACGGCTTTCGGGGGGCCCGACGGCACCTCTCTCAAAAATGGGAGTATGGCCCGAGGCCGCACCTGTGCCCCAGCTCCGCCACGAGGGCATCGTTGTCGGTCACCGAGACGATGGCGTCGCCGTCGTAGGGCGCCTCGATGTAGACGCGGTCGAGCGAGTTGGCCGTCCCCGCCCAGAGCGTCCTGGTGCGCCGGA
>URPJ01000007.1 GCA_900549745.1 uncultured Collinsella sp. | reverse complement strand
GCGCCCTTGAAGTTGAACGTCAGATTGTCCAAATGCGGCCCGCGCAGCGTCGGCCCGTTACGGCGTTTGGTAAAACGCCGTAACTAAAAACGGTTACCGCGGAAGCCGCCGCCGTTGCGGCCGCCACGGTCGCCACCACGACCGCCGCGGTCGTTACCACGGTTACCGCCGAAGCCACCACGGTTGCCGCCGCGATCGCCATAGCCACCACGGTTGCCGCCAAAGCCGCCGCGACCGCCACGGTCGCCGCCACGGTCACCAAAGCCGCCACGGCCGCCGCGATCGCCACCGCGACCGCCACGGCCACCGCGATCGCCAAAGCCGCCACGGCCGCCGCGAGGACCGCGGTCCTCGTCCAAGCCCATGGCGACGAGCGGAGCGATAACCTTATCGAGAGCGGCCATCAGCTCGGTGGCCTCCTCATGAGAAAGCTCGGGCAGGAGCTTCTCCTTCTTGTTGGCAAGCTCGACCAGGCCCTCAGCGGCATCCTCGGCGGCGAAGACAACAATCTTGCGCATATCGCCCTCGGCGTCGTCGATGCGGCCGACCAGATCGGCAGCCTCGGCCTCGGCCATCAGGCCATCGAGCTCACGGAGGCGCATGCCCAGCAGGTCGGACATTTCCTTCTGCTCCATCTTGGGCTTGAGGTCAAGAAGCTTGATGGCGCGCTCGATGTTCGCCATGCGCTCGGCCTTGGCCTCCTCCTCCTTGGAAATGGCAAAGCGACGGCTACGCAGCAGGCGGGCGGCCTTCTGCATCTTGTCCATCAGCTCTTCGTCATCGTAATCAACGGCGGCCTCGACAACCTCGGCCTCCTCCTCGGCGGAAACCTCGGCAGCAGCCTCAACCTCGGCAGCTTCGGTCTCCACGGTCTCGACTGCCTCAACCTCGGCAGCCATGGTCTCGTTCTCGGTCTCGTTCATGATCTCTTCGTTCTCAGACATGAGACTCCTTCTTGGCCCTCTCGGGCATCATCGCCCCATTCGCGGGGCCCGTCGCGCACTCTTTGCGCTTTAAACATTCATGCCTCTCGGCAAAACGTCCATTAGTTTATGGTGTTGCCATCCAATCTAGCTGCAGAATCTATGTGCACACATTAATGCGACATGTGCGACTCGCGACGAGCGTACACCAGCGACGTCGCGAACCCGACCACGGCAATCACAGCCGCCACACGCACGGCAGTTGCAAATCCAATCGCCTGGGCAACGTCGGTCGCAGCGCCAGCCGCGCCGGCAGTCGCCGCAGAACTCGAGAGCAGGCCGATAAACAGCGATGGGCCAAACGATGCGGCAATCATGTTCCACGTGTTAAGCAATGCCGTTCCGTGGGGATGCTCAGCGGCAGGCAGCGTCTCCAAGCCGGCCGTTTGCGAGGGGCTCAGCACCAAACCGACTCCGGCATACACCACAACGGTCAGCGCCACGACGACGCCGATGTTCATACTTGCCGCCGTCATCGAGATGGCAGTCTGCCCCACGGCAATCAGGGCAAAGCCGACCGGCAGCAGCGGCCATGCGCCACGGGCGTCCATCACGCGTCCGCCCACAATCGAGGTCACGGCGTTGCAGGCAATCGCCGGCAAAATGAGCAAGCCCGCAATAAGTGCGGTCATGCCGTATGCGCCCTCAAAATAGAGCGGCAACAAAACGCTCATCGAGAACGTCGTCATCATCGACACCACCACAAGCAGGCACGCGGGCCAAAAACGAACGCTCGCCATGGGACGCACGTTAAGCACCGGATGCTCGAGCTTGAGCTGACGGGCCGCAAACAGGCCGAGCAGCACAATGGCGGCGAAAAGCGCCACGATGCCGGCAATCGGATTGGTCGAGAACTCGCCTACGGAATACACGAATGCCGTAATGCCGGCGGCGAGCAAAACAACCGACAGAATATCAAGCGTGGTGCTCGAGCGCTCTCCGACATTCTGAACAAGCTTAACGCCCGCCGCAGCGACCACAATGCCGCCCACCAGCGGCACTACGAACACCGCCCTCCAGCCGAACAACGTGCACATAAGACCGCTGATTACGGGTCCAAACGCCGGCCCTAGCGTAATGCAGGCACCGCCCAGGCTCAGATACAGACCGAGCTTCTCGCGCGGGGCGCAAGACAGCACCACGTTCATCATGAGCGGGAACAAGATGCCCGATCCCGCAGCCTGCAAAATACGACTTGGTAGCAAAACGCTAAACGACGGAGCGATCAGACACAGGACTTCGCCGGCGACCATACATCCGCATGCGAAAAACAACAGCTTGCGCGTCGAGAAACGGCCGGACAGGAAGGCCATGATGGCCGTAAAGATCGACGTCACAATCATGTAGCCCGAGACGAGCCACTGCGCCGTGGTGGCACTCACCGAAAAGGCCGCCATAATGTCGTGCAACGCCACGTTAATGATGTTCTCGTTAAACGCGGCAACAAAGGCCGCAATATACATAACGACGAGAAGCGCCGCAGTGGCCGATGGCGTTACTTGAACTTGTTGCTGAGATTTGCTCCCCATGCATTTCCTTCCTCTTGGAACGACAGTTGCATCGCCCCAGAGGAACAGTCCAGGGCGAAAAATGAGCCCTAGACTTACGCCAGACGCCGTACACGACGAGTCTGACAACATGGTCCAACGTCGAAAGATTGTAACGCGGACGCACAGCTTTCCTTCCGCGCTATTATTAAAAGTCCACGAAAGCATGAGACATGAGGAGCCCGCCATGATTAAGCCCATCATGAAATCCGAGTTCTTTTTGCGCCTGCCTTCCGAAGACGCGGGACCCGACGATGCCGCGACCGGGCAGGACCTCCTGGATACACTCCACGAGCATGAGCACGAGTGCGTGGGGCTCGCCGCCAACATGATCGGTGTGCGCAAACGCATCATCTGCGTAAAGGACGGCAACAGGGCGCTCCTGATGTACAACCCTCAAATTCTTGAACAGGTCAATGCCTATCAGACGAGCGAAGGATGCCTCTCGCTGATCGGCGAGCGCCCCTGCACCCGCTATCGCCGCATTAAGGTTGAGTATTTGGACGAGAACTTCGTTCACCGCATCAAAAACTTCTCGGGCTACACCGCCGAGATCATCCAGCACGAAATCGACCACTGCCAAGGAATAGTTATATAGTTGCGCCAATTCAAGAAAGCTCCCTGCAGCCAAGCAACTGCAGGGAGCTCTTCATAGTGCGGAACTTCTATCCCCTACGCCTGGCGGTAGTGATCAAAGAAATCGGCGAGGTCTTCGAGCGACTCTTTGAGCACTTCCATGCGCGGCAGGTACACGATGCGGAAGTGATCGGGCTCGGCCCAGTTAAAGCCGCCGCCGCGCGTGATCAGAATCTTCTTCTCGTGCAGCAGGTCGAGGGCAAACTGCTCGTCATCGGTGATGTTGAACTTCTTAACATCCATCTTGGGGAAGATATAGAACGCCGCGCGCGGCTTGACCACCGAGATGCCATCGATCTTGTTGAGTGCCTCATACACAAAGTTGCGCTGCTCGTAGACACGACCGCCGGGACGGATGTAGTCGTTGACCGACTGATGGCCACCGAGCGCCGTCTGGACGATCGACTGGGCCGGCACGTTGGAGCACAGGCGCATGTTAGAGAGCATGTTGATACCCATAATGAAGTCGCTCATGCAGCGCTGGTTGCCCGAAAGCACCATCCAGCCAATACGATAGCCCGCGATCATGTGCGACTTGGAAAGGCCGCTAAAGGTAACGCAGGGCAGATCGGGAGCGAGCGAGGCAATCGAGACGTGCTCGTAGCCGTCCATGCACAGACGGTCGTAGATCTCATCGGCAAAGATCATCAGCTGATGCCTGCGCGCAACCTCGACGATGCCCTCGAGCACCTCGCGCGGGTAGACCGAGCCCGTGGGGTTGTTGGGGTTGATGATGACGAGGGCCTTGGTCGCGCTCGTGATCTTGGACTCCATATCCTCCAGGTCGGGATACCAATCCGCCTGCTCATCGCATAGATAGTGCACGGGATGACCGCCGGCGAGGGTTGCGCACGCCGTCCAGAGCGGATAGTCGGGGCTGGGGATCAAAATCTCGTCGCCATTGTCGAGCAGAGCGTTCATCGAAAGCTGAATGAGTTCGGACACGCCGTTGCCCGTGTAGATATGCTCCATCTGAACATTGGGCAGGCCCTTGATCTGCGAATACTGCATGATCGCCTTGCGCGCAGAGAACAGGCCGCGCGAATTGGAATAGCCTTCGCAGTCGGGCAGCTGCTGGCGCATGTCCTTGATAACCTCGTCGGGCGTGCGAAAACCGAAGGGCGCCGGGTTGCCGATATTGAGCTTGAGGATGCGCTCGCCCTCGTCCTCCATACGGGCAGCCTCGTCGACGACGGGACCGCGCACGTCATACAGGACGTTATCGAGCTTGGTGGATTTAGAAAAAGTACGCATGGTGGTGCTCCTTGGAATTTGAGCTGAGAGACTAGGTTCGGATTTGGCAACGTTATGGGACGAGGACGTCTCGACTTGATCGGCGTCACTGGCGAGCAGCCAGGAAACATCGACCTCCAAAATACGGGCGAGCAGCTCTGCCACATCGCGCCGCGGGATCGTCTTGCCGCTCACATATTGGCTCATCTGACTCTTGCCGAGTTTTTTGCCGAGCATCTCCGATGCGCGGATTACATCCGACTGGCGAACGTCGCGATCGGACATGGTCTGTCGCAGGCGATCGCTAAACGTCTCTTGGGCCATTAGAACCTCCTTGCTGGCAAAGTTCAATTTATAGAACACAAATTGAACCTGAGTTCAATTTAGGCAGCAGTATAGCGCGGCGCATTATCCGAAAGTTCAATTTCATAAGAAAATGTACCGAACCCCGAGAATTGTCCCAAAGTAGACAACAGGTACGCGCTTTTAGAGATATTCAAGGAAACGAGCCGCCGCAAGCGAAACGTCAGCGGTGCGGTATATGGCGTTGATCTGCCGATGAGGATGTCCCTCGAGCGGGCGCACGGCAACATCGAACTGGCAGCGGCGCAAGATGAGCGCCGGAAGAATGCTCGCGCCCAGACCGTCCTCGACCATGGCCATAATCGCATAATCATCCCAGGTCGACAGCTTAGAGCGTACCGCCAGGCCCGCGCGGCGAAACAGCGGCGTAATCTCATCATCTGTGCCGCGTTCCAGCAGAATAAACTGCTCGTTGGCCAAATCGGCAAGAGAGACGACCTCCGCCGCGGCAAGCAAAGAGCCTGTTGGCACTACCGCCATTAACTCGTCTCGCACCAACGGCCGCGACGCCATGCCGGCGCCGCGTGGTTCGCGCGGAATAAAGCCCAGGTCGCAGCGACCTTCCGCCACCCATTGCTCAATCTCGGAGTAATCACCCATCAGCAGCTCGTAATCGATGTCCGGGTGATCGGCGCGAAAGCGCGCAATCACCGGCGGCAGCACGTGGGTCGCCACGCTCGAAAATGTACCGATGCAGATTTTGCCGCGCATGAGCCCACGCATCTCATCCACCCGTCGCTGCAAGCGAGTGAATTCCTCGCATAACGCCTCAACAGCCGGCATAACTTGCCGCCCGTCGGCAGAAAGCACTACGCCCTCGCGGCTTCTATCAAGCACTTTAAAGCCCCAGTCGGCCTCAAGATCGGCCACCATACGGCTCACGCCCGACTGCGAATAGCTCAGCCGCTCGGCGGCGCGCGTAAAACTGCCGGCGCGCACGGTCTCGAGTAGGACCTGCATCTTTTGAACATTCGTTTCCACGGCACCCCTCCACATATGCATGAGCTTTTGTCATGTTATCTATGAATTATATTCGCTTTTCTTCTATAGCCTGTTCATCCATAGTGAACATGCTCGGATATAGAGGGGATTTCAGCGCATGAACAACGGACTGTTTACGTACTTAGCAGCATTGCTATTGTTTGGCTCCAACGGCATCATCGCCGCTGCCATTGCGCTGCCGAGCTCCGATATCGTGCTACTGCGCACGTTTTTGGGCGCACTCTCGCTTGTCACCATCCTCGCCGTCACCCAACGCCATAAGCTGCAGGCGCCATCCCGCCCCCGCGAAGCCGCAGCCCTCCTCCTCTCGGGAGCCGCGCTGGGCGCCAGCTGGATTTTTCTGTTCCGCGCCTACCAGACGATTGGCGTCGGCGTATCCTCGCTGCGGTGCTTTTCTCATTGCGGCACAAGGTCTAGGCGGCAATATGCCCATTGCGGGTATCGCTTGCGGCATCGCCTCGGCCTTCTGCTACGCATTGATGGTCATCGCCAGCAAGGGCGCGCCGCACATCGAGGGCCTCGAGAACTCCGCGCTCCAGGTGAGCGCCGCCTTTGTGACCGCGCTGGTCCTCACGCTCATCACGCAGGGCGCTCCCTCATTCCTGTCCGCCGGCGTCGCCGCCAGTATTGATTGGCGCGCCGTCGTCATGCTCGGCGTCGTCAACACCGGCATCGGTTGCTTGCTCTACTTTAGCGCTGTCGCCAAGCTGCCCGTCCAGGCCGTTGCGGTCGTCGGCTACCTCGAGCCGCTTTCGGCCGTCGTGTTCTCGGCCGTCCTTTTGGGCGAAGTCATAACACCGGTCCGCCTGATGGGCGCCGCACTTATCATCGGCGGCGCGATTTTTTGCGAATTCGCCGGCAAACGCGCAGGCGCCAAGGCTGGCATAGCCCAGACAGCACGTGCTTAAAAGCCCCTGCTTTGAAATGCTACCTGCGTACATAAATAATCCTCAGCTGGGGATTATTGTCTAAAATACCCCGATGTGCCAAACTGCTCTTATATGTATAAAGATGGCATAAAGGTCTACTGCTCCTTGCAGAGGCCAGATGTCCAAGGGAGTCCACGTGGCACACAACAAACTGGAGGCAAGCCCCCAAGACCAGCGTGGTCAAGGCGGGCATGGAGCCATTCCCCTCTCCGCTGGCATGCTGCTCGTAACGCTCGGCGTCGTATACGGCGACATCGGCACGAGCCCCATGTATACCATGAAATCAATCGTCGCCAACAACGGCGGCATCGGCACCGTCAGCGAGGACATGATTTTGGGCGCACTCTCGCTCGTCATCTGGACCATGACGCTCGTGACCACGGTCAAGTACGTGGTTATCGCCATGAAGGCCGATAACCACAACGAGGGCGGCATCTTCGCCCTGTTTAGCTTGGTGCGCAAAGTGGCGCCGTGGCTGATCCTTCCCGCCATGATCGGCGGCGCGGCGCTGCTCGCCGACGGCATCCTCACCCCCGCCGTCACGGTTACCACGGCCATCGAGGGCTTGCGCACTATCGAGTGGGGCCATGCGCTTTTGGGTGACGGCCAGACCAACGTCATCATCATCACCATCATCATTATCTGCGGTCTGTTTGCCATGCAGCGCGCCGGCACCTCGTCGATCGGCAAGCTGTTCGGCCCGCTCATGACGCTGTGGTTCCTGTTCTTGGCTGGCGCCGGCCTGTTCAACATGCTCGGCAACCCGTCCATCCTACGCGCACTCAACCCCATCCGCGGCATCATGTTCCTGTTCTCGCCCATCAACCACTCGGGCATCATGGTGCTCGGCTTCGTCTTCCTGTCGACGACCGGCGCCGAGGCGCTCTATTCGGACATGGGTCACGTGGGCAAGGCTAACATTTACGCATCCTGGCCGTTCGTAAAGGCAGCCCTCATCCTTAACTATCTGGGTCAGGGCGCTTGGCTGCTCGCCAACAGTTCCAATCCCCAGATGCTCGCGATGGATATCGTCAACCCGTTCTATATGATGCTTCCCGAGCCCCTGCGCCCCTTTGCCATCGTGCTTTCGGCCGTGGCGGCCATCATCGCCTCGCAGGCGCTCATCACCGGCTCGTTCTCGTTGGTTTCGGAGGCAACCCGTCTCAATCTCATGCCGCATCTGCGCATCCACTACCCCAGCGACACCAAGGGCCAACTCTATATTCCGCTCGTCAACAACATCATGTGGGTCGGCTGTATCTTCATCGTGCTGCTGTTCCAAAACTCCGAGCGCATGGAGAGCGCCTACGGCCTCGCCATTACCGTGACCATGCTCATGACCACGACGCTTTTGACGAGCTACATCGCCGGCATCCTCAAGCACAAGCTGGGCGCCTGCGTCTTCGCCCTGCTCTTTGGTGCCATTGAGCTGTGCTTCTTCGCTTCGTGCCTCACCATGTTCTTTGACGGCGGCTACGTCATGATCTTCCTGGCCGCGCTGCTGTTTGGCCTTATGTACGTGTGGCGCCGCGGCACCGCCATCGAGCGCACGCAGACGATCCTGCTGCCCGTCTCCAAGTACATTGACCAGCTCGGCCGCCTGCGCAACGACGAGACCTACCCCGTGCTCGCCGACAATCTGGTGTTCCTTACCAACAGTCCCGACCCGCTCACGCTCGACCGCGACGTGCTCTACTCCATCTTGGATAAGCATCCCAAGCGTGCCAAGGCATACTGGTTCATCAACGTGCATGTCACCGATGAGCCCTATACGCACGAGTATTCCGTCGAGACCTTTGGCACGGACTTTTTGTTCCGCGTGCGCTTGGACCTGGGCTTTAAGGTCAACCAGCGCATCAATGCCTACCTGCGCCAGATCGTTGGCGACTTGATGGCATCGGGCGAGCTGCCGCCACAGCATCACGCCTACTCCATCTACGAGACGCGCGGCAACGTGGGCGACTTCCGTTTTTGCATGCTGCGCAAGATGCTTGCCCCCGAAACGGACATCAACCGCAACGATCACCGCGTCATGGCCATCAAGTACGCCGTCCGCCGCGCCTGCGGAAGCCCGGCACGCTGGTACGGTCTTGAGAACTCGGCCATCATCATCGAGTACGTGCCTCTCTTTGCCCGCATGCGTCCAGCAGTCAAGCTCGTACGCACCCAGGTGCCACTCGAGGTTCAGATCGAAGAGGCCGAGGAAATGGAAGTCGACATCTTCTCGGACGACTTGGTCAATGGCAACGAGGCCGGTAGGGACATGAACGTCGATCCCACCGAGCTGCTCGAGAGCGTCGCCGATACGCCCGAACAGCAACAGCTCGACGGCCTCGAGAGCGAACAGCTCAACGACGCCAACTTCTAGCGCCGTCACCCATCGACGATAGCGGCCCTGCACCTCGCGAGAGATGCAGGGCCGTCTTGTATTGCAGTAAAGCTAGCGGCTACGAACGACGCGGCTCGGGAACCACGAGTCTATCGGGGCTCGCGCCCTCGGCATCCGTCAGGCTCACGTAGCGAATCGACGGATCCCCATACATCGCGTAGTAATAATTGCCCGTGCGCGCGCTAAAGCATCCGGTATAGATAGTCTTCTCGAACTTGCCATCGCCCATCCTGGACGCCCCCTCAATCATCACCACGCCCTCGAGTGAACGGAACATGCGGACGACGTTTTCGGTCTCGCTCTCCTTTTGCGGGTAATTGGCATTGAGGTACGCCGCCTTTACAAAACGGCTCGGCGAATAGCAGTCACCCGGAATACCGCGCATGCCGGCACCCGCACCATAGGGCTTGAGCTCGGCGCCACGCCATGTCGCCGTCTGCGGAAAATCGCTTGTGGCCGTGATATAGGTGCGCAGGTTTTCCATGTGCCACGGGAAGGTGGGCTGATTGGCAAGGGTGTCGACCGGATCGTCGTATACATGCAGGCCGTCAGCCATCATCTCGACCACGATGCTACGCTGGCTGTCGCCGATAATCCAATGGAGCAGCGACACGCCCAGCCCCTCTCCGGCAGATTTGGCGACAATCACCGTGTCGCGCAGCGCGGCCTCGACCTCATCGACCGTCGAGAACGTCGCTGCCACCCACAGGGGAAACTCATAGGCTGCGATATTGGTCTTGCCGTCGACAGGGTCCTCGGCATACTCGGCATAACCCGGGAAATTGAGACCCGCCACGGCGAGGCCCGCATCGTTGCCGCAGTCGAAGAACATGGGATAGTTCTTGTAATCGATGCACATACCGATCACCGCGTGTGTCGCCGTCGCGTCGTCGATAAACGAATACGGGATGTGAAACCCGCGCGGCATCACGCGAACCTGTTGGCCGTAGTCAAAGCTCCAGTCGAGGTTGCGGCCCAGATACATGTGGCCAGAATTATCGGTAAATCGAATGCTCGTGCACATAGCGCCTCCTAGCTTTACGTTCTTTCTAAGCTTATTGTCACCAATCAAAGAGGCGCTAAACACAAAAGCCCGGACATGACAACAATGTCACGCCCGGACCAAAAACCACATATGAACGTAATAAAGTCACCCTAACAGGTCGGTCTAGGGTGCCACAGTGCCACAGATCGCCCCGAACGAGGAGCGCCGCGTACTAATGGTACGCAAGCGACGAGTGAGCGGCGAGGTGTGGTGCTGTGGTCACCCTAGACAAGCTTGCCTAGACAGTGGTCGATCATATGCTGGATCATCTGCGCCTCGAAGCCGACGAAGTCCTGCTTGCGCTCGCGCATCTTGCCGTCGACGATCTGGTCAAAAGCAACCTTGCACTTGATGTAGCGCGTGGACTTGGTGATCTCCTCGTGCGTCAGGCAGCTCTCCTCCATCTTGCTGGCACCCAGGCCAAACACCAGACGGGGGTTGTAGAGCACATGGGGCTCGCCGGCATCGTCCAGGTAGACGCAGACCTTCTTGGTGATGCCGATCTGGTTGGCGGCAAGGCAGCCGGCATCGTCGAGCGACTTGATGGTATCGATCAGGTCCTGAGCAACCGACTCGTCTTCGACGGTCGCGACCTCGCAACGCTGGGACAGAATAGCCTCGTCGTGGCAGAGCTCTTTAATCATACGTTCCTCCATAGGGGTCGTTGTAACCGCTTAAGTATACGGTACCCACACATTTTCATGCGAAAAATACCGTCCGTCTGCTACAAAGCGCCGAACATCAACATGCGAGGAACAACAGCGTCGTAAAGGGGCTATAGTGGGTGAGTTCGTGTCAATCGGCCTAAACTCGGGGCCGAACAAGGAAAGGGTATGCATGGACGAACTTTTTCACGTCAGTGAGCGCAAGTCCACAATCGGGACCGAACTTCGCGCTGGACTGACAACGTTCCTGGCAATGGCCTACATCATTGCCGTCAACCCCGCGGTGCTCTCGGGCGCCGGCATCGATGCGGGAGCGCTCGCCTGCGCCACCTGCCTGGGCGCCGGCATCATGACCATCTGCATGGGCATCTTCGCCAACCGCCCGCTCGCCTGCGCGTCGGGCTTAGGCGTCAACGCGATGATCGCTGGAATCGCCACCACCGTCTGCGGCGGTGACTGGCACGTGGCCATGAGCGTTATCTTCCTCGAGGGTATCGTCATCTTGCTGCTCGTGCTTTGTGGCCTGCGCGAGGCCATCATGGACGCCATCCCGGTTGTCCTGCGTCACGCCATCTCGGTGGGTCTGGGCCTGTTCATCGCCATGATTGGCCTGTGCGATGCCGGCATTATCACCGCTGGCGCCGGTACACTCGTCGGTCTGGGCGACATCACCTCCCCCACCTTCATCGTCGGCATCATCTCCATCCTGGTGACAGTCGCCCTCGCCTGCCGCAACGTCCCCGGCTCGCTGCTCATCGGCATCGTCGTCGCCGTCATCGCCGGTATCCCCCTAGGTGTGACCCAGGCTCCGACCGGTATCATCGCCCCGCTCGACTTCTCGAGCATCGGTGGCCCCATCGCCGACGCCGGCGGCGTGCCCGCCATCGTCAAGGTCCTTACCGACCCCACGCTCCTCGTCATCTCGTTCTCGCTGCTCATGAGTGACTTCTTCGACACCATGGGCACCGCGATGGCCGTAGCCAAGCAGGGCGAGTTCCTCACCGACGACGGCAACGTCGAGAATATCAAGGAGATCCTAATCGTCGACTCCGCCGCCGCCGCTGTGGGCGGTTTCATGGGTGTCTCCTCCATCACCACCTTCGTCGAGTCCACTTCTGGCGCCGCCGACGGTGGCCGCACGGGCCTCACCTCCGTCACCACCGGCGTGCTGTTCATTCTCGCCGCGTTCTTCTCCCCCATCGTCACCATCGTTTCCAGCGCCGCCACCTGCGGTGCTCTGGTCTACGTCGGCTACCTCATGATGAGCGAGGCCTCCGAGATCGACTGGTCCGACGTGTCGCAGGGTTTCCCGGCGTTCATGATTGTCGCCGGCGTGCCCTTCACCTACTCCATCTCTGCCGGCATTGGCCTGGGCTTTATCGCCTACGTGATCGTCGCGCTCTTTAAGGGCGAGGCCTCCAAGATCAAGCCGCTCATGTGGATCGCAGCCCTTGCCTTCCTCGTCTACTTCTTTGTAGCGTAACGGCAAAGCTGCCAAAGCAGAACACCAAAGCGCGGAGTCGCATCGAGCGGCTCCGCGCTTTGCTTTTAAAGCCAGGCAACGCACAGACGCGCGATGTATTGCTTCCCAAGTTTTGGACATTTTGCCCTCCAAACGGCACTACCACCGGCTACATCCTGCAGATATGCTGGGCGTAATCGCATAGGCCCTATGAGGATGGGAGCAACCATGGCCGCCTTGTTCACGACCCCCAAGCGCAATGACAAAACCTCTGGAGCCCATTTTGTCGAGCCCGACGTGTGCCGTCGCACGCTGCTCACACACGGCAGCTGGCGCCGCGTGACGCGCCGCATCGTCTGCGGCCTGGCCTGCGCGCTTACGGTGAGCTCGCTGCTCATGCCGAGCGTCTCGCTCGCGGCCAAGTGGGTCAACGTCGGCGGCACTCAGTACAACACTGCAGCAGGCGACGAGGCCGGCACCTGGGCCTGGGACGGCGCCGACGACATGAAGCTCAACGGCTATAACGCCGGCGCGATCGAGGCAGCGGGCAAGCTCAACGTGAGCTACGAGGGCAACAACATCGTCACTAACGGCGATGGCCGCGGCATCAAGGTTAAGGATGGCGCGAACGAGAACGCCGAGCTTAATATTCAGGGCGACGCGTCCAGCACGCTCAACGTGACATCTTTTCGTGACGCCATCACTTCCGTCGGCAGCATCAACATCGACGGCGCTGGCACTGTCAACGCCACGAGCACCGAGCACGATGCCATCGATGCCGGGGGCGATGTCACCATCAAGGGCTCGGGAAACGTTAACGCCACGGGCGATTCGGATGGCATCAGGGCCGACGGCAACATCACGATCGACAACAGCGGAACCGTCACCGCCAAGGCCACCGAGGATCAGGGTATCGATGCTAACGAGAACCTCATCATAAAGGGCGGCGGCAAGGTAGAGGCAAGCTCTATCAAAGACAATGCGATTTGGGCCGACGGCAACATCGAGATCTCGGGTGGCAGCCAGGTCAAGGCAAGCTCCGAGGAAGACGCCGCCATCGACGGTAAAAACAGCCTCACGGTCACGAACGCTTCCCTCAACGCAAGTGGCGTTGGGTATGGCATCTATGTCTACAAGGGCATCACGTTCGATGGCGCAACCGTAACGGTCCGTGCAAGCGCAGGGAACGATGAAGCCAGCGCCCTCTTCACCGACGAGGACGACATCGTCATCAAGAACGGCTCGATCGTGGATGCGTTCGCAGAAGGCCAGTTCTCGACCGCAATCTCCACCAGAAACTACTACCCCAACGAAGCGGGTGGTCACATCTACATTAGTGACTCCGTTGTCAAGGCTATAGCCCGCTATGTCGAGTCCGGTAGCGACGGCCCCGATCACTACAGCAACGACCAAAGCGGCGCGGTCATTCCCGAGCATAGGGGCGTGAACATCGGCATCTTTGCCCGGACCAAGGAGGGCATCACGCCCGCGACCATCTCGATTGTCCGCAGTAAGGTCACAGCTGAGGGAGACACGGCGGCAATCTTCGCCCTTGCCGTGAGCGCGGACGGCGAGACAATCGGCACCATCGAGATCGAAGGCGCTCCCATCCAGACGCCCACAGGCGGCAAGATCATTGGCTATCGCAACAAGGAAGAACTCGATGACGGCATCTTCTACGTGGTGGGTCAAACCATCGGCACGGGCGACGCTGTGATCGACTCCCCCTATAACGAAGCCGTCGCCAAGAGCACGGTCATCGCGCCTCCCGAGGAGATCAAACCCGAGGAGAAGCCAGGCGAGACCAAGCCCGAGGGTTCCAAGTCCGAGGGCACGAAGACGACCAAGACCGTTGCAGTTGCAGCCACGGGAGCCAAGATCGCCGGCAAACTCGCAGCAACCGGCGACGCCTCGAGCGCAGCCATCGTGGCAGCCGCCCTTGCGGGAACAGCCGCCATCGCCGCGGGCGCCGTGGTGAGCCGCAAGCGCTCGTAAACACTTTTTCGCACGGGACGGGTGGATCGCGGCCCTTGCCTTCCTCGTCTACTTCTTCGTAGCGTAAGGGCAAGGCTGCAAAAGCTGAACAATAAAGCGCGGAGTCGCCATGCGGCCCCGCGCTTTTCTTTTAGCGCCGGTCCCTGCGCCGGCGTGCGGCCTATTTCTCCCCAATTTTGGCCATTTTGCCCTCCAAACGGCACTACCGCCGGCAACATCCAGCAGATACGCTGAATCTAGTCGTATAGGCCCTATGAGAACGGGAGCAACCATGGCAGCCTTGTTCACGACCCCCAAACGCAATGACACTACCGCCGGAACCCATGTTGCCGAACCCGACGTTCGCCATCGCATAGGACTCGCGCACGGCAGCTGGCGCCGCGTGACGCGCCGCATCGTCGTGGGCGCCGTGTGCGCGCTCACGGTGAGCTCGCTGCTCATGCCGAGCGTCTCGCTCGCAGCGGAATGGGTCAAGGTCGGCGGCAACAAGTACAACACCGCGGCGAGCGACGAGGCCGGTACCTGGTCGTGGGACGGCGCCGACGACTTGAAGCTCAACAACTATAACGGCGGCGAGATCCAGGCCGCAGGCAAGCTCAACGTGAATTACTCGGGAACCAACATCGTCACTGCCGAATGGATCGAAAGCATCAACGTTTCTCATGGCACTAACGAGAATGCCGAGCTCAATATCCAAGGCGACGAGGGCGGCACGCTCAGCGTGACATCTACTGAGGACGCTATCCTCTCCACGGGTAATATCAACATCGACGGAGCCGGATCCGTCAACGCCACGAGCACTGGGTTTGATGCCATCAATGCCGGAGGTGATCTCGCTATCAAAGGTTCGGGCAACGTCAACGCCACGGGTGCATCGGATGGCATCAGGGCAAACGGCAATATCACGATTGACGACAGCGGAGCCGTCACCGCCAGGGCTACCAAGGACAAGGGTATTGGAGCCGACAAGAACCTCACCATCAAGGGTGGCGGGACGGTCGAGGCAAGCTCAGCCGATGGTGAGGCCCTTTGGAGCGGCGGCAATATCAACATCTCGGACGGCGGCCAGGTCAAGGCAAGCTCCGAGAAAGACGCTGCCGTCGAGGCCAAGGGCAGCCTCGCAGCCACAAACGCCTCCCTCAACGTAAACGGTGTTGAATATGGCGTCTATGCCCACAAGGGCATCACCCTCGATCATGCAAACGTGACGGTCCGTGCAAGTAAAGGCAGATACGGTGGCGCCAACGCCCTCTTCACCTACCAGGACGACATCGTCGTCAAGAACGGCTCCACCGTGGACGCGTTTGCGGAAGGCGAGGTTTCGGCTGCATTCTCCACCAGAAACGATCGACCCAACGAGAAGGGCGGCCACATCTACATCAGCGACTCCGTTTTCAAGGCCATAGCCCGCTATGTCGAGAACGGCGACGGCCCCATCCCCTACAGCGAAAACCAAGATGGCGAGACGAGGCGCGAACCCCAAGGCGAGAACATCGGCATCATCGCCCAGACCAGCGAGGGCGTCACACCCGCAGTCATCTCGATCATCCGCAGCAAGGTAACGGCCGAAGGAGATACAGCGGCAATCTTTGCCCGTGCCATGAGCGCTGACGGCAAGACAATCGGCACCATCAAGATTGAGAACGCCGCCATCCAGACGCCCGAAGGCGGCAAGATCATTGACTATCGCAAGCTCCGTGACGGCATCTACGAGGCAGGCCAAGCCATCGGCACGGGCGACGCCACGGTCGACTCCCTCTATATCAAAGCAGTCGCCAAAAGTACGACCATCGCACCTCCCGAGGTAGCCAAGCCGGAAGACCCCAAGCCCGACGAGACCAAGCCCGCAGAAAGCAAGCCCGCGGAGTCCAAGCAGAACCCCAAGCCTGAGGGCTCAAAGCCGACCAAGGCCGTTGCGGCTTCAACCACGAAAGCCAAGACTACCGGCGTGCTCGCGGCAACCGGCGACACCTCGGGTGCGGCCATCGTGGCAACCGTCCTTGCGGGAACAGCCGCTATCGCCGCAGGCACCATGGCGAGCCGTAAGCGTTCTTAGACGCCTCTGCGCACATGGCAGCTCCCGCGAAGGCCCCGAGCCCCAGCACCGTTTAACAACGCCACCGCCGAGCTCCCCTCCGGCGGTGGCGTTTTCCATATGCGTCCGCAGGGGATGCACGAGATTGTCTTTGGTCTAGCCCAACCGGCATACGCTGGCGTGCGACAATTGGGGCTGCCGATATCACAACACTGAGAGAAGCCCGTCATGGAAGCGCATCAAAAGCAGATAACCGTTTATTCGAATCATACGGAAAGCGCGCCTGTCATCTACCTTCCTGTGGTCGTGGGCGACGGCAGCGAGGTTTATAAGTGTTGCCGAGAGCTCGACTGTCCGCCATTCGCCCTCGTCACCATTGGCGGGCTCGATTGGAATCGCGAGCTGAGCCCCTGGGCATGCGACGGGACCGTACGCGATGCCGAGCCTTTCGGCGGCCAAGCTGCCGATTTTCTTGATGAGCTGCTGAATCAGATAATCCCCCAGGTCGAGTCGTCGCTTCCTCAGCCGCCCACCCGGCGCGGCATTGCCGGTTACTCGCTCGCGGGCCTCTTCGCACTCTGGTCCCTCTGGCAAACCGACGCCTTTGACCGCGCCGCGAGCGCATCGGGGTCGCTATGGTTTCCCGACTTTGTCGACCGTGCCAGCACGGCCCCTTTTGCCGGCAGCCCGCAAGCCGTCTACCTGTCACTCGGCAAAAAGGAAACCAAGACGCCCAACCGCATGATGCGGCATGTACTCGACGACACACGCGCGATGGAAGCGTTGCTCGTCGAGCGCGGCATTCCAACAACGCTGGAGCTCAACCCCGGCAATCACTTTGCCCAAACCGACTTACGCATGGCCCGCGGCATCCACTGGATACTGACACATTAAAAATGGTGCCCACACGCATATACGCATGGGCACCATATCTTGTTTTAGCTGAACGCAGCTGCTACTCAGCAGCCTCCTCAAGCTCGGAGACATCAAACTCAAAGTCGTTACCCGGCAGGATGGCGTTGAGCACAATGCCCACCAGTGAGCCCACGGCAATGCCGGACAGCGAAATCGTCACGCCGCCGAGCTCCAACACGATGGCGCCGGCGGTGCTGTACGCGATGCCGAGCGAAAGCACGAGCACCAGCGCGGCAACCAGCACGTTGCGGTTGTTCTGGAAATCGACCTGGTTCTCGATGAGGTTGCGGACGCCCACAGCGCTGATCATGCCGTAGAGCACGAGCGACACACCGCCGATCACACACGCCGGCATGGCCGCAATGACAGCCGCGAACTTGGGGCAGAACGAAAGCACGATGGCGCAACACGCGGCAATTCGAATTACGCGCGGGTCGAACACGCGCGTCAGGGCGAGCACGCCGGTGTTCTCACCATACGTAGTGTTGGCCGGAGCGCCAAAGAGCGAAGCCAGAATCGTGGCAAGGCCGTCGCCGAGCAGCGTGCGATGCAGACCGGGATCGGCAATGTAGTTGCACTCGCAAGTCGAACCGATAGCAGAGATATCGCCGATATGCTCGATCATGGTCGCGAAGGCCAGCGGCATGATGGTGATGATGGCCGTCGTGGCAAGACCGCTATCGAACTGCGGCCCAAAGAGTGCAAACACGGTGTTGTCCCACACGATGGGCAGACCGACCCACGGAGCGGCGGCAACGCCCGAGAAATCAACCTCGCCGAGCGCAGCCGCAACGGCATAGCTCACCACAACGCCCAGCAAAATCGGCACGATCTTGACCATGCCACGGCCCCAGATGTTGCAGATGACGATAACGGCAACGCCAATGACAGCCACAAGCCAGTTGGTCTGGCAGTTAGCAATAGCGGAACTTGCCAGGATCAAGCCGATGGAAATGACGATGGGGCCAGTCACCACCGGCGGAAAGAAACGCATGACACGCTTGGCGCCAAACGCGCGGAAGAACGCCGCCAGCACCGGATAGAGCAGACCGGCACAAGCTACGCCCAGGCAGGCGTAGGGCAAAAGCTCGGTCTCGCCGTTGGGCGCGATTGCGGCATAACCGGCAATAAAGGCAAACGATGAGCCCAAAAATGCCGGCACCTTACCGCGCGACAGGAAGTGGAACAGCAGCGTGCCCAAGCCGGCAAACAAAAGCGTTGCCGATACCGAGAGGCCGGTGAGCACGGGCACCAGCACGGTGGCGCCAAACATGGCAAACAGGTGCTGTAGGCCGAGCAGAAACATGCGCGGGCGGCCGAGCGACGATGCGTCGTAGATGGCATCGCTGACGGCGGGCGTCGAGGACTGGGACATGGATGTCCTTTCGAATGGAAGGGCGATCAGGCATATCGGATAACCTGCCCGAACGATACGATCCGAACCATTGTACGCGATACACCATGCCTCGCACGCGCCGCCACCTGCAAACACTAGCGCTATTTCCAAACGCGCTCGGCAATGCGCTTGACCAGCGCGATCTTTGCCCATTGCTCATCCTCGGTCAGCTTGTTGCCAATCTCGCAGCTGGCAAAGCCGCACTGAGGCGACAGATACAGGTTCTCGAGCGGCACGTACTTTGCGGCTTCACGGATGCGCTCGACGATAACATCCTCGTTCTCGAGCTCTGCCGCCTTGGTGGTTACCAAGCCCAGCACGACCTTCTTGCCCGGGGCAACGTACTTGAGCGGCTCAAAACCGCCGGCGCGCGGCGTATCGAACTCCAGGTAAAATGCATCGACATCCTCGTTTGCGAACAGGTACGGCGCGATGGGGTCATAGCCGCCCTCGAAGGCATAGGTGGAGTGGTAGTTGCCGCGGCACACATGCGTGTTGATGACCAGATCGTCGGGCTTGTCCGCGATGGCGGCATTGTTGAGCGCCACGCCCAGCTCGCTTACCTTTTGCAGGTCGACCGGGCTCATGCCGGTTTTGGCGACAAAATCGGTGTCGCAGTAGATGCCCCAGGTGCAGTCATCAAACTGGATGTTGCGGCAGCCTGCTGCGTACAGGTCGGCGATCACCGTGCGATAAGCGGCTGCGATGGCGTCGGCAAGTTCCTCATCGGTCTTATAGACAGCGCGCAGGCTCTCCTGCTGGCCGTCGCAGCGGTCGAGCGTGACTTCGGAGAACGTCTGGATCGGCGCCGGAATGGTTTGCCGCGCGACCTGGCCCTCCCCCTCGAGCACCTTGACAAATTTAAAGTGCTCGACGAACGGATGGTTCTCGCCGCTAATGGGGCCGGTTACCACGGCGGTGTCGGCTGTGGTCTCCTCGTCGTGGAACATATAGCCCGTACGCGAGGTACGGCGTTCAATGCCGTTGAGCCCCCACATAAAGTCGAGGTGCCAGTAACTGCGGCGAAACTCGCCATCGGTAATCACCTGCAGGCCAGCGGACTTTTGCTTGTCCACCAGGTCGCGAATGGCCTCATCCTCGACGGCCTTAAGGCCGGCGGTGTCGAGTGTGCCCGCAGCATAGGCGGCACGGGCGTCCTTTACGGCCTGTGGACGAAGAAAGCTGCCGACGATATCGGCGCGAAACGGCGCATTCAGCGTGGTTAAAGCACTCATAGATATCTCCCTTTGCATTGGTTGCTTCACTGGAACAGAGTATGAGCGCTCATATGGCCATCGCAAAATATACGTTTATAACAGTTTGATATAGATGCTTCCTATATCAGTTTGGACTGCCATAAAGAGATTTGGCCCGTGCAGAATGCAGCAGTCTATATGTGCTGACGAATCACGTCGATATAGGCTTGGCCGTAGCGCGTAAGCGTCGTGTTCTTACGCGTGATGATGCCGATCTCCATGTACTCGTCTACATCGAGCGGAATCGAGATGATGCCGGGCCCGTTGAGCTCGTGACTGATCACGCCTGAGCATACCGTGTAGCCGTTGAGGCCCATGACCAGGTTGAACAACGTCGCACGGTCACGCACGCGGATATTCTTGCGGCGCTCAAAGGTCGAGGTCAGCTCCTCAGAATAGTAGAACGAGTTATAGCTGCCCTGCTCATAGGACAAAAACGGGTAGTCTTCCAAGTCCTCGAGCGTCACGCTGGAGCGGCCCGCCAGCGGATGGTCGGCGCACACAAAAACGTGCGGCGTGGCGCAGAAGAGCCCTTCGAACACGAGCTCGTTGGCCGCCAGCATGCGCTCGATGACCTCGCGATTGTGCTCGGACAAGTACAAGATGCCGAGTTCGCTTTTCATATGCGCGACGTCCTCGATAATCTCGTGAGTCTGCTCCTCGCGCAGGGTAAAGTCGTAGCGCGCGGCATCGAACTCACGGATCACATCGACAAACGCGTTGACGGCAAAGGAATAATGCTGGCAGCTCACACTAAAGTGCGGCACCTGCTCGGACTCTCCCTTGTACTTACCTTCGAGCAGATCGGCCTGGTCAAGCACCTGTCGCGCGTAGCCCAAGAAGGTCTCGCCTTCCTCGGACACAATGACGCCCTTGTTGGTGCGCTCAAAGATGTGCACGCCCATCTCGTTTTCGAGATCGCGAATCGATGCGGTAATCGAAGGCTGCGACACAAAGAGCCGGCGCGAGGCCTCGGTGATGCTGCCGCATTCGGCAACTTTGACGACATACCTGAGCTGCTGAAGCTTCATAGCTTTCTCCCTAGACGTTCGTGACGTCGAAACCCGTCGCATCCATCTGACGCATAAACGGCGGCATCTCCCCCGTCGCGGCGCAGGCGGCAATCTGATGCAGGGCCCCGGCAACCGCATCGTCCGCCGCAGCGCCGATATGCCAGCGCGCGGCAGCCGTGACGGCCTCGTTGGCATTGGCGACTGCAACGGAGTTGGGAACGGCATCGATCATGGGCAGGTCGTTATCGGAATCGCCGAATACGGCCACCTCGTCGGGCGTCAGGCCCAAAGCGCGCGCCAGCTCCAGCGCAGCGCAACCCTTGTCCCAACCGGCCGGAAGGATGTCAAACAGGCGCACACGGTTGTTGGGAAACACAAGCGAGAGTTCCGGCACCTCAGCGGCAACGCGCTCGCGTAGCTCCGCGAGCTCCTCACGCGAACGGGCACTCCAAATATTCGCCTTGAACACCGGCGCGTCATCGACGACGGGACGGCACGGGGCCTCTTCGCCTTTGAGCCACGCGTTGCCGCCCGACTCCATGGCGCGACGCACACGCTCGGGATCGCTTGTCACGCAATAGGCATCGTTATTCCAAAAGTCATCACCCAGACGGTAGACCTTCAAATACGTATCGTCGGTCTCCTGTTCAAAATAATCGGCTAAGCGCATAAGGACATCGTTATCGATTGCGCGCGAAGCGACTACTTCGCCATCGACAAACATCACCTGGCCGTTGCAAAACGCACCGGTCGAGAAGCACTCGGAGCGATTGCGGAACATCCAGCCCATCGCGGACGGCTGACGACCCGAAACCGGCCCAAAGTGCAAACCCGCCGCCTGCATGGCATGAATACCCTCAATGGCGTAGTCGCTGGCGCCGTCATGCCCGGCTGGAATCAGTGTATCGTCCATATCGGTCAGCACAAGTTTGATCATAAGGTCCCCTCGGTCATTCTTAATCCCATCTATTGTACCGACCCGCCAAAAAGGGACAGGTTTATTTCGGCAGGTTTCATTTGGGAAAACGCAAAGTCCCAGTTGTTACCTGCCAAAATAAACCTGTCCCTTTTTGGCAGGTGCGCTAGTATAGGGAACAACAGATTCGATGCGGGAGTGCCGGCGGTGCAAACCACAAGGCTGAGAGGGCATGGGGCCCAATCCTTTGAACCTGTCAGTTAATGCTGGCGTAGGGAGCATGCCGCCTTTACAGGGGCGCTGTCTATGCACAGCGCCCCTTTTCTATGCCAAGGAGGCATGTGCAGTGATTGATTCGGAACAGCTTAAACAACATATGGTCAAGGCCGTGGAGGAGATTCACACCACCAATCCGATGGCCGGCTCCATCACCAACACGGTGACGATCGACTTTGTCGCCAACGCACAGCTCGCCGTGGGCGGATCAGCCGCCATGGTCTATCTGCCCGACGAGGGCGAGGCACTCGTTGCCGGCGGCGGCGCCATCTATCTCAACATGGGCACGCTCTTCCCCATTTACGAGCAAACGATTCCCCGCGCGGCCAAAGCGGCACACGACGCCGGTAAGCCCTGGGTGCTCGATCCGGTGGGCCTGGGTATCGGTAGCCTGCGCACCCAGCTGGTAAATGAGCTCAAGCAGTACAAGCCCGCCATCGTGCGCGGCAACGCCTCCGAGATCATCGCGCTCGCCGGCCTGTGGGGTCTTGAGGGCGAGGCGGCCGATTTGAGCCGCGTACGCGGTGTCGATACCACCGACACGGTAGACGCCGCCCGCGATGCCGCCGTGGCGCTCGCCCGCTACACCGGCGGCGCCGTTGTGGTCTCGGGCGAAGTCGACCTGATTACCGACGGCACGACCGTGGCCAAGTCTCACGGCGGCAGCCCGCTCATGTCCAAGATCACCGGTTGCGGCTGCTCGCAGGGCGGCGTGCTGGCTGTGTACGCCTGCGCTGCCGACCCGTTTACGGCCGCCGTCTGCGGCACCGCCGTCTACAACGTTGCCGGCTCGCGTGCCGCCGCTGTCGCCGACGCCCCGGCAAGCTTTAAGGTCGCCTTTATCGACGAGCTCTACCGCGCAACCGCCCAGGACATCGCCAACAACCAGCTCGACCTCGAGGAGGCATAGGCCATGTCCGAGCCCGCAACTGCTACCGGAATGAACACACTCGTCGCCGTGGCCATCGCCCCGTGCGGCACCGGCGATGAGCTGTCCGCCGAGGTCGCCGAGGTCGTGCGCGTCATTCGCGATAGCGGCCTTCCCAATCGCACCACCTCGATGTTCACCGAGATCGAGGGCGATTGGGACGAGGTCATGCAGGTCGTGCGCGACGCAACCTTTGTATTGGCGAGCAAAGGCATCCGCACCGAAGTCGTGCTCAAAGCCGATATCCGGCCCGGATTTACCGACACCATGACCGGCAAGCTCGAGCGCATGGAAGCACAAATCAAGAAGCAGGAGGAAGCACGATGAGCATCCGCGACAACCTTGATATCTCGGCCTATCTGGTACTCGGCCCCGAAAACACGCTGGGGCGTCCCGTGAGCGATGTGGTGGCCCAGGCGCTCGATGCCGGCTTTACCTGCATCCAGGTGCGCTCCAAGGTGGCAAGCGCCCGCGAGATCATTGCGCTGACCGGCGACGCCGCGCAGGCAATCGCACAGGCTGGCAAGACCGGTCAGGTCGCCCTGTTAATCGACGACCGTCTGGACTGCGTACTCGCCGCGCGTGAGCAGGGTATTGCTGTCGACGGCGTGCACGTGGGCCAGAGCGATATTCCCGTCGAGGTCTGTCGCAAGCTTCTGGACCCCGATGCCATCGTGGGACTTTCGGCCCGCTGCGAGGAGATGCTCGAGTACGTCAAGACCGCCGACATGAGCCTAGTCGACTACCTGGGCATCGGCCCACTCCACGAGACTGAGACCAAACGCGATTGCGGACGCGCGGCCGATGGCTCTATCATCACCAAGAGCTTTGAGGACCTGGCCGCCCTCCACGCGGCAAGCCCCGTGCCCATCGTGGTGGGCGGCGGCGTCAAGACGGCCGACCTGCCGCAGCTCAAGGCCACCGGCGTCGATGGCTTCTTTGTGGTGAGCGCCGTCTGCAGTGCCGACAACCCCTACGCCGCCGCCAAGGAGCTCGTCGACACCTGGCAGCAGGCATAAGTCTAGGCCGAGCAGCCGATCCGCAGCCTCATATCTTCAGCAATGGAAAGCGCATCCCAGTTTGGACCTCCATTCCGGGATGCGCTTTCCGCATGCGACCCTTACCCCGCCAGATACGCTTTCAACGCCGGCAAAGTCGCCTCCGCATCTCGACGACCGATCTGATAGATGCGCTCGAGCTCATCCGGTTCGCGGCACAGCGACGGCACCTTCACCGATTCGCTCGGCCGCACCATAAAGACCTCGCCGGCAGCCTCGCGACGCGCCAGGTCATCGAGCGTGGCATTGTAGACCTCATGCCGATGCTCAAGCGCCGCGACAAACTCCGGGTAGTGACGGAACACGCGCCGCAGCATGGGCATAACGCTGTTGGGCTGCTTTACAAAGCCCGCCGGTTGCGTCAGCACCACCACGTTGCGGTCGTAGCCCTGCGCAAACAGCCATGCACTGGGAATAGAATCAGCCACGCCACCATCCAGATATTTGTGTCCCTCAATGACAACAGGACGCGTCGCCACGGGAATAGCCGACGACGCCCGGATCCACTCGATATCGCGCTCATCGCCATAGGGCAGGTCGTGGTAGACAGCCTTGCCCGTCTCGATATCGGTACACACGCACGTAAACCGCATGGGACAGGCGCGATATGTCTCCAGGTCGATGGGATCGCGCTCGATAGGCACCTCGTGATAGGCAAAATCGGCATTGAACATATCGCCGGTCCGCAGCCAGCTTGCTACACCCGCATAGCGCTTATCGGCACAATAGGCCTTGTTATAGCGAATGGCGCGGCCGATCTGGCGCGATTTAAAGTTGTAGCCAAACGCCGCACCCGCCGAGACACCCACCATATGGTCGCAGGTCAAACCGTGCTCCATCCAAACGTCGAGCACGCCCGCCGTATACATACCGCGGTAGCCGCCTCCCTCGAGCGCAAGCCCCACCGTGTGTGATGTCTCCGGCTGTGTCATGCAACCATCTCCGTTCCCATGCTTTTGAACTCAACAAGTATATCTGTCAACGTATGCCGTCAAAAACGTGTTTATAAGCATTTATCGAACGTTTCCCAATGCATTCCCCATGCCGTACCGCAATGCCCCTAGATGGCCTTAGGCATGAACGCCCTTAAGAACGTTGCGGGATAAACATCGCCCGCACCATGCCGACGTCATCGCACGCAACGTGAGATAATTCTCAGCAGAAGTCACCAAAAGCAGAGGGAGTTTATGATGAAGGTTCTTTTGGTCAATGGCAGCTCCAAGGCAAACGGCAACACCGCCCGCGCACTCGCCGAGATCGCCGAGCAACTCAATGCGGAAGGCATTGATACCGAGGTGTTTCAGCTGGGCGCCAAGCCCATTCGCGACTGCATCGGCTGCGGTCAGTGCGGCAAGCTTGGCGGTCGCTGCACCTTTGACGATGACGTGGTGAACGAGCTCATCGCTGCCGCCGAGCAGGCAGACGGCTTTGTCTTTGGCTCGCCCGTCTACTATGCGCATCCCAGCGGACGCATCCTCTCGGCTCTCGACCGCGCATTCTATGCCGGCGGGCATGCCTTTGAGCACAAACCCGGCGCCGCGGTCGCCGTCGCCCGTCGCGGCGGCACGTCGACCACCTTCGATGTGCTCAACAAGTACTTCACCATTAAGCAGATGCCCGTAGTTGCTTCCACCTACTGGAACAACGTGTTTGGCCGCGTGCCCGGCGACGCCGATGGGGATGCCGAGGGCCTTGCCACCATGCGAAACATCGGTAAGAACATGGCTTGGCTTCTACGTTGCATCGAGGCCGGACAGGCCGCCGGTATCAACGCACCCGAGGCAGATCGAGCAACGACCAACTTCATCAGGTAGAACGGCGGAACATACTATGAACGTGCAAATCTTCGGCACCAAGAAGTCCTTCGATACCAAGAAGGCCCAACGCTATTTTAAGGAGCGCCGCATTATGGTGCAGTTTATTGACCTTAAGGAAAAGGAGATGAGCAAGGGCGAGCTCACGAGCGTGATGCAGGCGGTCGGCGGTATCGACAAGTTGCTCAACCCCAAGGCCAAGGACGAGGAGACGCTCGCACTCATCCAGCACCTCACCCCTAGCCAGCGCTTCGACAAGCTGCTCGAGAACCAGCAGGTCTTGGCCGAGCCCATCGTGCGCAACGGCAAAAAGGCCACCGTCGGTTATTGCCCCGATGTATGGGGAGCCTGGGAGTAGCCTGTGTTATTTGCCGGCGCGTGGGTATAAGAGCATGCGTTTGGCATAAGATTCAACTGTAAGCCAAGTCTAACAAAGGAGGGCACATGCCCAACAAACCCGTGAAGATTATCATGCTTACCGGATACCTCGGTGCCGGCAAGACCACGCTGCTCAACCACATCCTCGCTAACGACGGCGGCATCCGCGCCGCCGTGATCGTCAACGACATCGGCGAGATCAACGTCGACGCCAGCCTTATCGCCGACGGCGGCCTTTCCGAGACCGATGACCTCATCCCGCTCACCAACGGCTGCATCTGCTGCACGCTTTCGGACGACCTTGCCAACCAGCTGCAGGGCATCGCCGATTCTGGCAACTTCGACTACATCATCATCGAGGCCTCGGGCATTTGCGAGCCCATCCCCATCGCCTACACCATCTCGAGCTTCTGCGACGAGGCCAAGGTGGGCGGCGAGCCCAAGCTCGCGCTCGACAACATCGTGGCCGTGGTCGACTGCGCCCGCATGTACGACGAGTTCAACGGCGGTCGCGACCTGCTGGCCGAGGATATCGACGAGGACGACATCGAGAGCCTGCTCATCCAGCAGATCGAGTTCTGCTCCACGTTGATCCTCAACAAGACCGATACCGTGAGCCCTGAGCAGATCGCCGAGCTCAAGGCTATCGTGCGCAGCCTGCAGAAGGACGCCGTGATCGTCGAGGCCCAAAACGGTGAGGTCCCCATGGAGGAGCTGCTCGATACCGACCGCTTCGACTTTATGCGCGCCTACAACTCCGCCGCCTGGATCGAGGCCATGGAGCATCCCGAGGAGCACGACGACCCCGAGGTGCTCGAGTACGACATCGAGACCTTTGTATACTCGCGCCGCAAGCCGTTTGACCTGCAGAAGTTCACCGATTTTGTTGAGCAGGAGTGGCCCGACGAGGTCATTCGCGTCAAGGGTCCGTTGTGGCAGACCGGCGATCCGGACATGTGCTACATGTTTGAGCAGGCTGGCCACCAGATGCGCCTGATGGAGAACGGCCTGTTTGTCGACTCGGCGCCCGAGGGCGAGAAGCAGAAGATCATCGACGAGAACCCCGAGATCATGCAGATTTGGGACGACGAGACGGGCGACCGCATGACGAGCCTGTGCATCATCGGCCGTCACATGGACAAGGACGCGCTCATCGCCTCCCTCGATGCCTGCCTGACCGACTGGCACCGCGCCTAGGTTTATCCAAGCGGACATTTTTCCGCTACGTAACCGCCAAACCACCACGAAGGTGCCTGTCCCCTTCGTGGTGGTTTTTCGTTCTGAGCCAAGGAGATTCATGTTCAACATTGTGCTGTATGCGCCCGAGATTCCGGCCAATACGGGCAATATCGGCCGCACCTGCGTGGTTACCGGCGCCCGCCTGCATCTAGTGGAGCCGCTGGGGTTTTCGCTCGACGACAAGACGGTGCGTCGCGCCGGCCTGGGCTACTGGCAAAACTTGGACGTGACCACCTATGCCGGCTGGGAGGATTTCCTTACGCGCAATGGTCTCTCCCCTGCCGACGAACGCCTGCACTTGCTGACCAAAAAGGCACGCCGCACCTATGCGCAGAGCACCTACCGCGACGGCGACTACTTGGTCTTTGGCAGCGAGAGCTCGGGCATTCCCGAGCCACTGCTTGCCGCGGCGCCCGAGCGTTGCGAGCGCATCCCGATGCTGCGCGATTGCGACTCACTCGATAACGCCGAGGCTTGGGAAGCTCACGAGGAATCGCTGGGGCATACCGAGGACAGCCACGAGGCCATCCTTCAACAGGATATCTGCGGCAACTTCGTCAACCCGGACGACTACCGCATCAGCGCACTCAACCTCTCCAACAGCGCTGCCATCGTCCTCTACGAAGCTCTCCGCCAGACCGGCTTTGCCGGCATGTGACAAAGGGACAGTCCCTTTGTCACATTCGACCGCCATAGCGTTAAACGTAATTAATCACTTTTAATTTAAATTAACTAGAATAAAATGAAGTTAACCCGAGACGCTAAAGGAGGGCATTGTGGAATACCTCGAAAACCCGTTTACCCCCAGTTTTGGCGAGGTTCCTGCCCATCTCGCTGGCAGACAACAGATTATTCGGGATTTGGACCGCGCCTTCTTGAGCCAGCGTAGGCGCCCAGAATTGACCTCGATCTTCTCAGGCGCGCGTGGAACCGGTAAAACCGCTCTCATGTCGTCGCTCGCGCAAGGGCGGAATCCCACGGCTGGATTGCCGTAAAGACGACCGCGCTCCCGGGAATGCTTGAGGAAATCGAGTTCGGGGCGAAACGTGCTGCCGGCCATCTTATCGACCCGTCTAAGAACTTCGAAGTCACCGGTCTCGGAATTGCACCGCTCGGCAGCATCGAAGTCAATCGCGTTCACGATGCCTCAACCTGGCGTTATCGCATGAGCGACATCATCGACCAGCTCAACGAGGCTGGCACCGGTCTGCTCGTCACAGTTGACGAGGTGGACCCGACACTCGACGAGATGATTCAGCTTGCAGCGACGTATCAGCACTTTGTGACCGATGGGAAACGCGTCGCCCTGCTCATGGCGGGACTTCCCAACAACGTCTCGACGTTGCTGAACCACAAGACGGTCTCGTTCCTTCGCCGCGCCCAACAATATCATCTGGGTCGCATTGCCGACTATGACGTACGCGAGGCCTTGATTCGCACAATCCAGGAAAACGATCGCCTGGCAGATGCTGGGGGAATCGATAGAGCCGTTCGCTCGATCTCTGGTTTTCCCTTCCTATTGCAACTCGTAGGCTACCGTGCCTGGGATCTCACAAGCGATTCGAAGGAAATCTCGTCACGCGACTTTGACCTGGGAATCAAAATCGCGCGCGACGAGATGGACGACCGAATCCTCGCGGCAACCTATCGGGAGCTCACTGCAGAGGACAAGCGATTCCTCATCGCCATGCTCGATGACGAGGAAGAGTCCACCACCGCTGACCTTGTCGAGCGCCTTAAGCGTTCGCCGCAGCAGGTCTCCCGCTACCGACGCCGCATGATAGATGCCGGCATCATCGGGGAACGAGGACGAGGGCTCGTCGCATTTGAATTGCCATTCTTCCGCGACTACCTCGCGGCTCAATGCGTGAAATAGGCATCAATGAGGCAAAGGGGCTGTCCCTTTGCCTCATTGTCTATAGGTAGCGGCCGGTAATGCTTGCGGAGCAGGCCACGATGTCGCCCGGCGTACCGGCGCAGACGATTTGCCCGCCCGCGTCGCCACCGCCCGGGCCCATGTCGATCACGTAATCGGCGTTACGGATAAGGTCGAGATCGTGTTCGATCACGATAACCGTGGCGCCCTTGGCAACGAGGCCGTCAAACACACTCAGCAACACCTGAACATCGAGCGGATGCAGGCCAATCGTGGGTTCGTCGAACACGAATACGGCATCATCCTGCACGCGGCCCATCTCGCTCGCGAGCTTAAGGCGCTGTGCCTCGCCGCCCGAAAGCGCCGGCGTGGGCTCACCGAGCGTGAGATAGCCCAAGCCCAAGTCGTGCAAGGTCTGCAAGCGCGCCTGAACCTTCTTGAGCCCCAGTGTGGCGTCGATGGCCTCGTCCACACTCATGTCCATGAGCTGCGGCAACGTAAGGAGACTCCCGTCCTTGCCCTCGCGATGGATATGCGAAGCCGCGTCTGCATAACGTGAGCCGCGACATGCCGGGCAGACGATCTCGACGTCGGGCAAAAACTGCACGTCGAGTGATATCGAGCCCGTGCCATCGCACGTAGGGCAGCGCAAGGCGCCGGTGTTGTAGCTAAAGGCACCCGCCTTGTAGCCGGCTGCCTTGGCCTCGGACGTACGGGCGAAGGCGCGACGCAGCTCGTCATGAATGTCGGCATAAGTCGCCACTGTCGAGCGCACGTTGGCGCCGATAGGCGTAGCGTCAATCAGGTTTGCGCGGGCAATGCCTTCGGCATCGACCCAGCGCACATGTTTTGGCAGGCGCTCGCCGGCTGCCTGCGCCTTAAGCGCCGGGATGAGCGTCTCGAGCACCAACGTCGTCTTGCCCGAACCCGAAACGCCCGTAACCGCAACAAGGCGGCCGCGCGGGATATCAACTTCGAGCGGCTTAACGGTATGGATGGCATCGGTTGCCATGCGAATATGCCCCTGGTCGAACATTTCCTCGTCAGTCACCTGCGGACGCAGGCGCTTGGACTCTGCGCGCAAAAACGGGGCGATGCGGCTGCCCTGCGATTGTTCGACCTCGTCCACCGTACCTGCAGCGATCACTTTACCGCCGCCCGCTCCGGCAACGGGGCCCATCTCGACCAGATAGTCGGCTTCCGCCAGTACGCGCGTGTCGTGGTCGACAACAACCACGGTGTTGCCGTCATCCACCAGATCGCGCATCACGCCCACCAAGCCGTCGACATTGGCAGGATGCAAGCCGATCGAAGGCTCGTCCAGCACATAAAGCACACCCGTCGATCGGTTGCGCACCACGCGGGCGAGCTGCACACGCTGGCGCTCACCCGTGGAGAGCGTGGCGCCGGCGCGATCGAGCGAAAGGTAATCGAGACCCAGGTCGACCAGACGACGGGCCGCACTCAAAAACGAATCGCAGATATCCGTCGCCATGGGCCGCATCTCGGCCGGCAAGGACGTAGGCACCCCGCGCACCCACTCAATCGCCTCACCCAGCGTCATGGCCGCTGCTTGCGCCAGATTGATACCGCGCACCTGGGGCTGGCGCGCAGCCTCGGAGAGACGCGTGCCGCCGCAATCGCGGCATGCTCCCTCGCGCAAAAAGCGCGCAACGCGTTTTAAGCCCTTATCGTCCTTGACCTTGGCGAGCGCATTCTCGACGGTATAGACGGCGTTGTAATAGGTGAAGTCGAGCGGCGTGGCGCCCTCGCCGTTTTTGGGAACGTAGAGAATGTGCTTCTTAACCGCCGGACCATGAAACACGATGTCGCGCTCTTGAGGCGTGAGTTGGCTAAACGGCACGTCGGTGCGTACGCCCATCTCGCCTGCCACCTGCTTCATCAGATCCCACATGAGCGTGCCCCAGGGAAGGACTGCGCCCTCGTTGATGGTCTTTGACTCATCTGGCACCAGGCTCGCCTCGTCCACCTCGCGCATGACACCGGTGCCGCCACAGGTGGGGCATGCGCCGCCGCTATTGAAAGCCAAATCCTCGGCACTCGGCGCGTAGAACTCGCGGCCGCACGTCGGACACGTGAGCGACAGGCCCGCAGCCACGTTAAGGCTCGGCTCCACACGCGCCCCGCAATGCGGGCACACGTGATGGGCGCAACGGCTAAAGAGCAGACGCAGGCTGTTGTTGAGCTCGGTCATGGTACCAAAGGTCGAGCGCACGCCCGGCACGCTGGGACGTTGATGCAATGCGAGCGCCGCCGGCACGTGCAGAACCTCGTCCACCTGGGCGTGTTCGGCCTGCGTCAGACGACGGCGGGTATAGGTGCTGAGCGCCTCAAGATAGCGACGCGAGCCCTCGGCATAAAGAACCCCCAGCGCCAGCGAACTCTTGCCCGAGCCCGACACGCCGGCAATGCCTACAAGCCTTCCCAGTGGAATATCGATATCGATGTCTTTGAGGTTGTGCACGCGCGCGCCACGCACCTCGATAGCCTGCGGGCTCATCTTCTGTTCCGTCACCTTTATCACCCTACTCATGCCATAAAACTCGATCGCGGATGTACTCGCCCAGCATGGGCACGGTAAACCGGACGAGACCGTATCCGGCAGCCCCGATGACGCGCTCGCGAATCAGGCTTGCGCGATATTTACTCGCCCAGCTCTGGGTGCGATCGCAGCGCTCAATGACATCCGCCATGCGCGTCGGTTTGCCCTCGTCAACCGCCATGGCCTCGATAAAGAGGCGCTGTGGACTGCGCAGCCCGTAATACAGGGGCGCGTCGACCGCTTCGTAGAACTCGGAGACGGCATCCGTATGGCCAGCCTCGACATCGCACCTTTCGATGACCTGCGAGCCACGCCGGACGGCAGAGCGCCACATGTAATATCCCACCAGCTGAACCATATAGGGATGCCCCATGCTCTTGCGCGCCGCAAGGTCCGCCGTCCCCGCGTCCACGTAAAGACCAGCGTCCTTGACCGTCTGGATATACGAATCGCGCACCTTGGGCAAGGATATCGCCCCCAACGTACGCTGCTGGGCACGCCGTAAAAACGTTACGCTCGGCTCTTCGAGCAGATCGTCAACCATACTGGGTAAGCCGGCGAACACCAGCGCAAGGCCGCGCTGCTCGCTATCGGGCAAGCCCGTAGCATCCTGGTCTCCGAGCACCTGCTGATAGAGAACGGCAAGAGCCGCCAGTTCCTCGATAGACGCCGATTGCGCCCCGTCAATCGCAAACAGTATGCCCTTGCCTGGACCGAGCTTCTTGAGGCGCTCGTTGACCAGTCCTCGCAACGTTTCGCCCTTTGCCCGCGCCGCCTCGACCGACATCCGGCCAAACGACGGACCGAACTCCATTGACGTCACAACGGGCTTATTCGAGCGAAGCGCGTCGGCCAATCGGTCGCATAAGCCAAGCGAAGCGGAATCGGAGACAACCGCCCATCCGCGCTCATTGGCTAGACGTTGCAGCTCCCGCAGGAGAACCGTCTTGCCGCAGCCGCGATTTCCCGTAATGAGCATGAGCCTACCCGGCGCTCCGGCGCCGTTATCGAGCCCTTCCTCAAAATCCTCGATGACCGACTCGCGACCGATGAGTATCGGAGGCCGCTTGCCAGCCGTGGGCTTAAAGGGATTTGGATTCATGTCGGCCTCCTCAGATTGGCAAACCCTGGTAACAGTTATACCAACTTATACCGAGTTATACCAACAGGATGCGGCAAAGAGACTGACCCTCTATCACCTATGGCCGAAAAACTCGGCGTCCGCCGCTCGCCAGGGGCGGAAGGTGGCGGGATCGACCTTTACATGAGCTGCGGCGGGTACGTCGTACCATTTGACCGTGTAGCCGGTGCCGTGAGAGCAAAAGACCGAGTCGGGCGTGTTGGGCAGATCGGCCTCGGGCTCATAGGCGGCCGTCTCGATTACGCACTCGGCATCATGGCAAGGCGCATAGCCGGCGAACTCCAGGTACAGATGCCCACGACCACTCGTGTAGGCAGCCACCTCCAGCGCGTAATCCTGCACCTCAGATGCCGGAACGCGACCCACAAGCTTCGCCCGGTCTCCCGCCATCGTCGGCGGCTCGTACTCGGCACCCATGCGCGTGGCATCCGAGAGCGCCCGGCCCACGCACTCCCCCGGCACCTCGAGCTCAAAGCGATACCACGGCTCCAACAGCACCGCCGCGCCGGCCTCACGCGCCTGCATGAGCCCCTGGCGAATCGCGCGGTACGTGGCCTGGCGAAAATCGCCGCCCTCGGTGTGTTTGGCATGCGCGCGGCCACCCGTGAGCGTAATGCGCACATCGGTGATGGGCGAGCCGGTCAGCGCACCCAGATGATCGCGCTCCATGGCGTTGGTGAGCGCCAGACGCTGCCAGTTAAGATCGAGCTCGTCGGTCGAGGTCACGGTGCCAAACTGCACGCCCGAGCCCGCCGGCAACGGCTCCAGGCGCAGAT
Organism: uncultured Collinsella sp.; assembly: GCA_900549745.1. GTDB lineage: Bacteria > Actinomycetota > Coriobacteriia > Coriobacteriales > Coriobacteriaceae > Collinsella. Next base: position 57,433 of record URPJ01000007.1, on the reverse strand, counting down.
GCACCTCGGCATAGTGGCGCAGTGGCTCAAAGTGGCCCACGCCCTCGACCGGCTGCGAAATAGTCTCCTTATAGAGAATGCCGCCAGACTCAAACGCAACCGAAAGGCCAAAACGATCGGCCAACACCCGCTGCACGATCTCGAGTTGCACGGCGCCCATCAACTGCAGGTGAATCTGCTCCAGATGCGTATTCCAGCTTACGCCGAGCATGGGATCTTCGTCCGCCAGCTCAGTCAATGCTTTGAACACCGTATGGACATCATGTTCGCCCGGAAGCACCGTATAGGTGAGGACCGGCGCAATGACGGGCGCATCGCCCGCAGGCTCCGCGCCCAGGGCGTCCCCTGGGCGAACGTGCGCAAGACCCGTCACGGCACAAATACCGCCAGCAGCAACTTCTTGGACAAGCTCATACTTTTCGCCGTTATAGATGCGCACCTGATCGACCTTCTGCTCCCGTGCCTCGGCGCCGGAACGTCCGTTAATCAGCTGTTTGGCATGCAGCGTGCCGCCGGTCACTTTAACCCATGCCAAGCGCTCGCCGCGATCCCCGCGGCTCACACGGTAGACGCGCGCGGCAAACTCCGGGTGCCATGCCCTTTCACGCATCAGCGCGCACATGCCATCCAGCAGCTCGTCCACGCCTTGGTCCTTGAGCGCCGAGCCGGCAAAGCAGGGAAAAAGCTTGCGCTCGGCAACCATGCGCGACAGCGTCGCGGAGGAAAGCTCACCCGCCTCAAGAAACTCCTCGAGCGCCGCCTCGTCCAACGCAGCAGCGTCCTCCTGAACGGCGCCGCCCGTCAGCAGTTCGTTGGCATCCAGGCAGCCCTCGGAAAGACGTTGCCCAAGTTGTGCCAGCAAAACATCGCGGCCGGGATTCTCCAAATCGATTTTGTTGATATAGATGAACGTCGGGATGTCATAGCGTGCAAGCAGGCGCCACAGGGTTTCGGTGTGCCCCTGCACGCCGTCGTTGGCGCCCACAACTAAAATCGCGTAGTCCAGCGCGCGCAATGTGCGCTCCGCCTCGGCCGAAAAATCGACATGCCCCGGTGCATCCACGAGCATGACGTGGGTATCGCCATGGTCGAGTACGGCCTGCGACGAGAAAATCGTGATGCCGCGCTCGCGCTCGATCGCGTCAGTGTCCAGATGCGAATCACCATCGTCCACGCGGCCGCGCTTGCGAATGCGACCCGCGTTGAACAGCATGGCCTCGGCCAGCGTGGTCTTGCCGGCATCGACATGCGCCAAGATTCCAACGACCGCTTGCTTCGACATGGCTCTCCTCTTATTGCAAGCCCATCGCACGCGGCAACGGGCGTCCTCGTTCCACACTGGATGATACAATTTACGGGCCGGCGGGCGAAGCGGGCCCTATCCCCCGACCGAGCTCATCGCCCCGCGTTGCCGCGCGGCGATTTTCGTAGGTTCGCGCCTTGCGAAAGCCGGCACCTCCTCTTTTTGTCTGCCCGGGCTCATCTGGGGCGATAACAACGCGAGCCCCACAACAACGCGTTTTACCAAAAATGGTCCCACTCGGGGCCATTTTCATTTCGGTGAAACGCTGGTATGCGACTCGGCCTTTATGCCTCGCGCAGCCAATCAAACGCGACGCGCGGCGTACCGTCCGACACATATACGATACCGGCGCGCTTAAACCCGGCCTTGGCGATGGCTCCCTGCATGGGCAGGTTGTCCTGATGCGTGTCGATGCGCAGGTGATCGGCACGCTCCTTGGCAAAGGCAAACATCGCAGCCGCGACACCGTGCACGGTGCCATCGGACGCCACACGGTGCAGCACGGCGTACGGAGTGTCGCTACGCCATTGGCCATCCTCAATTACGTCATAGCACTCGTCTGGGCCCGGCAAAAAGGCAAACGTCGCCACCACGTGGCCGTCGACTTCGCACACATAGCTGCCACCGGCGGCGATATCGGCAGCCAGCTGCTCGGCAGAAGGCGTGCCCTCGGGCCACTGCGTGGCGTTGCCATGCGCGCGCATAAAGGCGCGGGCCGCGTCATAGATAGCAATGACGGCGGGAATGTCGGTATCGAGGGTTTTTCTGATCATCACGCGGCGACCTCACGTTTATTGGTATCACTTTGATTGGGCAATGATACCAGCGTTTGGAGAGGGGCGCGAAGCAGATGGGAAGCAAAAAGCGGGCCGCCTGGTCAAAGGCAAAATGCGAGTTTTTGGGCGCTGCTACCGGCGGCGATATGAGCGACCTGTTTGCGCGCGAGGACGAGCGCCGCGACGCCCTAGACGCCGAGCGCGATGAAGCCTGGCGTTACAAGTCGTGCGAACGCAAAAACCGTTACGACACACGCGCCGAGGCCGAGGCAGTTATGGCCGACTGCGAAAACCGCGGGCGGCGTGGTTTGGCCTGCTACAAATGTGAATACTGCGGCGGCTGGCACCTGACGTCGCACCCTTGGAAATAGGGACCGCATCGGCACGGCACTAGCGATGCCCCGGTAATCGCACGCAAGCTACGGGCGCGGCGGCACCAAAACATCGTAACGAACGGCCTTGCCCGCAAGTTGATAGCTCGGCTTAACGCCGGCAAGCAGCGGGCCCTTCACCGGCCGCTTGATAACGACCTTGCGCGGGTGCACCGCAAGCGCGGCTTCGACCAGCGTCTCCTCATCGGTACATGGCCGTTCCAGATGGTGCAAGAGTTGGAACTTCTTTTTGACCGCCGCACTTTTGGTGCGCTCGGGAAACATGGGGTCCAGATACACCACGTCGGGAGCCGCGAGCTCGCCCTGCTCGATCAGCTCAGCTGTATGGCGAAGGCCGGCAATGCTGTCCTCGCCCGCATGAAGGCGCATGCGAGCCACGGCAGCCGCAAGCGCCGGATCATCTGCCGCGCGCTCCAGGGCATCCTTGAGGAGCGCCGCGATCACGCAATCCTGCTCATACAGATCGACGGTAAAGCCCGCGGCCGCCAGCAGCAGCGAATCCTCGCCAAAGCCCGCCGTGGCATCAATCGCCCATGGCCGCTCGATGCCTTTTGCGCGCGCAGCCTTTACCAGCAACTCTTGTTGCAGACGGCCCTGTTTAAGCCGCGGAAGCATGCGGGTGAAATCGGCGCGCAGCTCCATCGTGCCGTCGGTGAGCGTGAGGCCCTCGGACTTCCCGATCAGCTCAAGCCCCGCGGCCCGAGCAACAGAAAAGGGATCGACGACGCCCATGGATACTCCTTAACAAGCAAAACGAATACGTGAGTGCCGTTTATGTCGGCACCCAACCGTCCGCTATTGTCCCACATGCGACATGGCCCACAGCATCGCAATGCAAAGTACCGCCATCAATCCCGTGCACACGGCAGCGATCACGGAATCGCCCATGCGCCTTCCCAACGACCGCGGCTCACGCACTTGCCCTGCTCCGTACATCATGACTCCTCCTTGAGACCAGCTCCTTGTTACGGCCTCATCATCGCAGCGCCGCACATGGGCTGCCATCGATTTGCCTTACAGCTGGCTTTCCTTTTTGAAAGGTTGGACCGTGCAGGCAAGAGACGCTTTCAAACGCATGCATCGCCCCGTTGAACTACAATGTGCTTCACCATATGTGCAGCACTTGGGGTGCGCCAGGTTGGCGTACTCGTATCGAAAGGACCAGCCATGAGCTCTGCTCGTAAGACTCTCAAAATCCTTGCCCTCGTCTACTTTGTTTTGGGCATCGCCAGCCTCGTCATCGCCGGCGCCGGCATCGCGACCGGCAACCTCGATTCCACGTACGGGTCGAACGCCATGCTCGCCGCGGTCGTGCTGGTCGCCAAGGGCCTCATCGATCTCGCCGCAGGTGTTGCGGGCATCAAGGGCGCCAACAAGCCTTCGCAGGTGGATGCTGCGTTTAAGCTCGGCATCGTTGCCGCAATCGCCACGATTGCGCAGGCCGCGCTCACGCTTCCCGCGCTCGGCGGCAGCGCCGTCAATATCGTCGCCTTTGTCATCGTGGTGTACGACCTGTTCTTTGTCCAGCAGGCACACGCCGTTAAGGCCGAGAACAAGGACCGCCTGTAAGCGCTCGCTTCTCATAACCTCTGCAGCCAAGCAACTAAAAAGGGCCGATCGCGCATCTCCGCGGTCGGCCCTTTGCGTTTGCCCAGATAAAACCTGCCAAAATAAACCTGTCCCTTTTTGGTAGGTTAGCAGTGGCGGTACTCGGCGATGATGAAGTCGATGTCGGTTTGAAGGGTATCCAAGTTTGCCAGGCGCTCTTTGTCGGCAGGGCGCGTGCGGTAGTAGTACGGCGTCATCTGGAACACCGCCTCGATGTCTGCCTGGGTCTGGAGCGTAATGTTCGCAGACGCCCGCTGCGTTCCGACCAACTCGAGCTCGGTGGTCTTCGGCAGCTTCTCATCGTTAAGGTACGGCGTATCGTAGAGCACCTCCTTGAGCCCAAAGAGATGACGGGCACCCGGCACCACGGTATAGAGTGAGCCCTCTGGAGCCAGCACGCGGGCAAATTCGCGCTCGTTAAAGGGAGCGAAGAGCTCGGTCACCATATCGAAGGTGCCATCGGCCACGGGGATGTCCTTCATGTTGGCCACGAAGTAGGTCGCATCGCCGCGCTTGGCAGCAAGGCGCACCATCTCTTTGCCCAGGTCAAAGCCGTAAGCATCCACGCCCGGCACCGCACCCATGGCGCTGGTGTAGTAGCCCTCGCCACAGCAAATATCGAGCAACGTCATGGGGCAGTTCGTAGACGCGGCACGTCCAGACACCCGCTCGCGCACCAGCTCGACCATCGCATCGCGCAACGGCGCATAGTAACCGCGGTTCAGAAAGTCGCGACGGCTGCGTGCCTGCGACTTGGGATCGCCCATGGAGTCGCCGCTCTTGGACGAGCGCAGGAGATATAGATAGCCCTCGCGCGCACGGTCAAACCGGTGCCCACCCGCGCATGCAGCACCGCGTTCGTCATCCACCAGCGGCTCATGGCAAACGGGACACAACAACATGGCAACTCCTTAGCGCGAACAACACAACGCCCACCATTGTCGCACGCCTTCCCCGCCTAGTCATTGGGGACGTTCTTGAATGAGTAATCGTTTTAGAACGTCCCCAATGACTAGGCGATTAGGAGTATCATCGTCTGCGCAAATAAGCACAAAAGAGCATGTTAGAGATTGAGAACGTATGGCTGACACCGTATCTAAGCACATTGACATGACCACCGGATCGCTGTGGCGCAATGTTCCCCTGTTCGCCTTCCCTGTGGCCGCCACGAGCATCTTGGAGCAACTGTCGAACCTCATCGCCACGGTCATCATCGGTAACTTCTCGGGCGACCAGGGAACCCTCGCCATGGCGGCGGTCGGCTCCAATGTTCCGCTTACCAGCCTTATGCTCAACCTGTTTATTGGCATGTCGCTTGGCTCCAACGTGGTCATCGCCAACGCTATCGGCCGCAACGATCAGAACATGGTCAAACGCGCCGTCCATACCTCGATTCTTATGGCACTTGTGGGCTTTGTCGTCATCGCACTGGGCGAGATCTTTGCCGAGCCCATGCTCGCCGCGCTCAACGTTCCCGCCGAAACCATGCCGCTCGCTTCGCTCTACCTACGCGTCTTTTTGCTCAGCATGCCCTCGATCTTGCTTTACAACTTTGAGGCCGCGATCTTCCGCTCCGTCGGCATCACCCGCATGCCGCTGCAGGCGCTTGCCGTGTCCACCGTCCTCAACATTGGCCTGGATCTCATCTTTGTCCCCATACTCCACTGGGGCGTCGCGGGCGTCGCCATCGCCACCGCTATCGCCTACACTGTCAGCGCCGCCACGCTCTTTATCCGCCTGCTCAAGACCGACTCCGTCGTCCGCGTCACCCCGCGCGACCTGGCTATCGACCCCGTCGCCCTCAAGCGCATCGTCAAGATCGGCCTGCCAGCCGGCATCCAAAGCGCCGTCTTTGCCGTAGCCAACATCATCATCCAGTCCGCCATCAACAGCCTGGGCACCGAGGTCATGGCGGCATCGAGCGCCGCCATGAGCTTGGAGTACGTATGCTACAACCTGCTCAACAGCTTTAGCCAGGCGTGCACCACCTTTGTGGGACAAAACCACGGTGCCCGCCAGATCGACCGCTGCACCAAAACGCTCAAGGCCTGCCTGGTCGAAGGCGGTATCGTCGCGCTCACCACGATCATCGTTATTGTCGGCCTGGGGCGCGAGATCTTGTCGCTGTTCAACAGCGATCCCAACATCGTCTCGATCGGCTATATCCGCGTGTGCTCGATCTTCCCGGCGTACGCCTTTAGCATGTTCTACGAAAACATGTCAGGCTACCTGCGTGGCTTTGGCATCTCGCTCACACCCGCCCTCATCACCATGATCTGCGTCTGCGGCATCCGCTTCTACTGGGTGTTCTGCGTGTTCCCGCACTTCCGCACCTTTGCGAACATCATGATGGTCTACCCCATCAGCCTGGGCACCACGGCGTTCTTTATGGTCGTGGCGGTACTACTTTGCCACCCGGCACGCACCTATCGCGCCACCCAAGCCAAAGCGACAGCCCGCTAAACACCGCACTCAACGCCACGACAGTCATTAATTGACAATATGCGAGCTCATATAGTCGATAAAGCGCCTCGTGGCGATAGGCATGGTGTCCCAGCTGCGCCAGGCGGCCACCACGTCGCGCGAGGGGGCATGCACGATGGGCCGCACACGAATATCGGCTCGCATGCCCTCCACAGTACGACGGTAGAGCATGCTCACGCCTAGGCCCTCCTCCACCATCGCCATGATGGTGTAGTCGTCAGTCACCTCGCTCGTCACGTGCGGCGACAGCCCATGCGCCGCAAATGCATCGAGCACCAGGCTCTGTTCGCCCTCATCCAGCAGTACAAACGGCTCGGACGCCAGGTCGGCGAGTGTCACCTTTTCCTTTGCCGTCAGCGGATGCGCGGCCGGCAACAATGCCACCAACTCGTCGTGATAGACCACGCGCTTCTCGAGCCCAGCGGTAAATCCGCGTGCCGTAAAGCAAAAATCAACCACGCCATCGTGCACCCACTGGGCGTTGCGCGTGTAATCGCCCTGCTTGAGGGTAAAGCGTACGCCCGGGTGCAGGGCTCCAAAATCGCGGATCACGCGCGGCAACACGGTTCGACTCACGTTGGTAAACGTCGCGATGCGAATATCAGTCGACGAAAGCCCCAGCAGCTCCTGCCGCTTGCCCTCGAGCTCGAGCTCGGCGGTCACAATCTGGCGCAGGTACGGCAGATATTGTTTACCGTCGCGCGTAAGCGAAACGCCCTGCTTTCCGCGCTCGATAAGCGTGGTGCCCAGCTCGCGCTCGAGCGCCTTGACGGCCTGGCTCACCGCACTTTGCGTATAGCCCAACTCGTCCGCCGCGCCTTTAAGGCTGCCGCGGTCGACCACCATACAAACAATCTGATACCGCGATGCCATCGTGCCTCCACATCAATGCAGCCGTAAAACGTTTTGCCAGCGCTTTTCGCGCCTACTTTAGCGTTTCTTAATCATACTGAAGATACATTCGCTTTACTACATCAACATCTGAGAGCAGAATCCTTTGTGCGAAACCGTTCTGTAACAAAAGGAGTCCCATGGATCGCAAAAAAGCAATCGCGCTCTCATTTTCCGTTCCCGTCGCATGGGGCTTTTCGTATCCCCTCATGAAGATCGGCATGGACAGCATGAACGCCACGAGCATCGTCGCGTTGCGCTGCATCATCGCCTTTGTGGCCTGTCTGCTGCTCTTCCACAAGCGCGCGTTCCGCATCAACCGCGACCTTATGGTTCGTGCCGCTATCATCGGCGCCATTATGGCAACCGAGCTCACCTGCATGTGCTTGGGCTCCAGCCTCACTTCTGCCTCCACTGCCGGCTTTTTGCAGAGCCTGACGGTCGTGATCGTGCCGTTTGCCAACGCCGCCCTGCTGCGCCGCGCCCCCGAGCGCAAGGTGCTCATCGGCACGGCTATCGTCACCTGCGGCATGCTGCTGCTCTCGGGCGCCGACTTTACCAGCCTGAATCCCGGCGCGATCATCATGCTGCTCTCGGCCTTTATCTATGCCAGCCACATTATCGTGGCCAAGCGCTTTGTCGAAGAAGTCGATCCGCTGTCCCTGGGCGTTTGGCAGCTGGGCTTTGGCGGCCTGTTCTCGGGCATTGCCGCATGCGTCTTTGGCGGTTTCGCACTTCCCAGTACGCCCAGCGAGATCGTGGTCGTCGTTGCCCTCGCGCTCATCTGCTCTGCCTACGGCTTTATCACCCAGACGCTCGTGCAGCCCCACGTGCCCGCCGAGACCACCGGTTTCGCCTTCTCGCTCGAGCCGGTCTGCTCCGCCGTCTTTTCGTTCTTCCTGGTCGGCGAGGTCCTGAGCCCCATCGCCTTCTTTGGCGCCGCCCTCATCCTCACCGGCGTCATGGTAGCAACCGTCGAGCTTCCGCGCCTCCGCGCACATGGACAGGCTCGCATGGCAGGAGCGCCCGAGCACGTCTCGTAGACCCCACTCTTCATACAGCCGCGGCATAAAGGCAACCGGTGCGCCTTTACAATAGATGCCAGCAGAGCATCTGACGTAAAGGAGCCCCATGGACGCCGCGACCCGCGACCGCAACATAGCAACTTGGTTGGGCGATGCACCGCAGCCGGTACGTGACACTACGAACCAGCTGCTCGAGCGCATCGCCCTTTTGCGTGCCGAGCAGACTATCTACCCAGCACAAGACGACATCCTCAATGCCCTCGCCTACACGCCGGCCGACCAGGTCAAGGTTGTCATCTTGGGTCAAGACCCTTATCACGGACCCAACCAGGCAATGGGACTGTCGTTCTCGGTCCCCGCGACGCAAACCAAGTTGCCGCCGAGCCTGCGCAACATCTACAAGGAACTCAATGCCGATCTGGGCTGCCCCATTCCCGCCACGGGAGACCTAACCCCATGGGCACAACAGGGAGTCCTGCTTCTCAACACTACGCTCACCGTGCGCGAACACGCCGCGAACTCGCACGCCAAACTAGGCTGGAGCACGCTCACCGACTACGTTATCGAACGCTGCTGCCAGCTGCCCCAGTCGGTCGTCTTTTTGGCATGGGGTCGCTTTGCCCAGCAGATGGTTGAAGGCAAGCTCGCCGCAACCGGGGCGGGCAAGGCAACCGGCAAGTTCTGCCTGGCATCCACGCACCCCTCGCCGCTTTCGGCCAACCGTGCCACGGCAGAACTCCCTGCCTTTATGGGGTCGCGCCCCTTCTCTGCTGCCAATCGGCTACTCGAACAGCACGGCTCGACCCCCGTCAACTGGACTTGCCTCGGCTAAAAACCGATACATCAAAAATAGCGCCCGACGGCTTCCCATCGGGCGCTTTTCCTATTCGGGCCAAATAAATTGTGTGCGGCCGGCCTCGCCGCCATCGATCAGCAGGCTCTGCCCGGTCATAAACCGGTTGGTCACGCCCACAAAGTAGATCCACTCGGCAATCTCTTGGGCAGTGGCCCAGCGCCTAAGCGGCGTGAGCTCCATAATCTGGTTCCACAGATGTTCGTCTTCCATCACGCAACGGTTGAGCGGCGTGATAACGCCACCCGGGTCCACACTGTTGGCGATGGCCTGCGGCGCCAGACGGTTTGCAAGGTTCTTGGTGTAGGCGATAACGCCGCCCTTGCTGGCGGCATAGGCGGGAAACTCCGATCCCGTATGCCCACTCGCCGACCCCACATTGACCACGGATTTGATAGCCGGCGCCGGCTTGGCGGCAAGCCCCTCCCCCACAAAGGCATAGCGCTCGGTCACGTTGATGGTGCCACACAGGTTGGCGGCGATGTCGTCGGCCGAATCCTGCGTACCGGCAACGTTCACGATCACCTGGGGTTCAAGGTCACCTGGAAACGAGTCAGGCTCGCGGACATCAACAATCAGATGGCGGTAGCGCTCGTGTTTGATCGCCGCCGGCAAAAGATCAAAGCCCACGACCTCGTGGCCCTCGTCCAAAAAGCGCTGCACGCACGCGGCTCCGATACCGCCCGAAGCGCCCGTGATCAAAACCCGCATACTTGCTCCTTAGGCGGTTGCGTGGCGCTCGAGGTACTCGGAACCCACATTCTCGCGCTCCCAGCCGCGCACGACCTTGTAGCCCACGGGGCTCAGGAAGACCTCGCACAGCAGCTCGGCAACAGCGCCGGTCAGCGAGCACATAAGAACCTGCACCCAGGTCCAGCCAAAGAACGTGTGACTCACCACAATGGCAAAGACCAGGTTGTCGATAAACTGGCCAACGCCCGTGGACACATAGGAGCGGAAGGCAAAGCTCGCAAAGTTATTCTTTTTGAGCATACGGCCAAGCGACTGGTTGAGCGTGGAGTTAACCACGGCAGAAACGAGCATTGCCAGCGAAGAGCCCAGCACCACGTACCAGGTGCCGCCGATGGTGGCGTTAAGGGCAGTGTTGACCTCGATCATGCCCGTGTCGTAGTAGGCGCCCCACATGCCGGGCGTGAGCGAGCATGCCCAAAAGCACAGACTCACGGCCAGGTTGACCAGCAGCGCGAGGATAGAGATTTTGATGGATGCCTTGGCGCCAAAGCGCTTGCAGATCATGTCCTGGCACAAAAACGAAACCCAGCTCACCACAAAGCCACAGTCGAGCGCCAGATACGGCAGGCTGATGAGCTCCTTGTTGGCCAGCAGGTTCATCATGATGACGCTCACGAAAAACAGCGAAACCGTTGCCGCGGGAATGCTCCGCAACAGGACCTTGTAGTCCTCCATGACCTTCTTGATCATTATGTACTCCTTTGGTTTTAGGTTTAACGAGCAGGATATCGGACCCGAACTGCTCGGACGCCTCGGTCTTGAGACGACGGTGGGTATGATAGCCGCTCACGCGGCATCAGGCAAGCAATCGGCGCGGCAGCCCCGCAGGGCCACCGCGCCGATGCGTTAAAACGCTACGTTGCCAAACTCCGACAGGATAAGGTCGGGGTTGTGGTCGGTTGCCCAATCCACGTTCCACGGGCTCGTGAACAGCAGCAGCTTACCGCCGCGCATGTCCTCGACACGCAGGGTGTCGCGCGTGAGCGAAAGGCCCGGGATATCGATGCTGTCGGGGTCGTTCTGGATCCAGCGGATGTCCGTATAGGGCAGCGGCTGGCGACGAACCTCAACACGGTACTCGGCCTTGAGACGGCGCTCGAGCACCTCAAACTGCAGCACGCCGACCACGCCCACAATGACGCTCTCCATGCCGGCACCCAGCTCGCGGAAGATCTGGATGGCACCCTCTTGGGCAAGCTCCTCCATGCCCTTCACGAACTGTTTGCGCTTGAGTGTGTCGACCTGCGTAATGCGAGCGAACATCTCGGGGGCAAACGTCGGGATCTGCGGATACTGCACGTGATGCTTGCCGGAACACACGGTGTCGCCGATGCTAAAGATGCCCGGGTCGAACAGGCCCACGATATCGCCTGCGTACGCCTCGTCCACGATGGCGCGGTCGTCGGCCATCATCGAGGTGCCCGTGGCCAGCTTGAGCTTGCGGTTGCCCTGCATATGAAAGGCGTCCATGCCGCGCTCGAACTTGCCCGAGCAGATGCGCACAAAGGCGATGCGGTCGCGGTGGTTCTTGTCCATGTTGGCCTGGATCTTAAAGACGAAGCCACTAAAGTCGTCGCGGCAAGGATCGACCGGCTCGCTGGTGAGCGTGTCGGTGTAGGCGCGCGGCGTCGGGGCCAGACGCAGGAACTCCTTGAGGAAGGGCTCCACGCCAAAGTTAGTGAGCGCCGAGCCAAAGAACGCCGGGCTCAGCTTGCCGCAGGCCACGGCATCCAGGTCGAGCTCGTCGCCGGCACCATCGAGCAGCTCGATGTCGTCCATCAGGTTCTTATGGTTCTCCTCGCCGATGAGCTCGTCCATGGAAGGATCGCCCAGCTCGGCCTCGACCTCGGCGACCTTCTTGGTGGCGTTGGCGTGGCCGTCGCCCTCAAAGGCAATGACGCGACGGGTCTGACGGTCGAACACACCGCGGAAGTTGCGGCCGCTGCCGATCGGCCAGTTCATGGGATACGTATTGATACCCAGGACGTTCTCGATCTCTTCCATGAGCTCAAACGGGTCGCGAGCCTCGTGGTCGAGCTTGTTCACAAAGGTGAAGATGGGAATGTGGCGCAGCGTACAGACCTTAAAGAGCTTTTTGGTCTGGGCCTCGACGCCCTTGGCGCCGTCGATGACCATAACAGCAGCGTCGGCGGCCATAAGGGTACGGTAGGTATCCTCCGAGAAGTCCTGGTGGCCGGGGGTATCGAGGATGTTGACGCAGGCGCCGTTGTAGGTGAACTGCAGCACCGAGGAGGTAACGGAGATACCGCGCTCCTTCTCGATGTCCATCCAGTCCGAGACGGCATGCTTGGCCGAGCTCTTGCCCTTGACCGAGCCGGCAGTCTGGATGCTGCCGGTATAGAGCAGCAGCTTCTCGGTAAGTGTGGTCTTACCGGCGTCCGGGTGGCTGATGATCGCGAATGTGCGGCGCGACGAGATTTCATCCGACAGGCTTGCCATGCGGATCCTTTCTTGCATTGAGTGCATTACGTCGTTGTAACCGCACTATTGTAGCCGCGAAACCTCGCTCTAGAGCGCCTATCAGGACAAATTCATCAGTCAGAACGTGAACGGCTAGTTATCGAAAGTATTCTGCAGCAGACTGTCTCAATCTGTAACAAGCAGAGCTTATTTGGCCCCCCATCTGTTACAGATTGAGACAAACAAACTTGCCCACCGACACAATCTCAATCTGTAACATCTGGCCGCCCAAATTGGGTCTAGCTGTTACAAATCGAGATAAACGGAAAAGCAGGCAGCCAATGTCTCGTTCTGTAACATCTAGCCGCGCAAATCGACTCTTACTGTTACAGATTGAGACAAATAGGCAGGCGGGAAAATAACATCTCAATCTGTAACAGCTGGCGACCAAAAACGGATCCAGATGTTACAGATTGAGATTGTTTTGGAGCAAGCGCGGCGCCGATGGTCTATTCCACATTTAGCTCTTGCATAACTGTGCATAGTGTATATATACTGTGCTTACCGGTTATATACACGTGTAGCCCAACAGCTAAGGAGCCGCTGTGGACATCATCCTATCCAATTCGAGCGATAAGCCCATCTACGAGCAGATAACCTCGCAGGTCAAAGCTCAGATCTTATCGGGCACGCTCGCTGCGGGAGCCAAACTCCCCAGCATCCGTGCACTCGCGAGCGACCTGGGCGTGAGCGTCATCACCACCAAGCGCGCCTACGCCGACCTAGAGCAACTCGGGTTTATCTGCACCGTGCAGGGCAAGGGCTGCTTTGTCGCCGAGGGCAACCAGGAACTCTTGCGCGAAAACCAGCTCTGCCATATCGAAGAGCTACTTGCGAAAGCGGCGAGCCAAGCCGAAACCCTGGGCGTCACGCGCGACAAACTGCACGAGATGCTCGACCTGGTAGCCCCCGAAACCATGCAGTAGCCATCTGAAAGAAAGGCTATACCATGCAAAACCTTTTAGAACTCAAAGGCATCTCACGCCGTGTGAGCGACCGCTTTTCACTACGCGACGTCACGCTCGCTGTGGAGCCCGGCCAGATCGTTGGCTTTGTAGGCGCAAACGGCGCCGGCAAGACAACGACCATTCGCGCCGCGCTCGGGCTTATAAAGCTCGATGCCGGCGAGGTGCACCTGTTTGGGCAGCGCTGTGGCGCCGACGCGCCCGATGAATCGCAACGCCATCTACGCTCCCGCGTCGGTCTTGTCCTGGACACGTGCCCCTTCCCCTCCACGCTCAGGGTGGGCCAGATCGAGTCGCTCGTAGGCCCGACGTACCCCACATGGGACCGCGAAACGTTCGCCGGATTCATCAACCGATTTGGCCTCGATCCCAAGACAAAGGTCAAGGACCTCTCCCGCGGCATGGGCATGAAACTGCAGCTTGCCTGTGCACTCAGCCACAATGCCAAGCTGCTCGTTTTGGACGAAGCCACCGCGGGCCTCGATCCCATGGCACGCGAGGAGCTGCTCGATGAGCTGCTTGCCTTTGTCGCCGACGGCCAGCACAGCGTGCTGCTCTCGAGCCACATTACGTCCGACCTCGATCGTGCCGCCGACCGCATCATCTGCATCGATAACGGTTCGATTGTGTTTGATCTGCCGCGCGAGGACATTACCGACCGCGCCGGCATCGCCCACTGCACCCAAGCACAGGCCGCCGAGCTTATGGCTTGCGTCGAAGGTGCCCGTGCCGCCCACCACGCCTATAGCGTGGACGTGCTCGTGCCCAACCGTCGCGAAACGCTCGAGGCCTTCCCCGAGATTCCCTGCGATCGGGCAACCATTGACGACTATCTGCGCCTCATGCTGAAAGGGGCTTCGAAATGAAACGCGCCTTTATGTCCGAGCTCGCTATCGTTCGCACGCTCGTCCCGAGCATCGCGGGCGTCGGCCTGTTCATATTCGTCGTGCTGACCCTTGCCAACGCATCGGACGGCGATTCCGGCATGAGCGCTGGCGCCTGCGCGGTCAGTGCCATGTCACCCATCATGGTCATGAGCTCGCTGGCCGGCTTCGACAATCAAAACGGTTGGGAGCGCTATCGCGCAACGCTGTCTCTCTCGCGTAAAGACATCATCTGCGCACGCTACCTGAGCATCATTGTCTTCTCGGCTGTCACGGCGTGCGCCGCCGCGCTTCTGAGCATCGTCTCCTTCCCGCTCTTCAACAGCGCGGGTATCCCGTTGACGGGACAGATTGTCTTTGAGATTGCAATAGCCTCAGCAGCATCAATGCTCATCTCCCTCATGATGGTGTTTTTGGCGCAGCCGCTGTTCTTTCGCTTTGGACACATGGAAGCGCTGCGCCTATCCGTTGGTCTGTTTGCCATGCTCGGATGCCTTGCCATGGCCACGCTGAGCTCCTCCAACCCCATCAGCAACTGGCTCATGTCGATTGCCGGAGCGAATCCCGATCCCGCCGTTCTGGGCTGTCTGTGTGCAGGCATCGCCGCACTTACCCTCGCGCTATGTGCAATCAGCTGCGCAGTCAGCACCAAGGTCTATCGGGCACGCGACCTGTAATCGACAGCCAAAGGGCTTGGGCTGCACGCCACCTCATTTACTAGATAAGACGAAGCAACAACAACGCCGCCGCCCTTCGAAGCATGCCGTTTAGATCTTGGAAACCAAAGAGAAGTCGACAGCATATCGACAATTCGAGCCTTCACCAAATGGCTCCCCGGAACATAACCCCCGTCTCGCCGCGGCCATATCAAACCTTCATGGTGGGGCGGTATCCTCATGTCCATAAAACTCGCAGGATAAACCCATTATCCAAGGAGGCACCGCACCCGTGTCGTGGGTTGTCGCAGCATTTGCGTCAGCATTCTTTGCCGGCATCACATCCATCTTGGCCAAATGCGGCATCAAGCAGACCGACTCCGATGTCGCGACGGCCATTCGCACCTGCGTGGTGCTCGTTTTCGCCTGGGCAATGGCGGGCATTTCTGGATCCATTGGAACCATTGGCAGCATCGAACCCAGATCCTGGCTCTTTCTCGTCCTCTCGGGACTCGCTACCGGTGCTTCGTGGATCTGTTACTTTAAGGCGTTGAGCATCGGAAATGTCAATAAGGTCGTACCGGTCGACAAGATGAGCACCGTGCTCGCCGCGCTGGTCGCCATCGCGCTTTTTGACGAGACGAGCAACCTTGCG
Organism: uncultured Collinsella sp.; assembly: GCA_900549745.1. Lineage (GTDB taxonomy): Bacteria > Actinomycetota > Coriobacteriia > Coriobacteriales > Coriobacteriaceae > Collinsella. The sequence continues at coordinate 41,707 of URPJ01000007.1, read as the reverse complement.
GTTAAGCTCGTGGGAACCGCTGCCATCACCCTCGGCACGTTTTTAATGATCGAGAAGAAGCAGTCCGCCGAACCCGAGCAGCAGCAAGACCGAACCTGGCTCGCTTACGCCCTCGGCGCCGCCGTGTTCGCGGCACTCACCTCCGTCCTCGCCAAGATCGGCATCGAAGGCGTCGAGTCAAACCTGGCCACGGCAATCCGCACCTGCGTGGTACTGGTTATGGCATGGGCAATCGTGGCAGCCAAGGGAAAACTGGAGCAGGTCGCGCACGTTGACCGGCGCGAACTCACATTTCTCGCAACATCGGGCATCGCGACTGGAGCATCGTGGCTGCTCTATTACTATGCCATCGCTGCAGGCCAGGTGAGTGTCGTGGTGCAGATCGACAAACTATCGATTGTCGTATCGGTGCTATTTGCGCGCCTGGCATTCAACGAAAAACTCTCCCGCCGCAGCGCCATCGGTCTCGCCCTCATCGTACTGGGCACCGCCGCGCTTGCAATTTGGAAGTAGCGCCGATACCGAACGAAATCCAGTCCACCCGCAAATCCGTGACACAGCGCCCGCACCGGACTTGAGATGTTTGTACTGACTGCGCGCTACCGTGCTACTTGCGCAGCGGCTTGGGCAGCGGAATGCCAGCGGCGATAACGGCGGCGATAATCATGCAGACGATGCCCTTGAGCGGAAAGCACATAAGCAGCAGGCCCACAACCATGACAGGCTGGCGCATGACCGCACCCATCGTCGATGCCGTGCAGACGGCGACGCAAAAGACCGGATCTGCGCCGGTGAGGATGGCCAGGCCATAGCCCAGGCTTACGCCCGAGAAGATAACCGGGAAGAAGTGGCCGCCGCGCCAACCAAGGTTGATGAGGGCGGGCGTCAGCATGGCCTTGACAAGACCGGTCGCGATAAGCACGCCGGCGGGAATGGTGAGGTAGGTCTCCATAAGTACATCGGCCTGGGTCTCGCCGGCAAACATGGTGTAGGGCAGGACCGTGCCGCAGATGGCGAGCGCCAGACCGGCCAGCATAGCCTTGACGACAGGGCGCTCCCCTATTGCATGGGACAGTGCCTCGCTTGCGTGCTCGGAGACAAAGTACAGCCAGCCGCAAACGGTGCCAACCAACGCCAGCGGAATGAGCCAGGTAAGTTCCAGGTTGCCCACCTCGGCGGACTCGAACCTGGGCATGCCCATGCCGCCGCCCACAAGCTGGCCAAGCAGCAGGTAGGCACCCAGACCGCCGGCAATCGCAATGCCGTAGACCACCGTCTTTTGCGCCTTGGGCAGCTTGATGGTGATCTCGCCGGACGCGGACCCATCATCGGCGTCTTCGCCCTGGCCGTCGGCGCTACCGGCGAGCGGCGCCACAAAGCCAAAGACGGGCGCGGTAAAGAGCGCCGTCAGCGCGGCCTGGGTGCCCAACAGCGTGAGCTCCCTGAACTCGGCGCCAAAGCGGCGCATGCGGTCGCCGACCCAGCTGCACAGACCCGCGATAACGCCAGTCAGGCCGGCCTCCGGTCCAATACTTCCGCCAAACAGCAGCGGCAGCAATGCCGCGAGCGAAAGTTTGCCCAGGTTGTCGTACGGGTAGCGCCCGTCTTGCTTAACCTTAGCCATCACCTGGTTGAGGTCGTCGGTCTTGGTGCCCGTAAGATTTTCGTACAGGCCGATCAGCAGGCCGCCCAGCAGGCAGACGAAAAACGGATACGTCAGAAAACCGAACGGGCCGCTGGCGAGTTCGGGCGACGCCGCGCCCAGCATGTGGGGGATCTCGGTCCACAGATAGTCGATACCGTGCTCCATCGCAAAAAAGAACAGCCAGACCGCGGCACCTGCGAACGCACCGGTCACGGCAACGCTAACTAAAAACAGCGCGCGGTTTGTGGGTTTGGCAAGGTTGTCCATCGGGTCCTCCCGCGGTCAAAGTCGACATAGTTACGTTTTATTGTAGAGCGAGCGTTGCCCAGACAAGCCAACCATCTGCGCCACAAACGGCACCATTGGGAGTCATAGTGGGGCAGGCTCAAGACTTATCCGTTGATAATCGAGACAATCTCGCGCAAATCGTCGGCAAAGTAGATGCCTTGCTGGCGCCTCGGGCTCGAAAGCCCCTTATCAATCATGTGCCCGAGCAGCGCCTTGAGGTCGTTGTAGTAACCGTCAAGGTTATACAGGATGCACGGAGCACTCAGGTGCCCCAACGACACCGCGGACATGACCTCGGCAATCTCCTCGAGCGTGCCCGTCCCACCGGGAAAGGCGATGAACGCATCGCCGAGCTCAATCATCTTGGCCTTGCGCTCGGCCATATCGCTCGTCGCGATGAGGTCATCGATGCCGTCGTGCTGAAACTCGGCCTCTATAAAAAAGCTCGGCTCAACACCCGTCACGTGTCCACCTGCCTCGAGTACGCTATCGGCGAGCGCGCCCATCAGGCCCGATTTGGACCCGCCGTATACCAGCGCGTGCCCGTTGGAGCCAATCCAGTTGCCCAGCTCTTGCACCGCAGGCAGAAACGCCGGGTCATTGCCGACGCTGGCGCCCAGGTATACCGTGATATTCATATTCAGTCCCCCTCGTCGTGACGCGCGGCGCCCGTTCTAGCGTTGGCGTCGGCGATATTCGCGCACACGGCGCGACAGGTCGGCGAGCTCGTCACGATCGAGCTCTTCCAAATGCTCCAGATCGTCCATAAAGCGCGCCATGGTGTCCTTTTGGCGCAGCTTGATGAGCGTATTGCAGTAGTTCACCGCCACACCCGTGAGCATGGCAATGTAGAAGATGCTGATGACGCTCAGGACGACGGTAATAGCACGGGCGACCGGCGTTTCGGCCGGGATATCGCCAAAGCCGATGGTCGAGACGGTCTCAAAGCTAAACCAGAGGCCATCGCCAAACGTAAGGGTCGTGGGCTCGGACAGCCAGACAGCCGTCGAGCAAAGCAGATAGAAGATAAGAAACAGGCCCGTGATGCGCGCAAAGCCAGCCTGTCGCAACACATCGGCAAGCGTCCTCAACTTGTTCATCGCGACCCCTTTTCCCAGACGTCCAATCACGTTTGCTCGGTATTGTCCCACAACCGGCAGTTAGGGACGTTCCTTTTGTGCCGGCAGAAAGGGGCTGTCCCCAACTGCCGGGCGGGAGCGTTTAGCGGTGCAGCCGCCGGCTAGGCAGGCTGAGCTGGTATCCTTATGCGGTATTGTCTCGATTCGTTAGGATTGCACGTGAGAGCTACCGTCGCCCTTCGTCTAGTTATATCTCGCGCCTTGGTCATCGTGCTTGTCGCGCTTACCGTGCTGAGCGCCGCCGCGCCCGCCCCCGTCTATGCCGCCAACACCGTTCAACAGGTCAAGACGGTCCGCGTCGGCTGGCTCGTCAACAACGAGGGCTTCCAGGACGGCACCCCCGGCGAGCGCCTCTCGGGATGGGGCTACGAGTACCTCCAGACCCTGTCGTACTACACGCCCGGCTGGCGGTACGAATACGTCTCCGGCACCTTCACCGAGCTTATGGACATGCTCGAGGCAGGCGAAATCGACCTCATGCCCAACATCTCCTACTCCGAGGAACGCGCCCAAAAGCTGCTCTTTTCCTCGAACCCCGAGGGCACCGAGCGCTACTACATCTACGCCAAGCCCGATCGCGACGACCTCGCAAAGGGTGACCCTCAAGCACTCCAGGGTCTCACTATCGGCTGCAACCCCGGCGTTATGCAAACCTTCGTTGGCCAGCAATGGCTCGCCAACGAAGGAATCGCCTGCGCATACAGGGAGTATGACGGAGGATCCGATCTCTTTAACGCGCTCGCAGACGACGAAGTCGATGCCGCAATCATGAACGACACCATTTCGTCGCCCGAGGCGTCGCCCATGTTCTACGTTGGTTCAAGCGACTACTACCTTGCCGTCCCCAAAAGTCGTTCCGACCTGATGAACGACATCAATGCTGCCATGACGGCAATCGCCCGCGTCAACCCACGCTATAACGACGAAGTCAAATCTAACTACTCGACCCAAAACAGCGGTTCATCATCGCTCAACAGCCCCGAACGCTCCTGGCTCAAAGCAAATGGCAACACCATCACGCTCGGCTACATTACGGGCAAACTCCCCTACTGCAACGAAGACGAAGACGGCGAAATGGAAGGCTCGCTCGCATCGCTTGCAACGACGCTGCACGATCAATTTGGCATTACGGTCAAAACCGTCGCCTTTGATAGCTACAAGATGATGTCGAAGGCCCTGTCAAAGGGAAGCATAGACGTTGCGCTGCCAATATACCGAGATTACTGGTTTGCCGAGCAATCGGGCGTTGTGCAGTCGGTATCGTTGGGGACTATATCCCTCACCGCCATCCACACCGGAAGCAACCTGAACAAAGACCTTCAGAACATCGCCTGCACCAAATCATCGATTATCAACCGAAATGTACTTGAAAGTCTGTTCCCCACAGCGACCGTGACCGAATACCAATCCGACGATGAAGCGTTCGACGCCCTCAGGAAGGGAACGGCGCACTGCATCGTCGCTCCCAGTTCACGCGTAAAAACCATCGGTGACCGTTATGATCTCGAGGACTGCGAGACGGTCGAGCTCCCTGACACCTGTGACCTCGCGTGCTGGATGTCGCGCGGCAAGCCCGAACTGCTGGGAATCATCAACAAGGGCATCATCAATGCCGGAGAATCGCTCTCCGCAAGTAATTACTCCTCCACGTCGTACACGGCCCAGGAATCCAACACGCTTCAATTCCTTTATCGCAACCGCACCGCCATTGCAGCTACCCTCATCGGTATGTTGTCGGTCGGCATCGTCCTGCTCATCTGGGCGCTCGTGCGCGCTCGAACCGAGCGCAAAAAAGCCGATGCTGCCAACGCCGCTAAGACGGCATTCCTCACGCGCATGAGCCACGACATCCGTACGCCGCTCAACGGTATCCTGGGCCTTATCGAAATTGAAGAATTGAAGGAAGGCGATATGCAAGTCGCCCGCGAGAGCCGTGCCAAGGCGCGCGTTGCCGCCAATCACCTGCTCTCGCTGATCAACGACATCCTCGAGATGGGAAAAATCGAAGACCGCAAGCTAACACTGGAACATGCGCCTTTTAACCTCAAAGAGCTTTGTGATGATACGCTGGTGCTGTGCAAGCTCCGCGCGTCCAGTAACGGCATCACAATGCAGGACAATAGTCTGCCGTACGCCACGGGGCCATACGTAATCGGCAGTCCCACCCATATCCGACAGGTCATGATCAACCTGTTAGACAACAGCATTAAGTACAACAAGCACGGCGGCTCCGTCACCTTTAGTTCACAGACCAAGCCACTCGATAACGGGCGCGCGCTCTTTTGCTTTAGCGTTTCGGATACCGGCATTGGCATGGCTCCCGAGTTTTTAAAGCATATCTATGAGCCGTTTGCCCAAGAAGGTGACGATGCGCGCAGCAAGTTCCAAGGAACCGGCATGGGCATGCCAATCGTCAAGTCGCTTATTGAACTGATGGGCGGCACCATCGAAGTCACCAGCGAACTCCATGTGGGCACCACGTTCTACGTGGAAATTCCGCTCGATATCGACAAGAACCCCCGGGCGCGGGCGAATACGGTCGAGAGGGCGCTCGACTGCTCGCTCGCCAACATGAACGTGCTGCTCGCCGAGGATAACGAATTGAATGCCGAGATTGCCCAGGCGCTGCTAGAATCCGAGGGCGTCGTGGTCACCCGCGCCGCCAACGGCAACGAGGTCGTCGATCTGTACCTGTCGCATCCCGCCGGCAGCTTCGATGCGATCCTGATGGACATTATGATGCCGGACATGGACGGCTACGAGGCAACCCGCGCGATTCGTCTGAGCGAGAAGGTCGATGCAGCCGATATCCCCATCATCGCGCTCACCGCCAATGCCTTTGCCGAGGACGCCAAGGCGGCACACGACGCCGGCATGAACGCCCATCTGTCCAAACCGCTCGACTTTAACAAGCTCAAAAACATACTCGCCCGCATCAAGAAAAACGGATCCGTTTCGCTATAGTTTGTGCTCAACCACCACGCACGACCAGAAAGGAAGCCAACGATGTTTAGACCCTTACGTCGAAAGAAACGCGCCATCACTGACGAGGAAGCGCGCGAACTGCTCGCTACCTGCAAGCGCGGCGTCTTTGCCGTCAACGGCGACGATGGCTACCCGTACGCCATTCCCGTCAACTACTTCTTTGACGCCGAGCACGACAAGATCTATTTCCATGGCGCCAAAGCCGGCCACAAGGTCGACGCACTCAAGCGCGATGACAAGGTCTGCTTTACCGTATATGGCAACGAGTGGTACCAGGACGGTGACTGGGCTCCCTACGTTATGAGCACCGTCGTCTTTGGCCGTTGTCGCCTGGCGAATGACACCCCCGCGTTTATCGAGGACAAAGTCCGCCAGCTCGCCCTTAAGTACTACCCTTCTGCCGAAGAAGTCGAAGAGGAAATCGCCAAAGACATCAAGGGCGTCCAGCTCTACGAGATTTCGATTGAGCATCTTTGCGGCAAGCAGATTCAAGAAAAGTAAGCCCCTCAGCAGGCCTCATCAATAACAATATGGCCCGGTTCCAACCCACCTTGGAACCGGGCCATATGCTTATGAAGCATCGGCGGCTATGTGCGCTAGCGCCTCGACGAGCTCCTGCGAGCTCACAGGTTTGCTCAGGTGCGCGTCCATGCCCGCCTCACGCGAAAGCCTGCGGTCGTCGGCAAAGGCGTTGGCGCTCACGGCGATAATCGGCGTGGTCGCGGCATCCTCGCGATCGAGTGCTCGAATCTGGCGCGTGGCCTCAAGGCCATCGATGCCAGGCATCATGATGTCCATCAACACCACGTCGTACTCGTGCGGTGCGCTCGCGGTAAACATCTCGACGGCAGACTCACCATCCTTAGCATGCGTCACGATGGCACCGGCACGGCTGAGCGTAAACTGCGCGATCTCGGCATTCAGATCGTTATCCTCTACGAGCAAAACGCGCAAGCCCTGGAGCGCATCGCCATCGCCCCCATCCACGCGAACTGCCTGAGAAATCTCGGAGCGTTTGCATTTCTCGAACGGCAGGCGGATGGTAAACGTCGTCCCCTGCCCCAAGACGCTCGTAAAACTCATGGTTCCGCCCATAAGCTCGACCAGCTGTTTTGCGATAGGCGCGCCCAGGCCAGTTCCCGACGAAGCGCCTTCCACCTGCTGCTTCTCGCGGCAAAACGGCTCGTAGAGGTGCTTTTGGAACTCCTCGCTCATGCCAATACCGTTGTCGGCGATCGTGTATTCATAGACGGGGACGCCATCCGCTGGCTCCACCTCGCGGCACACCAGGCGGACATAGCCGCCCTGGCGGTTGTACTTGACGGCATTGCCGGCAATATTGAGCAACAAACGCTTGAGGTGCGTCACGCTCACCCGCGCATAGGGATGATTAAGCGTCTGCTGGTCGGAGATAATTGTCACCAGACGCTCCTCGGCCTGGCGCTCCAGAATATCGCGCACTTCACAGTTGAGGGCCACCAAATTTATGGGCACGAGGTTCAGGTCGACCTGCCCGCTCTCCAGGCGACTCATATCGAGCGCCTCGTTGGCAAGGTCGAGCAGCAGTCCCGATGCCGTCCAGATTTTTGAGCGGCACTCAGTCTGCTTTTGCAGATCGTCCGCATTGGCATCGCCAACCTCGACCATGCCGCGAATGCCGTTGATGGGCGTGCGCAGATCGTGGCTCATGCGACGCAGAAACTCCGTCTTTGCCGAGTTGGCAGACGAGGCCTCACGCGCTGCCTTTGCCAGTTTGTCGCCATAGCCGCGCTCCTGCTGCAGCAAGTCCGTCAAACGTCGGCGATCAGCGCGGCGACGCACCGTCACAACAACGGCTATAACACCGCCGTAGAGCACCAGCACGCCGGCGGCAACAGCCGCGGCGACCTCAAAGTAGCGCTGCGCCGAGGCATAAGTGTACACATAGAATTTGTGCGCTTTTCCAAATGTGCCCAAATACCACTCGCCGTCGGCGTTAACCAATCTGACCTTACCAGCCAGGCATCGATCCTTAATACCGTCGACAATGAAGACATCCGTCACAGGCAGATCGAACACGCCCAATACGGTGGGTTCAACGGCATTGGTCGCAACGACCTTGCCGTCGCTTTCGATCACGATATTGCCGCTATCGATGGTTTCATAGCCATCAAGCAAGCTCTGCAGTTTGAGTGTATTGCTTACAACCGCCTTCGCGCTCTGATGCCTTACCGCGATAACGATGCCCTCGCCATCCTGCCGAGTCACGCAGCCAATGTCTGCGACCGAATCATCCGCAAGCGTGATGCGGGCGGTATAGGACTTAAGCGGATGAGTTGCCACCTCAAGCACGGGTGATTCTTTGAGATACGTAGCGAGCGACCCGTAGTCCACATCGCCCGTCGAGGACTCGGACACCAAATTGCCCGATGCGTCCGTCACGATCAGCGCGCTCACGTTGAACTGATCGGCATATTGCTCCAGCATGGCGTTATCCACCGAACCGTCGCGCTCCATATCGCGAGCCGCCTCTCCGGCAATCTCCATAGCGCGAATCAGGTTTTTGGTCGTATAGGCGCTGTTAAATGCATCGTAGGAAAGGCTCTGCGTCGCCACGTAATCGACAACGTCGGCAAAGCGCTGCTCGGCTTGGGCCGTCGTGTAACCGTAGCTCATCATGCCGGCAACAACCGAGAGCGCTATCCCCAGCAGAGCGACAAGGAGCCATGCCCCTGCCGAACGATTGCCCCGCTCCTGAGCAGCGTGGTCGGGCGCATCGATCATGACAGGCCCTCCATATTCAAAAATGGCGAAGGATCATCGAAGTACTTTGACACCAGGCGTTCCATGGTGCCATCGGCAAGCATTTCTTGGTAGGCATGAGTGAGCTTGACGTCGATGCCACGCGTATCGTTGATATCGAAAGCGGTGCCCAAACCGACCTCTAGCAGCGGCTCATCCAAAATGCGATATGTCACACCATAGTCTTTTTCGTAGGTGAGGAACGAGGACTCATGCGCGGCGATAGCGTCGACCAGGCCCTCGACGAGCGCCGGGTTCAGGTATGAACCGTCCGAAAAGCTGTAGAGTTCCTTGATCTGCGGAACGTTTTCATTTATGCGATTGAGCAAAATGTCCTCGGGCTTGGTGGTGGACTGAACCGCCACGATCTTATCCTCAAGATCGGCAAGCGTGTAGATATCGCTCTGGGGATCGACCGCGACCACCTGGCGGCTCGCAAGGTACGGGCCGGCCCAACGATATTCGTTTTCGCGACCCGTCATACTAAAGCTGCCCATGACACAATCGAGTTCGCCGCTCGCCAGCAGCTCCTTCTTCTTTTCCCAGTCAATCAGCTGGTATTTTGGCTTGTAACCAATGCGAGCCAAAGCCTCGGTCAATATCTCGACATCCAGGCCAACGATATCGCCGTACTCGTCGGTATACACAAACGGTGGATAGAGGTCGCTTCCGACGTTGAGCGTCTTAAGGTCGTCGTCTTTGACTTGCGAGGCGTCCAGACCTTCTAATGCAGACGTCGAGGCTCCGTCATTCGACCCGGAGCAGCCAGCTATCGCTACGACAAAGACGCTCGCCACTGCAAGCGCAACAAACAACGAAATGGCAACCGAGCGACGGGATCTTTTCATCGAGCTCCATACGATCCTGTTTACAGACTGAAATGGTTAAAGATAATAGCAAACAAAACCACACGAGTGCCCAATTGTTACAGGCGCTTTACCGTGTGGGACCTTCCAGCCGACTTGGCAGAAGGCCCCGCATGCAGTGCTCACTTACCGTGCATTAAAAACGTAGCGGTCCAGGCGGTCGCACGCCTCCCTTACGCGCGAAAGCGGCAGCGCCAGATTCACGCGAATGTGGCAGGGTCCGTGGAACGGGCGGCCGTCCTGATACCCCACGCCCACGCGCGCCCCCTCGTCGAGCAACCACTGAATATCGCGGCCATGCTCGCGACACCACTCGGTGCAGTCCAGAAACACCATGTACGTGCCCTGCGGACGCGAAAACGCGACGCCCTTCCAGTGCTTTTCTGCATACGTGCAGAAGTACTCGATATTGCCGGCAAGCACCTGGTTGAGCTCATCAACCCACTCATAGCCCTGCGGCTGGTAGGCACCGATAAGCGCATGCATGGAGAGGACGTTCATCTCGTTGTAGTGGGTCTTGTTGGACACGGCGCACACGCGGTCGCGCAGCGTCTCGTTGTAGATGATGTGGTAGCTGCCGACCAGGCCCGCCAGGTTGAACGTCTTGCTGGGCGCGTAGAGGGCAACCGTGCGCATGCGAGCATCCTCGCTCACCGACTGCGTCGGGATGTGCTTGTGTCCCGGCAGGATGATATCGGACCAAATCTCGTCCGAGATCACCACGCAATCGTGCTGGCGATAGATGTCCATGGCGCGCTCGATCTCGTCGCGCTCCCATACGCGGCCGCAGGGATTGTGCGGCGAGCAGAACACCGCGGCATGGATGTAGTTTTGGGCGAGCTTGCGCTCCATGTCCTCAAAGTCCATGCGCCACACGCCCTGGTCGTCGAGCTTAAGCGGGCTGTGGACAATACGATAGCCCGCGGCCTCGATGGACTTGGTAAAGCCGATGTAGGTAGGGCTGTGGACTAGCACCGCATCACCTGGCTGGACATACGCGCGTAGCGTCGACACGACACCGCCCAGCACGCCGTTTTCGTAGCCGATATGCTCCGGCGCCAAGTCCTCAACGCCGTTGCGACGGCTCTGCCATTCGATGATGCGGTCGAAGTACTCGGGACGCGGATTGAAGTAGCCAAACATGGGGTGCTGAGCGCGCTTGATGATGTACTCCTGAACCGTGGGCACCGTGGCGAAGTTCATGTCGGCCACCCACATGGGAATGCGGTCGAAGCCCTCGTCGGGTGCGTTCGGAGCCATACCGGGGATCTCGCCCCAAGAGTCAACGGCGATGGCATCCATGCCGTGGCGGTCGATAAGCGAGCTAAAGTCGTATTTCATGCTGAGCTCCCATGCAAAGCGGACTATTTTGGTAGGCGTTATTGTCCACCAGCATGGGCGATTTTGACATGGGGTTTGGCGCTTAATTTGACGGGTTCAGACGAATGGCTGGTTAGTCTTGCGCGTCGTTGACGGCGACTACGGTTAGCTGGGTTTTATCGACCGTAAAAGATATGTCGAGCCCAGCATAAGCTAAGTGGTAAACGCGGTTTGGCTCGTGCTTGCTGCCCGCGCGGCGCGGATCTTGGCAAAGGACCTCGACCAAGCCGGGGAGCTTTGCGGGCGGGACCATATCCTGCAGCGCTTGTGGAAACTCAACATCGAGCTCTTGCCACGGAGCACCCTCAATCCAGCCGCCGGTCGCATCCGGGTGGCAGTCCGCAAACGGGATGTAGGGCTTGATATCGTAGATGGGCGTGCCGTCGCGCAGATCGGCCCCCAGCACATGGATGATGGGGCCGTCGTCGGTAAGCTCCACGCGGTCGAGCTTAACGCAGGTGAGCCCGATGGGATTAGGGCGAAACGGACTGCGCGTGGCAAAGACACCCACGCGCTCGGCTCCGCCCAGACGCGGCGGGCGCACGGTCTTCGACCACTTGACGTTGGTGCCAGACCTGTCCTGCGACTTGGCATCGGCAGCTATGTCGTTTGCCGTGCCGCCGGGCGTTCCGTTTTCGAAGCGCCACAACAGCCATAGGTGAGAGAAGGAGTCCAGGCCCTCAACCGCTGCATTGGAGGCAAATTCCGGCTCAAAGACGATGTGTCCCTGCAGATGAGGCGCCAAAAAGCTGTTGCGCGGAATGCCGAACTTCTGCGGCAGGTCGGTATGTATGTGTGCGATAGGTTCCATGCCGGTCATTGTACGGCATGGAGGTGTGGGGCGTTGCGTGCAATTCTTCGCCGCGGTCCCCCGTCGTGCAACCAACGGTTGCTTGGAAGGGCGCCTGCTGCCGCGTATGCTTAAGCCATCAACCAGCAGAAAGGAGCCGTTATGGCCTTTGCAGAAAAGCTCATCGCCGTCCGTCGCGCCCATCACCTTACCCAAGAGCAGCTCGCCGCCAAGCTCTTCGTCACACGCCAAGCCGTCAGCCGTTGGGAGCGTGGCGAGGTCACACCGGGCATCGACATGATGAAGCTCATCGCCGCTGTGACCGGCGAGCCCCTGTCTCATCTGCTCGAAATGCCCGAGCGCTATTGCCAGAGCTGCGGCATGATACTCACGCCCGACGACTGCGGCACCGATGCCACGGGCGCCGCGACCGACCATTACTGCAAGTGGTGCTACGACCACGGCCAGTACACCTACGACACCACGATGGAGGCAATGATCGAGGACTGTGCCCCGCGCCTGGCGCAAAACACCGGCCTGTCACTCGACGAAGCCGTCTCGCTCATGGGCGCCGTCCTGCCGCAACTGGAGCGCTGGCGCACCGTGCAGGAAAACGAGGAACGCTACGGCGCCGAGGCTCGGGCGCGCTATGGCGATGAGGCTATCGATGCAGCAAACGAAGCGCTGCTGGACATGGACCCCGAGACATGGAACGACATGAAGGAACTTGAACGCGCTATTTTGGGTCAGCTCTCGATTGCCATGGGCGACGGCGATGCGGATGGAAGCGAGGCTCGCAAGCTTGTCACGATGCACCGTCGATGGATTGGCCTTAACTGGGGACACGAGCCCCAAGACGAAGCATACCTGGGCCTCGCCCACGGCTATCTGGCCGACCAGCGCTTTGTTGACTACTACGACAAGCCCTGCGGCACCGGAGCCACGGCGTTTCTGGTCCAGGCCATCGAGTCGTCACTGGTCCGCGCATAGACCGCGGCGGCTTTGGGTATTTCAATCAAAACCTCAACCGATTGGAGACCTATGGCTACTAATCACGAGCTCGCGCTGTACGTTATGACCGGCTGCCCGTATTGCTTAAAGGTCAAGCACTTTTTGGCCGATAACGGCGTGACCATTCCCGAGCGCAATATCTCGACCGATTCCGATGCCGAACAGATACTCATCGCCGTCGGCGGAAAACGCCAGGTTCCCTGCCTGTTCATCGACGGCAAACCACTCTACGAATCGAGCGACATCATCGCGTGGGTGCAGGAAAACCTGCTCTAGTACGCACGCTCTGTCCGTCCAGGGCCCCAACCCATACGACCCAAACATGTACACCAGCATCCAAAGTCGACATTTTTCGACATCTTTGGATGCTGGTGTACAGCTTTTGCGGGTAGTCATCGGGGACGTTCTTAAATGCCTAGTCGCTAAAGAACGTCCCCGATGTCTAACTAGCCGCGGAAGCGGGCTGCGGATGCGAGCGGTTGCTCGCGGAAGACGCGGTCGACGGCGGCGCGGTATTCGTCGACCTTCTTGGTCTTGCGCACGAGCTTGTGGACGGTGGCGGGATCGGCGAAAGCGCACTTAGCGTAGAACCACCACTCCTTCATGCGAAAGACCGCGTTGCCGCCAATCTCTTCTGCATATGCCGCGAACAGCGTGTCGTGAAAGCGCTGCAGCTCGGCGGTCGTGGCAGCAGGGCCGCCCTTGGCCATGCGGGCCAGCGCAGGGTTCGCGAGCAAGCCGCGCCCCAGCATCACATGGCGCGTGCCGGGATAGGCGTCCACCAGCGCGTCCATGTCCTCGAGATCAAAGATGTCGCCGTTATAGGCCACCGGAAACGGCGCACGCTCCAGCGTCTCACCGTAAAACGCTTTACGCGGCGAACCCGTATAGCGATCCTTTTGCACGCGCGGATGCACGATCAGCTCGGCCAGCGGCATACGGCAGTAAAGATCGAGCACGCGCTCGTATTCATCGTCATCCTCGAGCCCCAACCTGGTCTTAACGGACACCGGCAACGGCGAGCGTGCGCATACGTCGCTCAAGAACACCTCAAGCTCATCCAGATTGCGCAAGAAACCCGAGCCCTTGCCCTTGGCGACAACCGTCCCCGAAGGGCAGCCAAGGTTGAGGTTGACCTCGCGGTAACCCATATCGGCGAGCACCTGAGCCGCCCACACAAACTCGTCCGCATTCTTGGACATAAGCTGGGGGATGACATTGAGTCCCTGGTTGTTGGCCGGGTCGACTTCCTTAAACGCCTTGCCGCCAAAGCGGTTGCCCACCCGCGGCGGCGGCAAAAACGGCGTGTAATAGCAGTCGAGCGCGCCAAAGCACTCCGCATGCACGCGACGAAACACATGCCCGGTAATTCCCTCCATGGGGGCCAGCGAAAGGATCATCTACTCTTCTCTCATATCAACACAACAAAGGGGCCGTCCCTTTGTCACATGCATTATGCCTTGCGCTTCAGGCGATTCACAAGGAAGAGGTAGCTACTGAACGATGACCACCCTCCAGCCGCACCCCATACAACGAGGTTTAATACTTTTCCCGAGAAGTGAACGAGTGAAAACGGGCCCCCGAAGCATCGGCACTTTCGAGATGCAATTTCCTGCGGTTTTGCCAGCCAAATCCTGCGGGTTTGACGTCTAAAAATGTCGATGCTTCGGAGGTCCAAGTATGGCCGTTCACTTCTCGGAAAAGTATTAGACCTCGATTTACATGCCACTCAATGTGACAAAGTGGCTGCTCCTTTGTCACATTCGATGAAAAAGGGCACCGATGTTAGTCGATGCCCCAAAGCGGCTGCAGGTTAAGCCCTACAGCGTATGTCTAAGACGAATCGAACTATTCGTCCCAGGAGAGGTTCTTACCAGTCTTTTTTGCCAGCAGCAAGAACAGGCCGATAATAACGTTGCATGCGATGCAGAAGATGAAGACGCCCTGGAAGGAGCCGACAAGCTCATAGACCTTCATCATAACGGGCATGCCAAAGGCGCCGACGATATAGCCCACGGAGCAGATCAGCGCGAAGATGCGACCGAAATCGCGGGAGCCAAAGACATCCATAACCAAAACGGTCAGGGCAGTGCCAGCGATGACGTACATTACGTCGTTCACGCCTGCTGCGAGGATGCTGAGCGTCGAGTTGCCGCTGCTCATCATGAGCATGACAAAGGAGAGGATGGAGACAGCGAGCCAGCCCAGAATGGCCTTCGTGCTGCCGAACCTATCGCAAGTGGTGCCGACGATCGGATTGAGGAACAGATCGAAGAGCGATGCAGCGGATACCATGAAGCCGCCCACCATGGGGCTAAAACCAACCTCGGAAGCATACGTCGGGAAGAGCTGGTTCATGCAGCAAGTGAGCTGAACGAGACAGAGGAAGCCGATGCAGAAGAAGAAGGCAGGCGACTTAATGGCGCGCGCATAGCTAACGCCACGCGTGCTATCCTCGGTCGTCTCCTCGGTCTCGGTGACCGTCTCGCCCTCGACGTAGCCATAGGGCAGCATGCCCTTGTCCTGAGGCTTATAGCGAATAATCAGGACGGAAGCGGGGAGAATGAGCACGGCGGAGACGCCAGCGAGCACCAGATAGCCAGTCCTCCAGCCAGCGGCCTCGATGACAGAGGTGATGACGGGGCTCATGATGAGCATGTAAATCGAGTTCACTGCCCAAGCGAGACCGATTGCCAGGCCACCAGATTTTTTGAACCACTGGTCAATAACGTCGGACATGGCGACGCCGGTGGTGAAGGCGAAGCAAACGCCAATCAGGGCGCCAGCGGCGATGAACATCCAGACTTCGGTGTAGAAGGCCATGCCTGCGCCGGCAGCGAGCAAAATAAGCTCGACAACGGGGAGCCAAACCTTGCCAACGACCTTGGGAATGAGTTTTCCGACAAACGGAAGAGCTGCCGCAAGACCAATGAGCGTTGCGGTGAAGTAATACGAGAAGATGGAATAGTCAAACCCGAACTCCTCGCACACGGGTGCGACGAAGGAGCCCGCGATGACGCTATAGGATCCGGTCGTGCCGGCAGACATAAGGCCGAGCGCGATTACGAGAACCCATGCGTAAACCTTGCTGCTCTTTAACTTTGCATTATCCATTGATACAGCTCCTAGAGACCCAGAAGGGCACACATAACAGCCTTGATGGTGTGCTGACGGTTCTCTGCCTCACGGAAGATGACCGAAGCGTTGGCCTCAAAGCACTCGTCGGCAATCTCAAAGCCCTCGGTGATGATTTCGCGATGGAGGTCGTTCTTGCACTGGTCGAGGAGCATTTTGCCGACACGGTGATCTGCGTTATGGACAGAGGGAAGCTCATGCATGCAGAAGATGTCGGGATTGTTGGTGCGCTTGCACAGCTCGCTGGTGACGCGATAGGGGTACAAAGACTCGGCATCGCCCAACCAGGAGTTGTAGTCGTCGGGATCCAGAACCTCTTCGCCGCACTCGGGGTTGATGTAGCGCCACTCCTCGGTAACGATAACGTCAACGCCATCCAGGGCATCGAGGTCAGAGGTGATGGTAAAGGTCCTATTGGGAGCGTACTTGGCGTAGCAGGCCTCCACCTCTTCGATCATTTCCTTGCACATCTGATGACGGAGGTCGTCGGGGCCGATGGCGAGGAAGTCCATGTCGAGCATAGCGCACAGACGGCCATACCACACTGGGGCGCCGGCGCAGTTGCCAACGAAAGCCATCTTCTTGCCGCGGCTCGTACGCAAACCGCCCCATTGCTCTTCCATCGTAAGAGCGTCAGCGAGCATCTGAGTCGGGTGATCGCCGAGAGTAAGGGCATTGATGACCGGGATGTCAACCAGGTCGGCGACGTCATAGAGGAACTGCTCGTCCTTCTGTGCGCGGTAGACGATGAGATCGTACATGCCGTTAAAGACGCGCATGGCATCCTTGACGGTCTCGCAGTCACCCATGTGGGAGTTGGTCAGATAAGTGAAGCCCATGCCCAAATCATTGCAGGAGGTCTCGAATGCGCAACGAGTACGGGTCGAGCCCCACTCAAAGTTGGCGAGGACGTTTTTGCCGGGGAAGTAGTGCTGGTCGACACCGGACTTCTTCTGAGCCTTAAGGTTCCAGGCAAGATCGATGAGATAGCGGAAATCCTCGGAGGAAAGATCATGGATGTTGATGTAGTCGCGACCGCGGAGGCTGTTGTTCATGCCTATTTCCTTTCGAATTATTATCAAAATTATTGTTGAATGTGTCCCCGAGGAAAACACGGATATCCCTCGGGGAGCGGTACATGTGGCGCCTAAGCCAAAGAGCGCAGGCTCTAAGGCTCACTAACGACTGGCCGCCACGTCCTTAGTCCAGCAGTGCACGCCGCCGCCGGACAGGTTAAGCGCGAGGGAATCAATCATGATGACCTTGCGATCGGGGAAGCAGCTCTCAAGAACTGCCTTGGCCTGCTCGTCCTTCTCTTTCACGACCTCGCTCATGCCCTCGTGGTAATAACGCTGGCCAAGAACGACGCCGTTGCAAATCAGGAAATTGCAGTAGCTCGCTGCGGCGTAGAAGTGGACGGGGCCCTCGGGCCAGGGGGTGCCATCCATAAACTTGCCGCCCATTTCGTCGATGAAGCCCTTATAGAGCTCGTAATCTTCATCGCCAGGGGCGATAACGACTTCAATAGGCTCGGCGGTGGGCATACGAACGATCTCGAAGGGCTTGCCCTCCCAGTCCGTTTCGTTGCTCAGGATCTCGTAGGCTGCCTCAATGCGGCGACGAGACTCTGCTCCAGCCTTGCTCGAGGCTGCCTCTTCATCGGACACCTCGGCAAGAAGAATCTTGTTCGGAGTGATAAAGCGACACATCTCATCAATGTGAGCTGCAAAGCTCATGCCAAAGACGGGAGTTCCGTCTTCCTTCTCGTCGAGGATGCCCAGTCGATAGTCGTCGTCCTCGAGCATAGGCTGCGGAAGCCAGATAACCTTGTTGAGGTTGTAGATGCGCTTATACTCGGCCTCTACTTCCTCTTTCGTGAACTCGGGATTACGCTTGCGGCATTCCGTGTCCTCGATTGCGATCAGAGTGCCGTGACCGTCAAACTCGCGGTCGCCGCCCTCCGAAACCATTTCGGAATTGACGATATCGAAGCAACCGAGCGCAACCGCCATGTGAACCGCTGCCTTACGTGCGGACTGGCACTCCGGGGAGTTCTTGTCCCACACGCCGTAATAGGTCCAAGCGGGGTTGACCATATAAGAATGGCCCTTGTCGTCGACCATGATGCTGGGACCGTTGTCGCGGACATAGAAGTTGGAGTCTTCGAACTGCGTGATCTCGATGCGATCGAGATCAACCCCCTCCTCCTTCAGGCGCGAGCAAGCCTCCTCATAGGAGCCGGGGGTACCGCAATTGAGGTTGACCGTAACGTCGCCATACTCGAGCAGAGCCTTGATCACGTCAACGCAGGGCTGGCGGTTATCATAGCCCTCTGCACGGATGTAATCGGGAAGCCATGTCACATAGACGTTGGAGCGCTTCTCGAACTCGCCCGGCATACGATAGTTCTCGTACATGGTTGGTCCTTCCGTCGGGTTTCCCGCGATGCTGTCCGGCCGCGACAATAGCGGGGTTTCACCTGCTATAGTACTACTATACCTACCGTTCGGTAGATAGTTTTGAATAATTGCCGCTCGCCTACTGATACATACCGTTCACCGTATATAGTGGTCATGTTTGGACACGAATTGATGTTCCGTTGCCATCCTTAATAATGTTGGTAGTGCGGAAGTGATTTGCGATGGAGAAATGCAGCGTGAGCACAAGAAAAAAAATATTGGACGCAATGTACGATCTTGTGGCAGAAGTCGGTTATGACAAAGCGTCTATCGGAAAGATTTGCGACTTTGTCGGTATATCCAAGCCGTCGGTGTACTACTACTTTCCCTCTAAAGAGGAGATTTTCACTACGCTCTTGGACAGCATGTTTCCGACCATTGACTATCAGCGCGACTACTCGCTAATAGTCGATAGGGACGGGTTCAAGGCCGCGCTTATCGAGCTCGGCAATTCAGTTATAGGTGGCTATCGAAGCGATGAAAAGCGCCGGCGCGTGCTGGCCGAGGTTAGCGTTCAAGCAAATCGAATTCCTGCAGTTCAGGAACGTCAAGCGACGGCGACCAAACGAACCATGGATGCGCTTAAAGACATCCTTCTTCATGGTGTAGAGATTGGCGCGTTTTCCGATAGCGCCGACGTAATGCTCTACGTACAAATTCTTTATACCGTTCTGGAGGGA
The DNA here is from genome assembly GCA_900549745.1 of uncultured Collinsella sp. Taxonomy (GTDB): domain Bacteria; phylum Actinomycetota; class Coriobacteriia; order Coriobacteriales; family Coriobacteriaceae; genus Collinsella. The sequence goes on along the minus strand of URPJ01000007.1, from coordinate 22,548 downwards.
GCAAGCAATACGGTCGCTCAAGGTGAGGATATTGATGAAAAAGCGGTTTGGGCGGGAATAGTCGAGCTTATGTTCAAATAAACCAGCCAAGCTGAAGCGCATGTTGGCACCCATGGTGCCTGCGGGCAACCTTTAAAAACGAAAACAGGGGTCGACTCCAGTCTGGCTTGGAGTCAACCCCTGTTGCGTGGCAATCTATGCCGATGCAAATCGGCGCTTATTACTTTTCAGCAGCCTTATTGAGAAAGCCGGAAACGATAGCAAACGCAGCAATCATAAGGTTGCAGGCAATGCAGAAGATAAATACTCCCTGGAATGACCCCGCCATGCCGTAAACCTTCATCATGACCGGCATTCCAAAAGCACCGACGACATAGCCCGCTGAGCAAACGATCGAATAGATCCTTCCAAAATCGCGTGATCCAAAGAGCGAGAGTAGAAGCATCGGCATTGCGGTTCCAACGATGGCGAACATGACATCGTTTACACCAGCTGCAATGATGGAAACGGTCTCATTGCTTCCGCCAATGATAAGAAGCAGGAACGAAAGAATGCTGACACCTGTCCATGCGACCGTTGCTTTAATAGCGCCAAGCTTGTCGCATGTTTTGCCCACGAAGGGATTTAGGAAGATATCGGAGAGTGAAGCTGCCGAGACCATTAAGCTTCCTACGATAGGATTGAAACCGACCTCGCTTGCATAGGTTGGAAACAGCTGGTTCATGCAGCAGGTGAGCTGCGCCACGCAAAGCAAGAGGACACAGAGAATAAAAGACGGCGTTTTCGCGGCATCGCGGAGTGCCATGCCCGAAAGAACATCTTCCTGCTCATCGGCGCTGCAGCTCTCATGGGTTTCGGAGGCGGTCTCTCCGTACGGAAGCATGTTGCGATCAGAGGGGTTAAGGCGAATGATAAATGCGCTTGCAGGCAAAATCATAGCTGCAGAAACGGCCGCAAGCACGATGTATCCCGTACGCCAGCCTTGCTGCTCGATGACCAGCGTAATGACAGGACTCAATAACAGCGTACAGAGAGAATTAACGCCCCAAGCGAGGCCGATGGCAAGACCGGACGATTTGCTGAACCATTGGTCAATGACATCGGACATGCAGACGCCCGTTGTAAACGAAAAGCAGATGCCGATCACTGCGGCGGAGACGGTGAACATCCAGACCTCGGTGTAGAACGCCATTGCGGCGCCGGCGACAATAAGGACGAGTTCAATGCAAATATGCCATGGTTTGCCGATTACTTTTGGAATGAAGCGACTCAAAAGCGGAAGCCCAAGCGCAAGGCCAAGAAGAATCGCGGTGAAATAGAAAGAAAAAGAAGTGTAGTCAAAGCCCAGATCTTCACATACTGGAGCAACGAATGAGCCGGCAATAATGCTATATGTGCCAGTTGTTCCGGCGGACATTAAGCCGAGCGCAATAACGACGACCCAAGCAAATGCGCCGCTTTCACGGAGACAATCTTTTTTGGCTGGTGTGGTGAGAGTCATGGTTGCTCCATTTCTATCGGCAATACATCCTATATGCCTACCGATAGGTATATAAACCAGAAGACTCTTCGTCAAGCATTAAGCGGGGAGAGGGAGTTCTTAACCTGCTGAACGGTAATTAGACCCCGATTTCGCAAGGGTCTCAATGTGACAAAGGGACTGTCCCTTTGTCACATTATTCGGAGCGTAGGGCTTCGACGGGGTCCTTCTTGGATGCGCTGCGAGCAGGCAGCAGGCCGGCAACGACCGTCAACAGCACCGAAATTGCAATGAGTACCAGCGCATCCTGCACGGGCAGGCTCATCAGGTTGGGTACTTGTTTGGCAGCAAGCGCCCAGGTATTAACTGGGAAGCTCACGGCCACCACGACGACAATGGCAAAGACGCCGGCGATGAGGCCCTCGATAAAGGTCTCGGCATTGAATACGTTGGCCACGTTGCGCTTCGACGCGCCGATCGCGCGCAGGATGCCAATCTCCTTTTTGCGCTCCAGCACGCTGATGTATGTGATGATGCCGATCATGATCGAGCTCACCACCAGGCTGATGCTCACAAACGCGATAAGCACCAAACTGATGGTGTTCACAATATCGGTCACCGAGCCCATGATGATGCCCATATAGTCGGTGTACGAGATTGCCTGCTCGTCGTGTCCGGCGGCTTTGACCTGCTTGTTGTACGCATCGATATGGTCGAGCACGCGTTCCTTGGCCTCAAAGTCGCGCGGGAAAATCTTGACGGAAATGGGGTCGGCCTCGTCCGCATAGCCCAGCGTGGTCAGATTGTTGTCGTAGGTGAGCTTCGACGCCTTTGCATAGCTCATCATGAGCGAGCTCAGATCCTCGGCGTCCATGTTGAAGTGGATGGCACGGGCAAACGCGCTCGCATCCACGTGCATGGCGCTCGCCAGGCTGGCAAAGGTCGACGACATCTGCGTCGCCATCTGATCCATAAGCCCCGCCGCTCCCGCTTTGAGCTGGGAAGACACCGTCGCTGCGATTCTGTTGCTGAGCGATTGCATCACCTGGTCCATAGCCTGCTGCAAATAGGGCGCGAGCTGTTTTTGTACGTAGTCGGTCATAGCCTGCTGCAGTCGCTCCGCCAGTGCGTCTCCGCCCAGCGCCTTGAGCTGCGCTAAGCATTGCTGCGCCGCGGCATCGTTCTCAAGATATGCCGAGAATGCGGCGGCAAGCTTTGTCGCGTCCTTAAGATCTTCGGGCGTCAGCGCCTTAAACTGATTGGACTGCATAAAGCCAACAAACAGCCGGTTGGCAAGCGTGCCCACCTGCTGCATCTGCTCGGGCGTGAGTTCCAAGCCATCAAAGACACCCGAGAAATCGGGGGTCGGTGCCTTGGCCATGATGTCGCTGAAGTCGATGTCCTTGCCCACGCCCGAAAGGTCGATATCCAAGCCCGACAAATCGATGCCCGAAAGATCCATGCCACCGGCCGTACCCGAGAGTGCAGACGTATCGAACGAGAACGCGCTCTTGAGCGCCGCCTCGTCAACGCTGAACATGCTGCCCAGGTCCACGCCCTGCTTGGCCTCGCCCTGCAACTCGTCGAACGTTTTGCCGGTAAAGACATCCGTCTCGGGATGAGCAAGCTGCTCCTGCACAATCTTCGAATCGGCCGCGCGCTCCATAAGCTGGCGAGTCAGCGCATGTGTGTAGGCGATACCGGGCGAAAGGGCGCTCGCGTTGGCCGTCTCGTTGGGCCGTACCACGCCCACAATGCGCACGTCAATGCCATCGGCAACCTTGGCCGCCATGAAGTCGGCGTCACCGGACATATCGGCCCACATACCGGTCTCTTCGTTTTTGCGATACGCATCTGCCGGCGACAGCACCTTAAACGTGGTGGACAGCGCATCGTCGTAGGTAAAGTCGGCAGCGGTCTCGGGCGTCTCGATCTTACCGTCGGCCGTCATGGCACTGTTTACCAGATCGTTGAGCTCATCGATATCCAGCGCACCGATGCTGTAGAGCGTATAGTCGCCCACCGTGCCGCGGCTCGAAAGCACCATCACGGCCTCGTTGGCGGACGCGGGCCAATGACCGGCAACGACATCGTACTGGCGGTCGAGCAGGCTCTGGTCGTCAATCATTTCGTTGAAGACCGAGGTTCCCATGGACTCCATGCTCACCGTTGCCGCCGAGCTCGCGCCGCCGCTCATGGCCTCGGTCATGGCATTGGGCACCAGACGCACGGGCTTCTCGTCGCCCTTGCCCGCGCGATAGACAACCGGCGTTACGCCATAGCCGTACTGAATAGCGTTGACCTCTTTGTCGATGCCGTCGCCACCGGCATCGAGCCATGCCTTGAAGCTCGTCATATCGTTGGACTTAACGCTCGCGAACATGTCCTTCACGGCCGTGACCACGGGAATCTTATCGGACTTCTTGACCGAATCGTCCTCACTGTCGGAAGCGCCGCTCACATCATCGCCATCCTCCGTGGCCCCCTGCCCGCCCATCATGGACGACAGGTCGTAATCCTGCTTGGAAATGGTGAGCGGATAGCTCGAAAGCGTATCCTCCTCGACCTTTTTGATGTAGCCGTTTACGCCATTGGAGAGCGCCAGGATCGCCGCGATACCGATAATGCCAATCGAGCCCGCAAAGGCAGTCATGGCCGTGCGGCCCTTCTTGGTCATGAGGTTTCGGGCAGAAAGCCCCAGCGCCGTCACAAAGCTCATCGAGGTTTTGCGCGTAGGCTTGGCCTCGCGGCGCGTGGCGTCAGCGACATCGAAAGAATCGGAATCGTCGGTGATCTTGCCGTCCGCCAGGTTGACGATGCGCGTGGCGTATTGGTACGCCAGCTCGGGATTGTGCGTGACCATAATAACCAGACGGTCGCGCGCGACTTCCTTGAGCAAGTCCATAACCTGCACGGACGTTGTGGAATCCAAGGCGCCGGTCGGCTCGTCTGCCAGCACAATCTCGGGATCGTTGATCAGGGCGCGGGCGATGGCCACGCGCTGCATCTGCCCGCCCGAAAGCTGGCTCGGGCGCTTGTTAACGTGCTCGCCCAAGCCGACTTTCTCCAACGCCTCGCGCGCACGCTGGCGGCGCTCGGCATGTCCCACGCCCGTGAGCGTGAGCGCCAGCTCCACGTTTTCCAAAATGGTCTGATGCGGAATGAGGTTATAGCTTTGGAACACAAAGCCGATGCGGTTGTTGCGGTAGGCATCCCAATCGCGGTCGCGGAAGTCCTTGGTCGAGATGCCGTCAATCAGCAGGTCGCCAGAATCAAAGTGGTCGAGTCCGCCGATAACGTTGAGCATCGTGGTTTTGCCCGAACCCGAGGGACCCAGAATGGCCACGAACTCGTTATCGCGAAAAGACAGGCTCACGCTGTCGAGCGCCACCTGCGTAAACGACTGCGTAACGTACCTTTTGCAAATACCTTTGAGCTCCAGCATGGACGGCAACCTCTCCTGCGCAGGCACCCTGCCCGCTCTCCTCCGCCGTTCGTATTCGACGCGTTTGTCCTACTCTATTCCGTTTTTTAGTCCACACCAGTGAGAAACGTCACGAACTGGGCAAAAACGAACGGGACGGCACGCCACACAGCGCACCGTCCTGCACACAACATCGACAATGTGACAAAGGGACTGTCCCTTTGTCACATTACTGTTCGCTCTTCGCCAGCGCCTGGTCGATAAGCTTGTCGAGCGCTGCGCGCTGCTCAGCGGAGCTGATGGCGCCCACGATGGGCTCCCCTACGATGTTGCCATTCTGATCGATGACATACGTTGTCGGGAACGAGAACAAATTTGACGTAAACTTACCGGCCTCGCTATCCGACTTGAACCAGATGTTCTTATATGTCACGCCCTTCTTGCTCAGTACGTCCTTGGCATCTGCGATCTCGCCCTTGTTGCCATCGAGCGTAAAGGAATTGACGCCCACGACCTGGCCGCCCTTCTTGGCAAGCTCCTTATTCAGGCTCTCAAGGTCGCCCAACTCACCCACGCACGGCTTGCAAGTGGTGAACCAGAAGTTCATGACGGTGACCTTGTTCTTAGAGAACAGCTCGTCGCTGTTCACGTCGTTGCCATCCAGGTCCTTGCCCGTAAAGCTGGGGAACTTCGTCGCCTCGCTCGAAGCATTGGCACCAGCCGTCATGCCAGCGGTCGAAGCGTCGACGCTCTCGCCTGCACTCGGCGTGCTTCCACAGCCGGGGAACTCCTTCTCCAGGCTCTCGAGCTTGTCCTCGATCTCCTTGATCTGCTGTGCACCGGCCTTGAGTGTCTTAAGCTCATCCGCCGTGAACTCATCCTTGGCGCCGTCGATGGTCTTGAGCAGAAAATCGCCGTAATTGCTGCCGTCCTCAATCATTGCCGAGTCTTTATTTGCCGCATTGAATACCTTTTCCCACAGCGCGTTATCACTCGAAAAGATCTCGTTCTCCTTCTGCATGAGTTTTGCATACAACTCGGCGGCCTCGTCGGCATTGGCCGGCTTCTGCGCAGTGAGTTCTGCGATCTTAGGATCGGAGCTCGCAGATTCGCTCGCATTGCCACCGGGCGCCGAACATGCCACAAGGCACAAGGCCAATACCGGCACCATAAACAGGGCCGCAATCTTAGAAAGCTTCATGGTCATTCCTCCGTTTTGTCGAAGCTTGTTTACTTTTTATCGGCGGTCAAGGGAAGCTTTTCCGCCGACACATCCAGGCCATAGCGATAGCTGATGGCATCGACAGGACAGGCCCCGATGCACTTTCCGCACCGGATACATTCGGCATGATTGGGTGCGCGGACCACATCAACGTCCATCTGACAAACCCTTGAGCACTTGCCGCACGAGACACATTTGCATGCGTCAACCCGAATCCCCAGTAGGGACACCCTATTCATAAGCGCATAGAATGCACCGAGTGGACAAATCCATTTGCAAAAGGGGCGGTAGAACAAAACACTCAGCACTACCACGGCAATGAGAACGGCAAGTTTCCAAGTAAAGAGATGTCCCAACGCAGATCGAATGCCGGCATTGGCAATGGCCAGCGGAATGGCGCCCTCGAGCACACCCTGCGGACAGATGTACTTACAAAAGAACGGGTCGCCCATGCCCACGTCGTTAACCACCAAGACGGGTAGCAGCACCACGGCAAACAGCAACACGACGTACTTGATGTACGTGAGCGGCTTGAGCTTTTTTGTCGAAAGCTTTTTGCCGGGAATCTTATGAAGCAGCTCCTGCAGCCAGCCAAACGGGCACAGAAAGCCGCATACAAAGCGTCCCAGCAGCACGCCGAGCAAAATGAGCGTACCGGTAACATAGTAAGAAAAGTTGAACTTGGATGAACCTACTACCGACTGGAACGACCCGATGGGGCACGCACCCGATGCCGCGGGGCACGAATAGCAGTTAAGTCCAGGCACGCAGACGGTTTTTCCCGCGCCCTGATAGATGCCGCCTTTGGCAAAGTTCGGCAGGTGAATGTTGGTGACGAGCGTCGCCGCCGCCTGAATGAATCCGCGAAATCGAGCCAAAACATGCGACGCAGTGTTTTCTCTTTTATCCAATTCCGATACACTCCAAGCACAGCCTAATCGCTTTGGCCAGCACGGCATCCGCCTCGCCACGCATAACGCCAAAGCACACCATGGCAATTCCGACGATCAACAAAGCGACCTGTACCACGGGTTTTACTGCTTTGAACAACCCAACCACTCCTTTCGTTACGCGACCATTGGACCATATCGACTATAAAATCCGTGTTAAGCGCGATTTGAAATGTGCAAGGAGACTGTTATGCGTATTTTGATCGTCGAGGACGAGCAGGCGCTGTGTGACGCAATCGCGCGCAGCTTGCGAAACTTGGCGTACAGCGTCGACTGCTGTCACGATGGACAGGAGGCGCTCGACCTACTGGACGTTGAGACCTTCGACCTCGTGGTACTCGACCTCAACCTTCCCCGTATCGACGGCATGACCGTGCTCAGGGAACTTAGGAAAACCGACTGCGAGACCAAGGTACTGATTCTGTCCGCACGCGGCGAAGTATCCGATAAAGTCGCCGGACTCGATGCCGGCGCCAACGATTACCTCACCAAGCCGTTTCATCTGGACGAGCTTGCGGCAAGGATCCGCAGCCTTACCCTCAGACGCTTTACACAAAGCGACATAGTTTTAACCTGCGGAAAGCTCCGCTTTGACACCAAGGCGCGCATCGCTTCCGTGGACAGCGAGGCTTTATCTCTTACGCGCAAGGAAACGGGAATCTTGGAATACCTGATGCTTAATCAGGGGCGTCCGGTAAGTCAAGAGGAGCTTATCGAGCACGTTTGGGATAGCAGCGTAAACAGCTTTAGCAACGCAACCCGCGTTCATATCTCGTCACTCCGCAAAAAGCTACGCATCGCTTTGGGATACGACCCGATTCGTAATCGGATTGGAGAGGGCTACGTTATGGAGGATAGCGAATGAAAAGGCTTCCGCTGCAATGGCGCATAACGATTATGACGGCACTGCTCACGTGTGCAGCATGCGTGCTGACGAACTGCCTGGTCGGCTATACGGGCATGCGCTACATGGATGCTATCGGCAGCGACGTCTCGGCCCTTAGCGCAGCCGGCGAAGATTCGCCCCAGGCGTTCGACCCAACGAAAGCGACCCCCGATGACAAGGTCACGATCGTCGTAAACGACGCACAGGAGTCTTTTGGCACGGCAACCTGGTACATCACGGCTGGAGTCACGCTCCTTGGCGGCGTGCTGGCATACTTTGTGAGCGGTCGCGCACTCAAGCCGTTACGAGATTTTGCCGCCCAGGTAGAGCGCGTGCAGCCTGACAACCTAAGCGAAATCAGACTCAGTGAAGATGTGCCCACCGAGCTACAACGATGCAGTGCCTCTTTCAACGACATGATCGCCCGTCTTGGCGAAGGGTTCTCTGCACAGCGTCAGTTTACCGGCAACGCCGCACACGAGCTGCGCACCCCGCTCGCCCTTATGCAAGCACAGATTGAACTATTCATCTCCGAGCACTCCGGTTTGCAACCCGAAACAGCCGAGCTGCTCGACCTGCTGCAAGAACAAACCGAGCGAATGTCGCGGATGACCAAGGCATTACTCGAGATGAGTGAGCTTCGCAGCGTTCCTTGCGGGGACGCTGTTGAACTCGGTCCCCTGTCCGAAGAGGTCCTCACCGACCTTGCGCCACTTGCCGAGGATAAGGACATAACCCTCGATTGCGCTGGAGACGCTTTGACAATCGGAAGTGATACGCTCCTCTATCGGCTGGTGTTTAATCTGGTTGAAAACGCCATCCGTTACAGCCGCTCCGGCTCGACTGTCAGCGTCTCCATCAGCGGCAGCGACAGCCACGTGCTCTTACGAGTCAAAGATGAGGGCCCGGGAATACCCAAGCAGTACCGAGAGAGCGTCTTCCAGCCGTTCTTTCGTCTAGACAAATCCCGCAGCAGGGCATACGGCGGCGCAGGACTCGGGCTAGCGCTTGTTTGGGAGATTGCAGCGCTTCACGGTGGCGCGGTAGAGGTCGAAGCAAGTTCCGAGAGCGGGACCACCATGCTCGTAAGCCTTCCAAAACGATCCGTAGCGTTAACCGAACAGTAAAACGAAAGGGGTCCCGAGCAACAGGAGTACAATTGCTGCATTGTTGCCAGCTGTTGGGAGATGGAAGATGGACTGCGATGGCTACCCATGCGTTCCCATGCCGTTGATGTGCACCGCCTTTGTGCCGGGGCAGATTGACGCTGCGGTTGCAGGCATTTCCGACCCCGATTCACGCACCATCGCCATGGCAGAAGCGCTGTACTTTCGCGGACAGGCCGCCCTCGCTGCCAAGACGGCGCGCCCCTATCTTGACGCCACCGATTCCGCACTGCGCTATTCCGCATGCTTTATCTGCGGATACGCCAGTCTGTCGCTCAACCGTATCGCCGACGCCCGCCGTTGTCTTGCGGGCATCCTCGATACGCCAACTGACGAGGAATCACCCGCCGTCCACGCCACGCATATCCTGTTCGCCTCGGCCGCGAGCGTCCTGCTGCACTTGCCTTCCCCGTATTCCGCCGAAGAGTTTTATCCGCTTGCGGCGCATCTGCCCGAAGGTCTGCGCCTGTTCGCCAGCTACGTGATGGCGCATGCCCTGTACCTGCGCGGCGAATATGGCCGCAGCCTGGGCATGGCGGAAAACGCCCTGATCATGAAACAGGGAAGTTATCCCATCTCGGAGCTGTTCCTGCACTTGGCAGCTTCCATGGCATGCATGAGCCTCAAGGACATCGACGCCGCAAAAACGCACTTCGGAGTTGCTTGGAACATTGCGCGCCCCGACGGCCTTATTGAGCTCATTGGCGAGCATCACGGCCTTTTACAGGGGCTTATCGAGGCATGCCTAAAAACGCAATACCCTGACGACTTCGCGCGCATCATCGAGATCACGTACCGCTTCAGCTACGGCTGGCGGCGCATCCACAACCCCGATTCGGGCGAGGACGTTGCCGACGATCTAACGACCACGGAATTCACCATGGCCATGCTCGCCTGTCGTGGGTGGACCAACGCCGAAATCGCACGCCATATGGGAGTATCGCCGGGCACCGTCAAAAACCGCCTATCCGGCGTATACGCAAAGCTTGGCATCGGCACACGCGCCGAGCTGGTCGCGCATATGTTACGTTAGCGACCGGACTACCAAGCGCATCGAACGCGTTCCGGAACCCGGCGCTTCGCTCGATCATTTTGGACATTTTGACCCTTGAACGGCACTACCGCCACGGGGCGCCTTCTCGCAAAATTGGATTATTTCCACCGATACTTGCGGGATGGGAGCCCAAGATGCTTGATCGCCGTTCGTTACTTGTCGCCGGAGCGTCCTCGTTAGCGAGCATTATGATGCCGCGCGTGCCGGGAAGCGCAAACGCCTTCATATTGCCGTTCGCACCCACCGAAGCCCATGCCGACGAAAAAGACCCCTTCAGGGTGCTCGTTCTCTCGCGCACCATGTTCGGTGTGGTCGTGGTCGACGTCGCCAACAAGAATACGCCCATCACGGGTGCCCAGGTCACGCTCATATCGCGCTATGCCGCAGGCAAGCAGCTCACCGCCACGACCGATGACGAAGGCACGGCCATCTTTGAGGTCGCCCCTCTTTCAGAAGGCTACGTGGACGAGGCAACGCTTCTCGACGCGTACGACTTTAACGGCGGCATCTCCATTAGCATGGCAGGCTACCGCGATGTCGAGATTCCCCTTGCGCGTATCCAGGGCGGCACCGCTATTACCGCACCCACACGTCCGCTCTCCGATGGCGAGCCGTACTTTCGACAGCTCACGTTCGACGAATGGGACATCCAGTACGCCGACGCCACGTTTATGGCAATGCCAGCGGACGAAGCAGCAAACGACCAGCCCGACACGCACGCTTTTACCGTGCAGGCTCATCTGCCGCAGGGCGGGCAGGCAACGTTGCATATCAATAAAGTGATGCCCTCTGCGGGCAGCTCAACCGAAACCGTCACGCAGATCGGCCAGATCAAGGCCAGCGCATCGGGCGCGGATAATCTGGCGACGTTCACGCTCGAAGACACGTTCCTCGATGCAGCTTCGGGCCTTCTGGAGGAAGGGTGCAAGCTGCGCTTTATGCTCGACTACCAGGGCAAAACCTACACGCTCTCATCCCCTATGGCCGTTGTCACCGCGCCGGCCGCAAAGGCGGAATCGGGCTCGACCACCATCATTCCCACCACCATGGACCAAGAGATCACTCCGTTTGATTTCCCCGCGGCGTTTCCCGGTATCGGCGGCAATAAGTTCACGTGCTGGATGCCCACATTTCCCATTCTGTTCGATTTCTCGTTTGCTGGATACGTGCTGTTTGGCGGAGGGTACAAACCAGCTAGCTATATGAACGATTCGGGCAACCCTGATCCGGAATACTGGAAGAAATCGCCGCGCGAGTCGGGCGCCAAGCAGGCAAACCGCTACCTCGACGAGATGGAGGGGAAGTGGAATCAGTACAAGAGGATGAGTGCCGGTTCGGGCACCGATCCAAGAAACACCAAGCTCCTTCGCCACCATTGCACGCCGCTGTTCACGATGGATATCGCCACACAGCTGTACGGCTCGCTCGCCTACGATTGGGTGGGCAAAACCTGGGGTAACAACAACGACCCCGCATACGGCAATATTAAGGCCCTCTTCCAGGTAAGAACCGACCTCAATTGGACCGAGCAGTTTACCCTAGGACCGGTGCCATTTTTCCTAAACGTCAACCCCTGGGTGCTGGCAAAACTGGCGCTCGCCGTGGGTGCCCACACGCACGGCAGCGGCGCGGCGTTTTTTAAAAACATTTCGCTCGACTATTCAAACACGTCGGGCTCGTTCACCATCCAGATCGGGCTTGCCGTCACCTTTGGCGCCGGCGTTGCAGGCGTCGCTTCGTCTGCCGTGCGCGGCGCCGCATCCCTCACGCTGTTCATTGGGTACGAAAAGGCAAATGGACACCAGCTTCCGCGACTGCGTGTAGGTGCAGACGTCGATGTCGATGTAATACTCCAGTTCGTAATGTTCAAGTGGACCACCAAGGCTTGGTCGGGGTCGTGGCCCACACTCATCGATTCGTGGAATATGTCGGTGAACAATGGCGACCAGTATGTGCTCCAGCGCTCTGAGCTCGCATTGGATGGAGATACGCCTTATACGCTGGATGCCTGCTTCGGCTCGGCCGGCAACGCCGAGGCGTGTGGTGTGCCGCAATTTATCGCATCGGCCACCATCGTCACCAACGCCGAACTGCTCGCACGCGCCGAGGTTAAGGCCACTGCCGTAAACACCGCGCCTGTCGTGCGCGATTGGGATCGGGCGGTCACGCGCATTGAGCTCGAGGCGGATGCAGAAAGCGACGACACGGGACAGATCGAGCATTTCGTCCATGCACTGATAGAGAACGACGAAAACGCCGTGCCGATGTATGAGTACACCTACATCGGTCAGGCAACGAACACCGTTGCCGACCCGAACGCCGATTCTTCCGGCGTGTCGGAGGACGAGCGTGGCGGCATCAAGCCCTCGAGCGACAACGTGCTGTTTGCTGGCGTGCTCAGCGAAGCCCACATGAAGCTGGCAATGATTGCCGGCGTAGAATGCCTGTTCCGTATCGCCTCGGTGCGCTACGGCGACAATGGTCGCTCGCGCCTGGTGGTACACACAAAGGCAAACGGAACGTGGTCCGCTCCCACGCCTGTGGACTTTCCCCTTGGGTTTGGCGAGGGCGACGTGGAGCGCGACAGCATATACGATTACGACTTCGACGTAGTGGAATATACGGACGGAAGAGGAAACCAGGACGCCTACGTGCTGCTGGTCTCGGGCGAGCGCCCCGCCGGCGACAACACCCTTTTCGATATAACAAGCACAGCCGGCATACTGTCCGTTGTGCGCCTGCGCATAAGCAACGACGGAGTTCGCGTGGTATCGCACACGTCGTGGCGCAGCATCTCGCGCGGCCGCCTTCAGGAGGATGGCTACCATTGCCTGCAGTGCCCACGCATCACGGTGGGCAAGACACTTGTCAACGGGCGCCTGTCGGGCGCCTACCTCCACCGCCGCGGAACCACCACAGAAAAGGCGCTCGGCAGCGAGGCCGAGGTTGCGCTGGAGTGCTTTACCCTGTGGTCGGACGTTTCAGGCGACAGCCTGACGTTCCGCCAAGTTCTCCGCTTTCCGCAGGCACCGTCGAGCATCGAGCTCGGCGCGCCCGAGAATATCAACGGCAAAATGGTGGTGCCCGTTGCATACGAGACCGCAGGCGGTTGTGGCTGTGCATCGTACGCCGTGATCGGCCAGTCCATTGCGAGCTGGGGCGTTATGTCGCCAGATGCCACAGTACCCCACGCGGTGCCGTGGCCGCAGCACACGGGCTTTTTGGCTACCGTCAACGAGCAACTGCAGCATATTACTTGGACGCGAGGCGCATCGGCATTTGCAACGCAGCCCGTGGGTGCCGCAGGCTGTGGCCCGGCATCGTTTAGCGTAAGCAACAACGGCAGGTGCGTGCTCTATGTAGAGAACACCGATGGCAAGGTGGGGCAAACCTACGACGAAGAAGGCAACCCGGTAGCAGTGATGGGCAAGCACTTCCGCATCTTCGCCAGCACCTTGGCAGGCGATCTGTTTACGGAGCCGTTCGTGATGTGCGAGCTGGACCATCCCGTCGATCAGATAACGACATTTTTGACGTCGGGGAGCATGCTCTCCGCGCTCGCCACGCACATTGTGAGCGCGGAGAAGAGCGAGGCAGAACTACACGGCATCGAAGTGCCCTTGGTGGCGTGTGCCACTCCGACGGGCGCAGTCGCTACCTCGGGCGCGGTGGTGCCCGGAGCAGCAGGCGAATCCTTCATGGTCACGGTGCGAAACGACGGCAACACCTTGCTGACCGCCGGCACGATCGATCTGTACCGAGAGGGCTCCAGTCAGCCGTTCTCCAGCGCATCCATCGGGTTCGGAGTGAACGCACGCATGGCATCGATCTACGATCCAGAGCTTGCCGAGGACGCTTCGGCCAACGACATGACACACGTGAAGTACACGCTCGAGACGCTGGGCGCACATTTTGCAACGCACCCGCTGGTAGCCGACAGTGGCAACGCCGTGCTGGCACCGGGTTGCACGGCACAGTTCCGCATGAGCTTCGCCATCCCCGAGAGTTGGAGCGACGAGGTGGGCAAACGTGTAACGCTGTATGCGAAGGCGCGTAATCTGGTGGCGCTCGACCCCGTAACGCTCGAGGAAATTCGACTGGGCGCAAACTCGGCGCTGGGTGCCGTACTGCACGAGCTTCATGTGCCCGACGCGGCATGCGAACGCTCAGAAGTTCAGGTCGGCGTATGCGACAACGCGGATACGACGGGGCTTCACGATGCACCGATGACGGTAGACGGCGATGGTGGCTCGAGTGGCGGCGGTACTGACGAGGGCGACGGCTCCGGCGGAAGCAGCTCCGACAGCGGCAAGGACCACGGCAATAACAAGCGCTCCGGAAAAGCGGGCGCGCTCGCTGGCACGGGCGATGTCAATGCTCCCCTTACGGCAGCCGCTGCAGCACTCGCCGCGGCAGGCGCCGGCCTCATCGCCTACAGCGCCCGCCGCACGGCGCTCGAAAAAGACACCGCCGATGAGGTCAATTCTGATAAGCCTCGCTAGCTCCTAGTTACTTTTGTGAGAGACGCCGACTCGGCTCATCGAACACCAAAAGGGGCTGGTTCTGGATACCCAGAGCCAGCCCATTGCGCATTAGATGTCGTCAGAGGAGTTGAGTTCTGCCTCGAGCTTGGCACGGCGTCTTTTCGCCAACAATCCGCACGACATGTCTTCGACAGCGTATCCAACCGCAAACGCAGCAAGACACATTCGGCCGTCTTCAAACTTACTCGGACAGAGCCGACTCGGTTTTGTCCAAGTAAACGAATCTCCATCGAATTCCGAACGATTGTTCGATGGATTTCGTGTTGGGTGGAATCGTCTGTGGGCTGGGCTATGCTA
This sequence comes from uncultured Collinsella sp., assembly GCA_900549745.1. GTDB lineage: Bacteria > Actinomycetota > Coriobacteriia > Coriobacteriales > Coriobacteriaceae > Collinsella. Next base: position 7,525 of record URPJ01000007.1, on the reverse strand, counting down.
CCTTGACTATCTATATGACTAAAACGCAGCAAAGGAGCATCGAGAAAGCGAGTATGGCAAAAAACACCGCAAACTATGGTAACGACAGTATCCGCCAGCTCAAGGACGAGGAGCGCGTACGCCTGCGCCCTGCCGTCATCTTCGGCTCGGACGGACTCGATGGCTGCGCGCATGCCGCCTTCGAGATTCTGTCCAACGCCGTTGACGAGGCGCGCCAGGGCTACGGCAAGCTCATCACCCTTACCGCCTTTCGCGATGGCTCCATTCAGGTAGAGGACAACGGCCGCGGCTGCCCGCTCGACTGGAACCCTTCCGAGAAGCGCTTTAACTGGGAGCTCGTCTTTTGCGAGCTCTACGCCGGCGGCAAGTACAACAACAACCAGGGCGGCGACTACGACTTCTCGCTCGGTACCAACGGCCTGGGTTCGTGCGCGACCCAGTACGCCTCCGAGTACATGGACGTCACCGTCTGGCGTGACGGTAACAAATACTCCTTACACTTTAAGAAGGGCAAGGTCGTCGGCGCCAAAAAGAAGGCACTCGAGATTGAGCCCAGCGACGAGGAACGCACCGGCACCACCATCAAGTGGCGTCCCGATCTTGAGGTCTTTACCTCGATCAGCATTCCCCACGAGTGGTATCGCGAGACCATGCGCCGCCAGGCCGTGGTCAACGCCAACGTGACCTTCCGCCTGCGCATCGAGGGCGACGATGGCGAGTTCTCCGAAGAGGACTTCTGCTATCCCAAGGGCATCGAGGACTATGTGCTCGAGAAGGTCGGTGCCGACTATCTCACCGAGCCCTTCTTTATCGAGGCTGACCGTCGCGGTCGCGACCGCGAGGACTTGCCCGACTACAACGTAAAGATCACCGCGTGCATGTGCTTCTCGCGCACCTTCACGATGCAGGAGTACTACCACAACTCCTCCTGGCTCGAGAACGGCGGCTCGCCCGAAAAGGCAGCCCGCAGCGCTCTGACCAGCGCCATCGATGCCTACATTAAGCAACAGGGCAAATACAACAAAAACGAGAGCGGCATTAAATGGCAAGACGTCCAGGACTGCCTGGTGCTGGTGACCAACTGCTTCTCCACTCAGACGTCCTACGAAAACCAGACCAAGAAGGCCATCAATAACCGCTTTATCCAGCAGGCCATGACCGCCTTCTTTAAGGAGCGCCTCTCGACCTACCTGATCGAGAACAAAGACGCCGCCAACAAGATCATGGAGCAGGTGCTCATCAACAAGCGCTCGCGCGAGAACGCCGAGAAGACGCGTCAGAGCATCAAGACCAACCTGCAGCAGAAGACCGATATGGCCAACCGCGTGCAGAAATTCATCGACTGCCGCTCCAAGGACAAGAGCCGTCGCGAGATCTATATCGTAGAGGGCGACTCGGCAGCGGGCGCCATTCGCACCTCGCGCGATGCCGAGTTCCAGGGCGTTATGCCCGTCCGCGGCAAGATTCTCAACTGCCTGAAGGAGGACTATCCGCGCATCTTTAAGTCCGACATCATCATGGACCTTATGCGCGTGCTGGGCTGCGGTGTGGAGATCAAGGACAAGCGCATCAAGAACCTGGGCGCCTTTGACCTGGACAACCTCAACTGGAACAAGGTCATCATCTGTACGGACGCCGACGTCGACGGTTACCACATCCGCACGCTCGTGCTCACCATGCTCTACCGCCTGGTGCCCACGCTTATCGACGAGGGCTACGTGTATATCGCCGAGTCGCCGCTCTACGAGATCAACTGCAAAGAGAAGACCTACTTTGCCTACACCGAGCTCGAAAAGAACGGCATTCTTAAGGAAATCGGCGACCAGAAGTGCTCCATCAACCGCTCCAAGGGTCTTGGTGAGAACGATCCGGACATGATGTGGCTCACCACCATGAACCCCGAGACGCGTCGTCTGATCAAGGTGGAACCCGAGGACGTCACCAAGATGGAGACCATGTTCAACCTATTGCTGGGCAACGACGAGGCAGGCCGCAAGCGCCATATCTCCGAGCACGGCAAGGAATATCTGGACCAGCTAGACCTGCAATAGCAGCAAATCGATAACGACGGCCATAAGAAGTTCAAGAGGAAATCGTGGCAAAGAAGAAGACGAAAACCCAGCCAAAGAAAAAGCAGGTCAACGCCGAGAACGTCATCGGCCTGCACTCCGAGGTCACTGACCAGCCGATCACGCAGACGCTCGAGGTCAACTACATGCCCTACGCCATGAGCGTCAACGTCTCGCGTGCATTCCCCGAGATCGACGGCTTTAAGCCCTCGCACCGTAAGCTGCTTTACACCATGTACAAAATGGGTCTGCTCAAGGGCGAGCGCCAGAAGAGCGCCAACATCGTGGGTCAGACCATGAAGCTCAACCCGCACGGCGACGCCGCGATCTACGAGACGATGGTGCGTCTAGCCACCGGCAACGAAGCGCTGCTCGCCCCCTTTGTGGAGTCGAAGGGCAACTTTGGCAAGTACTATTCGGGCGACCTGAGCTACGCCGCCTCGCGTTACACCGAGGCCAAGCTCTCCCCCATCAGCGCCGAGATCTTCAAGGACATCGACAAGGACCCGGTCGACTTTGTCGACAGCTACGACGGCGCCATGAAGGAGCCGCGCCTGCTGCCCACCACGTTCCCTAACATCCTCGTCTCGGCCAACAAGGGCATCGGCGTCGCCATGGCGTCTGACATCTGCGGCTTTAACCTCAACGAGGTCTGCACCGCCACCATGCACTACCTGCAGGATCCCGACTGCGACCTGCTCGAGTATATGCCCATGCCCGACTTCTCGACCGGCGGCGAGATCATCTACCGCCGCGAGGAGATGGAAAAGATTATCGAGACCGGCCTTGGCAGCTTTCAGATCCGCTCCCGCTGGCGCTGGATTCCCGAAGAGCGCATCATCGAGGTCTACGAGATCCCCTACACCACCAAGACCGATGTCATCATCGAGCGCATCGTCAAGCTCTCCAAAGAGGGCAAGGTCAAGGAAATCGCTGACATCCGCGACGAGACCGACCTCTCGGGCCTGCGCATCGCCATCGACCTTAAGCGCGGTGTCGACCCCGACAAGCTCATGGCCAAGCTCTATCGCTCGACCACGCTGCAGGATTCGTTCTCGTGCAACTTCAACGTGCTGGTCGATGGTTACCCTCGCGTTATGGGCGTGCGCCAGATCCTGCACGAGTGGGTCAAGTGGCGTATTGAGTCCACGCGCCGCCGCATTAACTTTGACCTGGGCAAAAAGTCCGAGCGCCTGCACCTGCTGCACGGCCTCGAGGCGATCTTGCTCGACATCGACAAGGCCATCGCCATCATCCGCGGCACCAAGCTCGAAGCCGAGGTCGTGCCCAACCTTATGAAGGGTTTCGACATCGACGAGACCCAGGCAGAGTTTGTCGCCGAGCTTAAGCTCCGCAACATCAACGAGGAATACATCCTCAACCGCACCAAGGACATTGCCAAGCTTGAGGGCGAGATTGCCGAGCTTGAGGAAATCCTCTCCAGCGAGGAGAACATCAAGAAGGTCATCAGCGACGAGCTGGCCGCAGTCAACAAGAAATATGTGATGCCGCGCCGCACGGGCAGGATTGAGCCCCATGAGGTTATCGAGGTGAGCCTGGAGCCCGAGGTCGAGGAATATCCGGTTACCATCATGCTCTCGCGCGATGGCTACCTTAAGAAGATGACGGACCGCGTACTCAAGAAGGCGACCACGCTCAAGTACAAGGACGGCGACAAACCCTTTATCGAGTTCCCGTCCTCCAACACCCACGAGCTGCTCGTGTTTACCAACAAGAGCCAGGTGTACAAGTGCAAGGTTGCGGCGTTTGAGGACACCAAGTCGGCCCAGCTGGGCTCGTACCTGCCGACCGATCTTGAGATGGAACCCGACGAGAATGTCATCTGGGTCATCGACCCCGAGGACTACAAGGCCGACGTGCTGTTTGTCTTTGAGAACGGCCGCGTGGTGCGCGTCGCGCTTTCTGGATACGTTACCAAGACCAACCGCAAACGTCTCAAGAACGCTATCTACGGTGGCAGCAAGCTGCTGTATGCCCAGGTGCTCAAGGAAGATCGCGACATCGCGCTGGTCTCGAGCGACTACCGCCTGATGAACTTCAACACGTCGTTGCTCAAGACCAAGACGACCACCAACACGCAGGGCGTCCAGGCCCTTACGGCCAAGAAGGGCCGCTCGGTCACCACGGTCGGCACGACCGAGGAGATTCTTGGCGCCGGCGTCTCGGCCGAAAAGTTCACCGCGCAGAGCCTTCCCTCTGCCGGTGCCCTCATGAAGGAAAACGACATGCCGAGCTTGTTTGACTAGGTACCACGGCAACGAGATCGTTAGATACTTCGCAAAGCGACGAGGCCCGGAACGCAACGGCATTGCGCCCGGGACTCGTCGTTTTTCTTCTCAACTATTTTTTAACGCAGATAAATTGATTTCTGCTTATTTTTCTGCGTAAAAAATGTCAGCGTCACTGCTTCGATGCCCATTGGTCAGGCGTTAGCAAAACTTGCAAAAGTTAGCAAAAGTTGCAAAAATTAGCAAAACTTGCAAAGGAGCTACCATGGATCGCAGCAAATGTCTCCGCCATGCCAGGCATGCTCGAAGATATTATCGAGCGAACCAAAGAAGCCGCAGATAGCTACCTCTCACAGCCTCACGCGCGCATAAACGGTGTTCAAATTGACCCAGTGGGCATCGATTGGACATATGCTCAAGAGGCTCAGGGCAACTGGCGCACGCGCATGAATGGCATCTTTAAGCAACTCGAAAAACATGACATCGGACTTCTCATCACCATCGATGAAGTCACCGTCGATCTCGAAGAAATGCTTCGATTTGCCTCTGTTTACCAGCACTTTGTACGCGAAGGTAAAAAAGTTGCCCTACTCATGGCAGGACTGCCCTACAAGGTATCGGCGTTGCTGCGTAACGATTCCGTCTCGTTCCTCAGGCGTTCCCAATATCATCAGTTGGGACGAATTACTGACGTTGAAATTGCAAACGCATTCCGCAAAACCGTTGAGGCCGGAGGCCGCTCAATCACGCCAGAAGCGCTCGAGGATGCCGTGAAGGCCGTCGACGGATTTCCCTATATGATGCAGCTCGTCGGATATCGCACATGGGATGTTTCGGAGAACTCGCCCAAAATCAGTGCACCTGATGTACAGCAGGGTTCTCTGCTTGCCCGCATGGAGCTGCGCGATCGAATTCTCGAAACGACCTATCGGGAGCTTTCCGATAAAGACATTGAGTTTTTGCTCGCGATGCTGCCCGATTCTGGCCCCAGCAGGGTCTCGGAGATAGCCAAACGCATGGGCGTCGCCAGCAACTACGCAAGCCAATACAAACGCCGCCTCCTGGAGGACGGCGTCATTGGAGAGCGCGGGCGTGGTCTCGTTGGCTTTGACATTCCCGCGTTCAGGGAATTCTTGAACGAGAAGGCGTTTTAGCACGCCGGAATTGTCCGCGGAAGCATCAACGCATGGCAATCAGCATTCCTCTTGGTAAGGATAGCAAGCATTTTCCACCAACACCGATTGCCATGCGTTCTTCTTGTTCTTAGGCGAGCTTGCGAGCGAGCTCTCGAACCTCTTCCAACTTGGGCGAGGATGCCATGCTGTCGCGCTCGGTCATACCGCTGATGGTGACAATGCCCAGGTCCTCCCACTTGCAGTACGCGCAGGTCGACTTGTACATAGCGATCGCCGCACCATAGACGCCCTCGCTGTGGCTATCGAGCAAAAGGGCCGTCTTGGTGAACGGGAAGCCCGTAGCACCGAAGGCGTACAGGCGGTCGATGGCGGCCTTCTCCTGCGCGGTGATATCGAACCAGTAGATAGGCGAGGCGAAGACGACCATATCTGCGTCTTTCAGCGACTCAATCACGTTGGCCATGTCATCCTTCTGCACGCAAGTGCCCTCGTGGGCGAAGCAATACTGACACCCCAGGCAACCAGCGATTTTCTTGCCGGCAACGCGGATGACCTCGACCGTATGGCCGGCCTCGCGCGCGGTCTCGGCAAACGCCTCGACCATGGTGTCGGTATTGGCGCCCTTACGCGGGCTACCACTCAATACAACGATATTCATAGAAATCTCCCTCCCTCATGCCGCAGGCGCGCGGCATATTTTTTGTTTTAACCAAAACGTATGGAGTTATTCAATCGCCTCGTTTCAGCTACTCCCACTCGACAATAGGAGCCACTGGCCAAAAGCCTGTCAACATCAAAACAAGTTTTCAATCTATCGATTCTACGTGAGGCAATGGTCCTCATTTGATACCCGCGCTGTTTGCGCACTAGGGAGCAAAGGAATCTGGCCGCCGCTCAAATAAGATCACCGCCATCTTGCATAAACGACGCCATGTTAAGGTGCCTGATGCCATCCCTCTCCTGCAATAGAGGATCAAGCGTGAACAAGTAGCGCGGATAACCATCCCTGATGTGGCCGAACGGCCTGTACTCGCGCTCCTCGACGCCTCTGTCGGCAATCGACATAGAGACCTGGATGTAGGCGTAAGCATTGCGCCTACGAGCGATGAAGTCACACTCGAGCTTCCCAATACGGCCCACAGAAAGCTCATACCCGCGCGATGCAAGATAGAGGTAGATCTTCACGTCGGTATATACGCAAGATGCGCCCCTTTTTTCTCAGCGTCCATTTCATCAGTTATGGGGGTGCTTTTTTACATTTTATAAAAAAGCGTACCGATAACTTATTCCCACTCAGTTTCGAAAATCGAATGGTTTTGAAGTTTCGAAAGCGGCAGGGCACCATGCATAAGGGCATGTTGGGATCCGCACCAGTAAAACAGGAATTGACTCACGCGAGAAGGCGCCGCCCCGTCGCCTCGATGCGTGCGACAGGCAGATTAGGTTTGGGGAGTAGAACGGCCCTTGCGCGAGGCGTGAATTGTAATCGATAAAGCCGAGCTTTGAGAACATGCGGTTTATCTCGTCGAACGTTGAGTCAACAGGGGCTTGCGCCCCGTCGGCCGACTTGGCGACGCCCATGTCCATGATGCCGGGCACAAGTGTGAATGCGCCACGTGGAGGCGAAGGGGTCACCCGAAAGGTTGATGGTAAGCGAGCACCAGAGGTCAAGGTGGTCCTCGCCTTCCGGGTTTGTGAGGTCGAGGGCGAGTGCCCCTCCCTCGGTCGCGTACAGCGGCGGCAGGCACTCGGCCAGCTCCTCAGTCATAAGCGCTTGCATGTCCGTCTCCCCTCCAGGCCACGTCGGACCCCTAGAATCTTCGCCCCGCGGGCAAAGCCTCGGCGCGCCCCATGGCATCTCGGCTTTGCCCCCTGCAATGTCGCGCAGCGGAGACACCACCTGAGACGGATGTCGATGCATCGAACCCGAGACCGGGCGCGGCGGCGGGGAGCCTCTCGCGCGAACAATCTGCTCGATCCTGCCGCACCCATCTTAAAAAAGTTCGAAAAACATTCAATCGTACGACATCCGTCGAACAGTCGGGGGTACACACCACTACAGAAGGCCCAC
>URPJ01000006.1 GCA_900549745.1 uncultured Collinsella sp. | reverse complement strand
CTGGTGATCTCCGCCTTGAGAGGGCGGCGTCCTAAACCGCTAGACGAACGGGCCACATGACATCTGCACTGCCGTGCTGCGAGGAAATATATTACGGGACAAAAAACGTCAGCGCAAGAAGAAATTCCAAATTGCCGAAAAATTGTCGGCAGGTTATGGAATACGCAGGTAAACTTGGTAGCTAATTCAAGTTGAGATGAACCAAAAGAGCTTCGCGCTCGTTGGGAATATCGTCTTCGATCACGGCGTCGAGGGCGGAGTTGAGAAGCTGACCCAGTTCCGGCCCGGGCTTGACTCCGGCACGGATCAGGTCGCCGCCGTTGATGGCGAGCATCTTGAGCGTATAGGGCTCCCCTGCCTTCAGCAGCTCGTGCGCCAGCGCGCGCATCTCCTCAATCGTCTCAACATAATAGAAGCACGACGGGGCCTTGCCAAGTGTGTCGGCACGCTTAAGGTCCATGAGCTCGTCAATCAGGCGGGCCGTGTCGACGCCCTCACCCGAAAGCGCGCGCATCATATTGAGCAGGCAGGAGCGCTCGGGGCGCAGCGGCTTGTCATGGTATTTGATGAGCAGGCACACGTCGCGCACCAAGTCGTGCGAGAGGGCCAGGCGATCCATAATGACGCGCGCCTTCTTGGCGCCGAGCTCGGGATGACCGTAGAAGTGTCCGCTGCCGGCGTGATCGACCGTGAAGCACTCGGGCTTGGACACATCGTGCAAAAACGCCGCCCACATAAGGCTCGACGAGGGCGCGACGCCGTCACACAGCGCGAGCTCCCCCGCCACCGTCAGCACACGGGCGATATGCACGTAGACGTTAAACGCATGATAGACACTGCGCTGATCAAACCCGCGACCCGCTGCCAACTCGGGCACGGCGGCGCAGATAAGCTCGGGATAGCGGAGCATCGCGTCTCCCCCATGACCGGTCGAAAGAATGCCCTCGAGCTCAATACCCACACGCTCACGCGCCACGGCTTCGAGCAGCGGCGCGCACTCGGCAAGCGCACGCTTGGTCTCGGGCTCAATCATAAAGTCCAGACGGCAGGCAAAGCGCACCGCACGCAGCATGCGCAGGGCGTCCTCGTTAAAGCGACGCTTGGGATCGCCGACAGCGCGAATCAGCTTGCGCTCCAAGTCACCCTGGCCGTCGTAGCGGTCGACAAGCCCGCGCTCGGGATGCCAGGCCATGGCATTGACGGTAAAGTCGCGGCGCGCCAGATCGTCCTCGAGCGAGGCGGCACGCTCCACACTCTGGGGATGGCGACCATCGGTGTAAAAGCCATCCAGACGGTACGTGGTGACCTCGATACGCTCGCCATCGGAAATAGCCGTGATTCCGCCAAATTTAATGCCCGACTCCACAACCGCGATGCCGGCGGCCTCGAGCGCCGCTTTGGACTCCTGCCACAGGCCGCTACAGCACATATCAACATCGTGGCTGGGGTACCCCATCAGGGCGTCGCGCACCCAACCGCCCACGTACCAAGCCTCAAGACCAGCCGCCTCAAGCGCGCGCAGGACGCGCAGGGACGCATCGGACGGTTGAGTACCGTTGAGCGAAACATTGCACATGCCTATGGCCTCCTGCGACTATCAAATTGGCTATCGATTGCGTCTGCAAGAAGTCTAGCAAGAAACAGCCTCCACTGCACACGCAAGTCCGATAAACAAAAACGCATCCGTCCTAGTCTAAGACGGATGCGAAATAATCAAACTATTCAGACAAGGTGCCGGAACTAGCAGACCTGGCGAACCTCGATGTGCTTCTTATATTCGTCCACCTTGGCAAAATCACCCAGACCGGGGCACTCGACCACGTTGGCGCCAGTGGCCATCGAAAGGCGCAGGGCGTCCTCGACGCGCTCGGGGGCGTCGTGCCACACGGACAGGAAGGCAGCGAGCGAGGAATCGCCGGCGCACACCGTCGACAGCAGCTTGACGTCGAAGGTGCGGTTGGCAAACCAGATATGCTCGCCGTTGGAGAAGTACGCACCGGCGCCACCAAGGGTCAGCAGCACGTTCTTGGCACCCTTGGCGTGCAGCTCGGCCATAGCGCCCTTGACGGACTCGTCGTCGCCACCGCTCACCTTGATGCCAAAGATGTCAAGCAGCTCGTCGTCATTGGGCTTGATCAGCAGTGGCTCCAGAGCAATGAGGTCTGCCAGCTGATGGCTCGAGATGTCGAGGACGAACTCGGCCCCCTTGGCCTTGACACGGCGCAGGACCTCGGCCAAGAAGCCCTCGGAAGTGTTGGGAGGCAGCGAGCCGCTGATGACCAGGCAGGTCATGTCATCGAGCGAATCGATAAGTTCAAACATCTCCTGCTCGTTGGCCTCATTGATGGCGGCACCGGCATTGACCATGTTGTACTCGGTGTCGGGACCGGCGTTGAGGAACACATTGACGCGCGTAATACCGTCGGTCCACACGGGCTTGACGGGCACGCCCAGGGCCTCGGCGCCCTTAACGATAAACTCACCCGAGAAGCCGGCGAAGAAACCCAGGATCGTGGTGTCGACACCATAGTGGTCAAGCGTAAACGAGACGTTGAGGCCTTTGCCGTTGGGCGTGTAGACGGCATTGCGGGTACGCGTGACGGTATTGGCAGTAAGGCCGTCGCAGGCGATGTTGTAATCAATGGCGGGATTAGCAGTGAGCGTGTAAATCATGAATGTTCCTTTTACGAAGCAACGTGTTAATGAAAGTATATTCCACGCATCGGTAAAAGGCTAGGACAACTCGGTGAACGGTGTGGAAGCGATGAAGTACGGCAGGACACCTCTCCCCCATGGCGGAACAAAAAAGGCGCCCCGTCCGAAACCGGGGCGCCGCATGCGCACGAATATGTCGCGTTTCGATTACTGACGATCGAGCTTGCGGACAGCAACGCGCTTGCTGTACTCGTCGACGTGACCGAAGTCACCAATGCCGACGGACTCGGCAACGTTGGCGCCGGTGGCCATAGCGAGCTTCATGGCCTCCTCGACGTTGTCGCGATCCCTGTACCACTTGTGCAGGAACGCAGCGAGGGTGCAGTCGCCGGCGCAGACGGAAGAGACCAGCTTGATGTTGAACTCACGCTTGGCGTACCAGATGTCCTCGCCGTTGGAGAAGTAAGCGTCGCCGCGGCTACCACGGGTGAGCAGCACGTTCTGAACGCCAGCGTCGTGAGCCATCTTCATGGCGACACGAACCTCGTCGTCGGTGTCGACCGGCACGCCGAAGATGGCCTTCATCTCGTGATGGTTCGGCTTGATGAGCAGCGGCTTCTTGTGAGCGAGCTCCTTGAGCTTGTCGGAGGACAGGTCCAGGACAACGTCAGCGCCACGAGCCTGAGCGTGCTCCATGACCTGAGCCAGGAAGTCGGGCGTAGCTTTGGGAGGCACGGAGCCGGAGACGATCAGGCACTCGAGATCGCCCGCGGTGTCCAGGATGTTGTAGAGCTCCTCCTGGTGCTGCGGCGTGATCGGGGCGCCGGGGTTCAGGATGCCGTACTCGTGCTGGCCATCGTTGACGTAGGTGTTAATGCGCGTGATACCGTCGGTCCAGACCGGGCGGCAGAGGCAACCCAGGTTCATGACCTCCTCGACGATGAACTTGCCCGTGAAGCCAGCGAAGAAGCCGAGCGCGACGGTGTCGACGCCCATCTTCTTAAAGGCGAAGGACACGTCGAGGCCCTTGCCGTTAGCCGTGTAGCTGGCCGAACCGGTGCGGACGTTCTCGTCGGGCTCGAGCGGAGAGCTCGAAACCGTCATGTCGACAGCCGGGTTAGCGGTTAGCGTGTAGAACATTTACAGTACCCCCTGTATATGTGAGGGCCGCGTGGCCGGCCCATTCCAACCACGCGGTTACCTCTGATACCAAATTAGCGAGCTGCGGACTCGAGCAGTGCCTTGACCTCGGCGGCGGTGTTGCAGGCGAGCGCCTTCTCGGCGAGCTCGTCGCACTCGGCCTTGGTCCACTGGCTGATGGTCTTACGGGCGCGCAGGATCGACGGAGCACTCATCGAGAACTCCTCCAGGCCCCAGCTGATCAGCAGCGGCTCGAGCAGCGGATCGGCAGCGGCCTCGCCGCACATACCGACCATGATGCCGGCCTTCACGCCGCTCTCGATGATGTTCTTGAGCGAGCGGAGCACGGCGGGATAGTAAACCTGGTACAGGTTGGAGATGGTGTCGTTGCCACGGTCGGCGCACATGGTGTAGCCGATCAGGTCGTTGGTGCCGATGGAGAAGAAGTCGGCGACCTCGGCAAGACGGTCTGCGAGCAGCGAAGCGGCGGGCGTCTCGACCATGATGCCGACCTCGATGTTCTCGTTGAACTTGCGCCCCTCTTCGGTCAGCTCGGCCTTGCACTGCTCGACGAGCTCCTTGACAGCCAAGACCTCCTCGACGCAGGTGACGAGCGGGATCATGATCTTGACGTCACCGAAGGCGCTAGCGCGCAGCAGAGCGCGGAGCTGGACCTTGTACTGGTCGGGATTGGCCAAGCAGTAACGCACGGCGCGGAAGCCCATGAAGGGGTTGTCTTCCTTGACCATATGCAGATACGGAATCTCCTTGTCGCCACCCACATCGAGCGTGCGGATGATGACCGGAGCACCCTTGAGCGCGCTGGCGACCTTACGGTAGGCGTTGAACTGCTCCTCCTCGGAAGGAAGCTCAGCAGAGTCCATGAACAGGAACTCGGAGCGGAACAGACCGATAGCCTCGGCGTCGTGATCGAGCGCGTTGGGCACGTCATCGGGGTTACCGATGTTGCAGGCGATGATCTTCTTGATGCCATCAGCAGTCACGGACGGCTTGCCACGGAAGGCCTCGAGGGCTGCCTTCTCGGCAGCGAAGGCCTCGGCCTTGGCGGTGTAGGCAGCGAGCGTCTCCTCGTCGGGATCGGCCTCGACGATACCCTTGCCGCCGTCGACGACAACGGTCATGCCGTTGCGCAGTGCGGTGCAGCTGTTGGAGACCGAAAGGACAGCCGGGATCTCGAGGGCGCGCGCAATGATCGCGGAGTGCGACGTGCGGCCACCGGTCTCGGTGACGATACCGGCAACGTGGGCCTTATCGATCGTGGCGGTCATGGACGGCGTGAGGTCGTGCACGACAACGACAGTGTTCTCGGGCAGGACGGAGAGGTCGACGACCTCCTTGCCCAGCAGCTCGGCCAGAATACCGGTGCGGATGTCGGCGATGTCAGCCGCGCGAAGACGGAACATCTCGTCGTCCATGGACAGGAACATGTTCTCGAACATGGTCGAGGTGTCCATGAGCGCCTGCTCGGCGCAGGTACCGCCGTCAATGGCGGCGTTGATGGCGTCGGTCATACCCGGATCCTGAGCCAGAACAATGTGTCCGCTCATGATCTCGGCCTCGGCCTCGCCCACCGTCTCCTTCATGTGGTCGGCCTGAGCCTGGGTCTTCTCGCAGAAGACCGAAAGAGCGGACTGATAGCGCTCCTTCTCTGCTGCCGAATCAGCAACCTCGTGCGGCTCAAACGTCAAGTCGGGATCGACGGCGACCATGACGGTGCCGATACCGATGCCCTCGGAAGCGTTGACTCCCTGATACATTCCCATTCCTCTCTCCGTGTCATGTGATAAAGCGTTTTGCCATATCCATGACAAAAGAGCGCAGTTACCTTACAACAGGTCACTGCGCCCCCAAATATGAACTTAGTTGTTCAACATGCGACCCGTTTGAGTTCTACTCGCCAAGACCGCTCTTGATGAGCTCGATGGCAGCAGCCAGAGCCTCGGCCTCGTCGGCGCCGTCGCACTTGACCTCGACCTCGGTACCGCAGGGGATACCAGCAGCCATGAGGGCCATCGGGGACTTGCCGTTGACCTCCTTCTCGGGGGTGACGACCGTCACGTCACAGGCGTACTTGCCCATGGTGGAGGCGAACAGACCAGCCGGACGCATGTGCAGACCCTGAGGATTAACGAGGGTAGCCTTCTCAGAAACCATAATTGACTCCTTTTTGTGTTTAACCCCTGTCATGCATGTGGCAGGAGTCAGATTCACGACGTTCTTTATATTAACTCACATCAAACGGTTTTTCATTATGTTTCAGACGAATTATTGGACAGATGTGTTTGTCGTCCGCTTGCTCGCCCACAGGGGCCTGTGCGCGGCCTGTGAGATTTCCTGCTCTACAGTCCTGCTCGCACGAAGAGCACATTAAGTGCTCTTCGGCTCGTGCGGAACTCGCGATAAATCTCACAGGCCGCGCACGGGCCCCTGTGGGCGAGCAAGCTGCGGAAACTCGGTCGGTCCAGAGCAATATCGTGCAAACGGAAATCTGGCTGATGATCTGTTCGCGACAAAGACTCGATAGGTAGCCCCCTCTATGCCCTTTTGTAAGTTGCGGTGAAATAGGGACTGAATTTGGGGTTGAATCGTTTAAACAGTCCCTATTTCACCGCAGCTTATGGGAGGGGTAGAAAAAGGCGGAGGCCCTGGAGAGGGACTCCGCCTTATATACAGGGGGCGATGGTATTCGCGTGTTGCGGGATTAGACCAGGCGGGCGTTGATCGTCTTGGCGATCTTGGCGGCGTCGGTGGAACCCTTGACGGTGGCACGGAAGTCCTCGTCCATGAGCGCCTCGGCGACCTTGGACAGGATCTTAAGGTGCGTGGTGCCGGCCTGGGCACCCGGGATGAGCAGCGCGATGGCCACGTTGACGGGAGCGCCGTCCATGGTGTCCCAACCGGTCACACCGGACTCGTCCTTGACGACGATGACGGCAGCCTCGGTAATGGCGTCGGACTTGGCATGCGGGATGGCGAAGCCCTCCATCATGCCCGTGGTGCCCTCGGCCTCGCGGGCCAGGAAGGCGTTCATCACGGCGTCGGCGTCGCTGGCGATACCGGCCTTGACAGCCTGGTTGGAAACGAAGCTCAGAGCCTCGTCACGAGAAGCGAAGTCCTCGGCGACAAAGACATTCTCGACCTTCACGAAGTCGGCAGCCTCTTCCTTGGGGGCCTCGACGGCAGCGGCCTTGGGGGCCTCAACGGACCTGGCTACAGGAGCGGCCTTCTGATTCTTCTCGAAGTCGTACTTCTTGAAGGCCACGAACAGGATGCCACCGACCACAGCGCCGATGAGGATCGCGAGGACCCACAGCGGACCGTTCTCGACAACGGGCAGGACCAGGAAGCCGCCGTGAGGCGCCGGATCGTGAACGTTGAAAAAGATGGTCAAGATGGAAGCGATGGAAGAACCGAGCATCATGATGGGCATGACGGGCCAGATGTTCTTGGTCATGAACGGAATGGCGCCCTCGGTGATGTGGGTGCAACCAAGGATGAGGTTGACGATACCGGCGTCATGATCCTCCTGGCTGAAGTACTTCTTGCCGACAACGACGGCGAAGGTGGTGATCAGCGGCGGAACGATGCAAGCGGCGGAGACGGCAGCCATGAAGTTGGTGCCGAAGTTGTAGGTCTCGGTGCCGACGCCAGCTTCGAGAGCGGTACCGAGCAGGAAGGTGCCAGTAGCGTAAGCAGCCTTGTTGACCGGGCCGCCCATATCAAAGGCGCACATGCAGCCGATGGCCAGGCCAAGGATCACCGGACCGGAGTTACCGAGGCTCTGCAGGAAATCCATCATACCCTGGTTAATGGCAGCCATGGGGCCGGAAATACCGAGCATGACCAGGCCGACGATGGCGGTAGAGCACAGCGGATACAGAAAGATTGCCTTCAGGCCATTAAGGCTCGCGGGAATTTTAGAGAAAACCTTCTCGAGCAGCAGGATGACATAGCCGGCGAGGAAGCCGCCGACGATGCCGCCCAGGAAGCCGAAGCCCACGCCGGCGCCACCGGCGTCGATCATGCCGGTCTCGGCGTTAACAGGCAGGCCCTGGATGGCAATCATACCGGCAACGAAACCGGGGACGAGCGCCGGGCGCTTGCCGATGGATTCGGCGATGTAGGCGGAAAGCACCGGAACCATAAGGTTCATGGCGATGCCGCCGATGATCTTGAGCATCGCAGCAAAGCTGTTGTAGTCGGCAGCCGTCGAATCAAAGGACGTGATGCCCCACAGGAACGAAATGGCGGTCAGAACACCACCGGCAACGACGAAGACCAGCATGTGGCTGACGCCGTTCATGAGGTGCTTGTAGATGACGTGGCCGATGGACTCCTTCTCCTCGACCTCGTCCTCGACATCGGCGGCAGCGGCAACCGTGTCGTCGCCCTTGGCGGCGAGCGCGCGGTCGATCAGCTTACCAGCAGCCTCGACAGACAGGGCCTTGGAAACACCAACGGAAACCATGGGCTTACCGGCGAAACGCTCAGCCTGGACATCCTTATCGGCTGCGACGACGACGGCCTTGGCACCGGCGATCTCGCTCTTGGTGAGCTCGTTCTCGACACCGACCTGGCCATGAGTCTCGACCTTAATGGTCAGACCGCGCTCGGCAGCTGCCTTCTCCAGCGCCTCCTTCGCCATGAAGGTGTGCGCAATGCCGGTCGGGCAACCGGTCGCGGCGATGATGTCAAACTTAGCCATGTGTCCCTCCTTCTTGAGTACAGCGCCCGCGGGCGCTCCCCTACACGCGCTTCGATGCGCGTTTTTCCACAACTGAAAGATACCAACCTACCGTCCGCGTGAGAAGAGACAAGGCGCAATTCTCCGGTGAAAGGTTCTTTCATAACCGTAAACGGCAAGTGAAAGTTTACCATCAACACTTGAAACGGCAAGGTGTATCTTGTAATTGAAAATGCCCGTATACTATGGCATTGCAAATCAAGTTAGATTTTCATGCCAACCAGGAGCCATCCATGACCGATAGTAGCAAAAGCGCACTTTCCCTCATTAGTACCCACCAGGGATACAGCGAGTCCGAGCAGCGCATTGTCGACTATATATTGGAGCACCAGTCCGAGGCGCCACGCCTCACGGCGGCTCAGCTCTCGCGCGCTGCCGCCACGTCCGAGGCGACCGTTTCGCGTTTCTGCCGCAAGCTGGGCTTTGGCAGCTTCCGCAGCTTTCAGTTTTCGTTGGCGCGCGACTTAGAGAGTCAGCGCAACGAGGGCCTGACCGACGAGGTCTCGCTCGACAACATGGAGCAGAGCCTTAAAAATATCCTCGCCGCCAAGGTGAGTGAGCTTAATGCGACCATCGACGGCATTGATCACGACACGTTGGCTGCAGTTGTACACGCGCTTAAGAATGCCGGCGTTATTGAGTTTGCGGCCGTAGGCAACACCAACGCCGTCGCGCTCGACGCGACGTTCAAGTTCTCGCAGCTGGGCCTTCGTTGCATGGCAAGCACCATCAGCGAGACCTCGATTGGTTTTGCGCTCACGCTGCGCCCCGGTGACGTTATCGTGCTGATCTCAAACTCCGGCAAGTCGCGCCGTCTGAATCGCATGGCAAAAGCGGCTCGCGACTGCGGCGCAACCGTAGTCGTCATCAGCAGCGACAGCAAATCCCCGCTCGCGCGCCTGGCAGACTACACCTTTAATACCGTCAACCACGAAGCACTACTGACAACGGGCGACTTCGCGTTCTCCAAGATGAGCGCCACGATGATCATCGAGGTCATCTACAACTTCCTGCTGCCCGAAATCGAAGACGCCCGCGAGCATATCAGCTACTACGAAGAGCTCATCCAGCCGGATAAGGTTGTGGAGTAAAACGCGTAGTGGGACAGAAATTTCAGTCTATTTTGTCCCACCAACACCGCTGATACGACCTAACCTCGAGCTTCTTCAAGCATCTGCTTGGCATGCGCAAGACTTGCCTCCGATTGGTCGCCGCTGAGCATGCGGGCAATCTCGGCAGTGCGAGCATCCCCAGCCACCTCATCCAGATGCGTCTGGGGAACGTCGCCGGGCTCTTTACTGACCACGTAGTGCTTGTCGGCCATAACCGCAACCTGCGCCAGGTGTGTTACGACGATGACCTGATGCGTGGCGGCAAGATCGGCCAGCACACCAGCAAGAGCGCGGGCCGTGGAGCCGCCGACACCAGCATCGACCTCGTCAAACACCAGCGTATCGACACCGTCCGCGTTACCGAGGACAACCTTACTTGCCAACATGACGCGGCTGAGCTCGCCGCCCGACGCAATGCGGCGCAGGGGACGTGGAGTCAAACCGGCACCGCTGCGGTATAGCAGCTCGTAGCTCGAAGGACCAACGGGCGTCCACTCAGCACGGGGAAGATCACGCGACTCCCAGACGAGCTCGGCGCCGCCCATCTCCAGGCGAGCCATCTGGCGGCAAACCTCGTGGCAGAAGCGCGGGGCCGCCACATTGCGAGCGCGCTTAAGTGCCTTGGCAGCGGCAAACAACTCGTGCTCGGCGCTCCCGAGTGCCTCACGCGCCTTTCTGATCTGTTCATCGCCATCATCGACCAGGGACAGCAGCTCTTGCGAGCGATCGCGCATGGCAAAAACATCGTCCATGGTAGGACCCCACTGACGCAGCAGGCCCTTGAGGTCGGAATACCGCTCACGCATGCGAGCGAGCTCGCGCGGATCGAAGGCGACGCCATCGCGATAGGCACGAAGTTCGTTCGCGCAATCCTCAAGGGAGATACAGGCATCCGAAAGCAAATCGGCAATGTCGCCAAGTTTGCGATCGACGGAAGCCATACGGGAAAGTTCTGCCACGGCGCTGTTCACGGCATCGAGCGCTCCCCCTTCAGAGGCAAGCGATGCATGGGCATCATTAGCTGTGGCAACCAGCACCTCGGCATGTTCGGAGCGCGGCAGCAGTTCCTCGAGTTCCTCATACTCGCCCGGTTTGGGGTCGACCTCGCCGATACGCTCGAGCGCAAAGCGCGCTTCCTCGACGCGGCTCCCCTGCGCACGCGAGGTCTCTTCGACACGTCGAACCTCCTTAGCGGCAGCGCGCGAAGCCTTAAAGCAGGCGCGGTAGTGCTCGAGCGCCTCGAGTGCAGGGCGCCCTGCCCAGGCATCGACCATCGCAACATGATGCGCCGGATCGAGCAAGCGCTGGTGCTCGTGTTGGCCGCACAGATCCATCATCACGCCAACGCGCTCCGAAAGCTCGCGCACACTGGCGATGCGTCCGTCAATCCTCACTCGGCTGCGGCCCTCGGCAGAAAGACTGCGCTGCACGATGAAGCCCTCCGTGTCGTGCGGGCCGTCAAACAGGCGCGCCTCGACGCTCGCCAGCGCCTCGCCCTCGCGCACCATAGACGAATCCGCGCGCTCACCCAAAATAAGCTTGAGGGCCGAGAGCAGCGCGGTCTTGCCGGCACCGGTCTCGCCGGTCAGGACAGTCAGGCCGGCACTCGGCAGCAGCGTCGCCTCGCGAATGAGCGCAATGTTAGAAACCTGCAGCTCATCGATCATGACGGACTCCGTAGAATACGCGGCTCACCGAGTTATAGAAGCTCTCGGGGCCGTAATCCAGCAGCAGCACATCACCGGGCCCGCGACGCACCGCCACGCTCTCAACGGTGCCATCGCAAGTAATAAATTGTCCATCGATAGCGATCGCCGGAACGCTCGGACGGTCATCAGACATAAAGATTTCGACGACATCACTCGGCGAAGTCAAGAAGGCACGGGCCTGAATGGTGTGCGGCGCAATAGGTACGCAGACCATACCCGTATAGTCGGGGCTCACGATGGGGCCACCGGCACTGAGCGCGTACCCCGTAGAACCAGTCGCCGTGGACACGACCACGCCGTCGCCACGCAGTCGGTCGATATGGTGGCCCGACACCGTGATGTCGAACTCGACCATATCGGACAGCGGACCGCGGGTAAGCGCCATGTCGTTGAGGGCGAAGGTGCGCACGACATCCTTCGTACCGTCTTCGCGCACGGACACGATATCCGCGGCGATGGTGGCGCGACGGCTCACGTGCAGCTCGCCGGAAAGGGCGTCGCTCACGACCTGCAGAATGTCGCGCTCCTCGGGGCTCGCAGCAGTTAAAAAGCCCAGGTGACCATAGGAAAGACCGAGGATAGGAATCTCGCGATGGTTGAGGATGCGGGCAGCGCGCAGCAACGTACCGTCACCGCCGAGCGTAATGACCAGATCGGAGCCGTCAATATCAGGCGTGCTCTGAATCTTCGATCGCTGGTCGGCAGCCCATGCGACCTCATAGCCCTGGCGCGTCAGCCAAAGCTCGAGCATCAGGCCGCTCTCGACCGCCTCTTGCTTGTAGTAATTGGGAACCAGAAAGACCTTCATAGCGTTGCAGCTTTCTCGCTCAAAACCGATACCTGGGATTGCAGCACGTCTTGCGAGCGGTCGCCAGATTCAAATCTCGTGCCGTACAGGAAAAACTCAACGTTGCCCTTGGCACCATGAATGGGCGACACGCACACATCGACCGGGAACAGCCCCTTGGCAGCAAAGAGCTCAACCGCCGCCACGAGCGTATCGCGGCGCACGGCGGGATCGGTCACAATGCCGCCCTCGCCCACCAGCGCCGCCGGAGCTTCAAACTGCGGCTTTACGAGCGTGCAGAATGCACCCGTAGGCGCCAGGCACGCCAGTACCGCATCGATAATGTTCGCGATGCTGGTAAACGAGACATCACACACAGCCAGGTCGATGGCGCCGGCATAGCCAAGCTCAGGCAGCTGCGTCACGTTTGTGCGCTCATGCAGCGTCACGCGATCGTCCTGACGCAACGACCAATCGAACTGGGCGCGACCCACGTCCACAGAGACAACAGTCGCAGCTCCGCACTTGAGCAGGCAATCGGTAAAACCGCCGGTAGAGCAGCCCACATCCAAACAGGCAAGGCCCGTCGGATTGATGCCAAACGCATCAAGCGCGCCTTCGAGCTTAAGACCGCCGCGGCCAACATAGGGAATACGCCCCTTCACGTGCAGCGGCAGCCCCGGCATCACCTTAAGACCCGGCGAAGTCAAGCGCTCGCCGCCACTCGAGACCAAGCCGGCCATAAGAGTGCGAAGGGCATCCGCGCGATCGGCGCAGATGCCCTGTGAAATCAGTTCGTCATCAAGACGCACGCGTTTCATGAATGCCATCAACCATTCGTATCCAGAGATGCGGCCTAGCTATCCTGGGATTCGTTTGCCGCATCCTCATCGTATTCCTGTTCGAGCTTATCGGCCTCACGCGGCGTCAACTCAAACTTGTCGACCATATCGACCGCGCGGGAGCCCAGCTCAATCGCCTCGTCAAACAGATCGAGCGAACGCTCCAAGGACGTATCCTTGGAGCGAACGGTAGCGATGATCTGGTCCAGGCGATCCGAGATCTCATCGAAGTTGCGGACGGAACCCTCTGGCATGGCTACTCCTCGACGGAGTCGGCCTCGACGGCCTCAGCAGCGTCCGCATCCTCGGCAAGTACACCGGCGGCAGCCTGAGCGGCAGCGACCTTGGCGGCCGCCTCGGCAGCCTGCGCCTCCTCGCGAGCGCGATCTTCGGCCAGCAGCTCCTGGTACAGATCCTCACCCGGCAGCTCCTCGCTACGAGCGATCTTGCCCAGCACGCCGTTGACAAACGACGCGGACTGATCGGTGCCATAGGCCTTGGCAAGCTCGACGGCCTCGTTGATCACGATGGCGTCCGAGACCTCCTCGTCGGTGAGGAAGCGCATCTCGTAGACGGCGATACGCAGCAGGTTGCGGTCGGCACCGGGCATGCGCATAAGATCCCAGTTCTTGGCGACGGCGCGCAGGGCACAGTCGATGCGATCGATATGCTCGTAGGCACCGCGGCAAAGCTCCAGCGCATAGGGGTCGAGGGGACCCTTCGAGATCAGGAAATCGCCCTCGAGGACGCGCTCGAGCGGACTGTCCGTGGCCTCGGCCTGGAACAGCAGCTGCAGCGCCTGACTGCGGGCAAGCGTGCGCCCGCGATAAACCTTAAGGCTCAAAGGTTACTCCTTGGGGAAAACGAGGCCGTCAATGCAAACGTCGACGCGCTCGACCTCGACGCCCACCTGAGCATCGATGGCGGCGACCACGGCGGCGCGAACGGCCTCGGCGAGTTTCTTGAACGGATAGCCAAAGAACACCACGACACGCACGGTGAGTGCGAGCTTGTCGCCAACGACCTCGGCCTCGACCGCCGGCTCGGAAGCCGGGGCCTTGGACGAGAGCATCATGGAGACAAGATTAGTGGCAAGGTCCTTGACGCCAACGGAGGCGATGCCCTCGACATCGGACACGGCGCGCGAGACGATGGCGGTCAGAACATCGGGCGAAATGCCGATGCCGTCAATCTTGATTTCCTGGGGCATGAGTCCTCCTAGAGAAGTTGGTTGCTAGACGCGGGAGACGAACTTGCCGTCGCGGGTGTCAACCTTGATGACCTCGCCCTCGTTGAGGTACATGGGGACCTGGATGACAGCGCCGGTGTCGATCGTGGCCGGCTTGGTGGAACCCTGGACGGTGTCGCCCTTAAAGCCCGGGTCGGTTTGGACAATGGTGGTCTCGATGAACATCGGCGGGGTCACGCCCATGAGCTCATCGTCGGCGAAGAGCAGCTGGCAGATGTCGTTCTCGCGCAGCCACTTGGAGTTCTCGCCCACCATGTCCTCGGGAACGGGAACCTGCTCATAGGACTCGTTGTCCATGAAGATGTAGTCGGTGCCATCGTTGTAGAGGTACTGGAACTCACGGGTGGTGAGCATGACGCTCTCGAACTTGGTGCCGGCGTTGCAGGTGTTCTCGACGACGCGGCCGCTCTTGATGTCGCGGGTCTTGTAGCGCACAAACGCGCCGCCCTTGCCCGGCTTGACATGCTGGAACTCGACGATGGTGTAGACCTTGTCCTTGATGCGGAGACCGAGGCCGTTCTTGAAGTCGGCGGTAGAAATGGTAGGCATAGCGACCTTTCTTGTTATGGGCAGAACGCACAAGCGTCCAAATTACATACGATAGAAATTATACACTTGCAGGCGGCGCCTGCGGCGAGCGCATAAAAAGAGAACGCGGGGCGTCCGAATCGATCCGGACGCCCCGCCCCAAACTATCTACCGAAGTAGACTAGCAGTCGATAATGTGCAGGTCGTGCGGGGTCTTGGTGAAGGGCTCGTAGCCGTTCTCGGTGACCACGCCGTAGTCCTCCAGGCGCACGCCGCCCACGCCGGGCAGGTAGACGCCGGGCTCCATGGTGACAACCGAGCCGATCTCGATGGTGTTCTTACTGCGGTTGAAGTTGGGCAGCTCGTGGATGTCGATACCAACGCCGTGGCCCAGACCATGGTTGTAGTAATCGCCATAGCCGGCATCGCCAATGATCTTCTTAGAGAGCTTGAAGATGTCGTTGCCCTCGACGCCCGGATGGATGGCGGCGACGCACTCCTCGTGTGTACGGCGCACGAGCGCGTACAGGTCGAGCTGCTCCTGCGTGGGCTCGCCCATCACGACGGTGCGTGTCATGTCGGAGCGGTAATCGCAGTAGCCCGCGCCGTAATCCATAAGAACGAAATCGCCCTTCTCGATCACGCGGTCGCTCGGCACGGCATGCGGGTTGGCGGTGTTGGGACCGCTCGCCACGATGGAGCCGAAGGCCAGGCTGTCGGCGCCGTTGGCGAACATAAAGTTCTCGAGCTCGTTGCGAACCTGCTTCTCGGTCATACCAGGCTTAATAAAGCCGAGCATATGCTGGAAGGCGGCATCGGTGATCGACTGCGCATGGCGCATGAGCTCGATCTCCTCGGCATCCTTGATGGCGCGCATCTTGCGGATGTCGTCGTGCATCAGCGTTAGCATGCAGGCGACGGAACGGTCCTCCAGGCCGCGCTGAATACCCTGGTAGAAGTTAATCTGCATATCGTCTTCGACAGCGCAGACACGGCACTTGTTGGCTGCGATCTTGCCGGCGACCCAGCCGGGAATGGTACCCTCGTCCATGTCGTAGACCCAAGGGCTGCCGGCGGGCGTGTTCTCCTCAAAGCTGTTGAGGTAGCGCGAGTCGGTGTGGAACAGGCACTGGTCGACCGTAATAAACGCAGCGTGCGGGAACTCGAAGGTGTAGTCGAAGACGCCCTTCACGCCCGTAAGCCAACGAAGGTTGGCCTCGTCGCGCACCACGATGGCGTCGTAGCCACGCTCGGCCATCAGGGCACGGACACGCTCGATACGACCGGCAGGACCGGCAGCAAACTCAGACATGCAGATTCCTTTCTTGTTGTCTCTATATAGACGGGACGGGTCTCAACCGAACGACGGAATCGCATGCGATCCGCAACCGATTGAAAACCCGCCCCTCAACATGATACGAAAGACAATGGATGTCAATAAATCTTAGAGAAGTTCTTTGCGTGAAGCCAAGTAGGCGTGAGTATGGCGCTCAAGAACCTCGTCCTCAACGCTCGTTAGACGAATGGCGCCAAGTGCCGCGGGCAGCGGCAACATGCTGCGGTTCGAGCGAGCGAACTGCTGCTTGCGGAACTCCTCGATATATGCGGCAGGCTCCAGATCGAAGGCAAGTTCCTCGATACCAAAGTCCTCCAGGCAGTCATCGACCTCAAAGACGTAATCGATATCGAAGTCGCAGGCATCATGTGCTAGGCGCGCCTCAAAGCGCATGCCCTCGGATAACAGCTGATAGGCAGGAACCTGCGAAGCAGCATCGCCCAAGCAAGCGCGCAGAGTACGCTCCCCCGTCTTGCCAAAATCGAGCGCATGGCGGGCGCTCGGGTTCGTGGCCATCAGTACGTCCTTGCGGGCAGTCTGAGACCATTGAACTGCATTGACGAGCGCGACCTCCTCACACGCGAGAATCTCGGGAACGGTCTCAGTAAACTGATTCCAACGGGACTTGCTGCTCGAAAGCATGGTACCAACAAGTACCACATAGCCGAGCTTGAGGTACTCGGGGTCCGCCTCGCGAACAAGGTCGAGGTCACACACGACCAAGCCCGGCTCAGGACGGAACGCGATAGCGGGAAGCGCATTCGACGACGAGGCGACGAGCGGCTTCATGGTCGTCGCGACCGTGAGCATGGCGTCGAACGTCGTCGGCAGCAACGCGCACTCGGTGCGGCCGCACCACTGATTGGCACACCAGCTAACAACCGAGCAGGTTGCGGCATCGCCAACGGCGACAACCAGATCGTCACAGGTAATGCCATTGGCAGTCAGGGCGCCAAAGATAGCATCGGCATCAGCAAGCGTGGCACCAGCAGGCGAAACCTCGAGGGGAAGCTGTGACATGACAAAACCGGCGTCGACCAGCGCATGCTCGACGACCTCACCAAAACGCTCGGATGTGGCGTCGTTCCAAACGACCATCGCGCGCTTAGGCTTGCCCACAGTCGAGGCAAACATGCGCGACAACTCATCGAACGCGCCCAATCCGACACGGACATCGACGCTGCGGTTTTGGAAATTGATCAGTTGACGACGAATCATAGCAGCCCACGCTCCAAAAGCATCTCGGCACAAAGGTAGGAAACGTCCTCGAAGGACTTGTTGCGAATATCAAGGG
Source organism: uncultured Collinsella sp. (assembly GCA_900549745.1). GTDB lineage: Bacteria > Actinomycetota > Coriobacteriia > Coriobacteriales > Coriobacteriaceae > Collinsella. The sequence continues at coordinate 77,279 of URPJ01000006.1, read as the reverse complement.
TAAGGTCGGCGGCCTGGCGATACAGCGGACGGCGATGCTCAAACAGGCGCGCAGCATGCTCGGGCGAACGGAAATCGGGGCGCGTGTCGGACCGACGAATCTGTCGAATCGAATCCTCGAAGTCGCCCTCGAGGTACACGCACGTACCCATTTCGTGCATCAGTTCAATATTCACCGGCGTTTCGACGATACCGCCCCCGCACGAAACCAACAGGCTGCGCTCGCTTTGGAGCGAACGGAGCGCCGAGGTCTCGAGCTCGCGAAAACGATCCTCGCCCTCGGTCTCAAAAATCTCGGTTACCGACTTGCCGCAACGGCGCACGACCAGACGGTCGGTATCGATAAAACGCCGCTTGAACATGGTGCCCACGTTGCGCGCAAGCGTCGACTTGCCCGCGCCCAAAAAGCCGATAAAGAAGATATGGTCGCAGCCGTGTTTGATGTGCTGGGACATGACGAGACCTATTCCTCGCAGGGAAGGTCGCGCAGGGCCCGGCGCTCAAAGATACGGAAGATCTGCGTATACCACAGGTCCTGCGTCGCCTGCGGCTTTACCAGGATGGTATCGACGCCGGCGAAGTTGCCGCTCCACACGTCCGTGTAGAGCTGATCACCGATCAGCACCGCCTCGCCGGCTGTGGCGCCGAGGCGCTTAAGGCCCGCCTTGAGGGCAAACGGCGCCGGCTTCATGGCGTGGCTGATGGCCTCGAGTCCCAGCTCGCGCGCAGAGCTCATGACCTGGTCGCGATGCCAGTTGTTGGACACCATGCACAGCTTAAAGCCTTTGGCGCGGGCGGCGTCGAGCCAAGCGGAAACCGCGGCGGGAACCTGCTCGGTGTCTCGCGGCACCAAGGTGTTATCGCGATCGAGCAGAATGGCGCGCTTGCCGTCGGCCCACAGGGTATTAAGGTCGATGCGATCGACCGAGGCAACGTAACGTTTGGGGCTAAAAATCCTCATACTAATTCCAAGACTGTTGATGCTCTTCGTAGGTTTGCGAGAAGTACTCCTCGTCCTGCGTAATGTAGAAATACAGGTCATCAGAGTCGGTCGGCTCAAGGGTGGCCTTGAGCGCCTCGAGCGACGGAGAGCAGATGGGCGTGGGCGGCAGGCCCTCATGCTTATAGGTGTTATACGGACTATCGCTCTGCAGGTCGTCGGCGGTAACCTCGCCACCGGTGACATACATCATAGTCGCATCGCTATTGAGATAGCGCAGGCCATCGAGCTTGCCGGCAAGGCGGTTGTAGAAAACCGAGGCCACATGCGCACGTTGATCGGCGTTGAGGCCCTCGCGCTCAACGATAGAGGCCAAGTTGACGATGTCGTAGTCGGACATCTCCACACCGTAGCGTTCCTTGATCTTGGCTTCGCAGCTCGCAAAGTCAAGCGACTTGTACTCGGTCTTAAACTGATCGAGCATAGCGCGAATCACGCCATCGGCCGTCGGCGAATCACCCAACGAATAGGTCTTGGGGAACAAGAAACCCTCGAGCGAGTCGTTAGCGGCGCCCTTAAGGAAGCTATAGTCGTCCACGTAGTTGGAGGCCTTGGCCTGGTTGAGGAAGTCTTCCTTAGAGATGCTGTCGTAGGCCTGGGCCACACGGTCGGCGACTTGATCGACCGTTAAGCCCTCAGGGATAGTCAGCGCATTGGAGCCCGCGTTGGGGCCTTCCATGAGCTGCTGAACAACCTTGGTCGCATCCATGAGTGTGGTGAACGAATAATCACCAGGCTTGAGCGACATATCGGCGTTGAGCTTTTTCACCGCCGCATAGTAATCCTTGGGATTTTCGACGATATGGTTCTCGGAGAGAATCGAGGCGATCGTATCGCCCGAAGCACCATCGGGAATGGTCACCGTAACCTGCTGACCAGCCGTAACCTTCGTATCCTCACCGGCAAAGAAACCCTTGACGGCCGGCACGACAAAGAAAGCGATCGCGGCAAGCGCCAACACGGCGACGACGCCACCGATAATCATAGGCACCGGGGAGCTTTTCTTTTGAGCACCGCGACGAGCATGCGTGTTGTAGCTCGAGCGGGTCGCCGGAGCAACGCCATGCGAACCACGAGCGTGATGCGAATGCGATTGGGGGGCCTGCGTTCGCTGGGTAGGTGCCTGCTGCTTAAAGCGGGTGCCGCCTGCAGGCTGGGCCGTACGAGCAGTGGGCTGCTGAGCCGCGTGAGAAGCCGAATGCTGAACCGAACGAGCAGAAGGCTGCTGACCCGTCCGTTGAACAGGTTGGGCCGAACGAGAGAAGGACTGCGCCGGGCGAGCGGCAGGCTGAACTGCGCGCTGCGTCGGCTGTGCCAGACGCTGGCCAGGCTGGGCAGGGCGCGACGCCGGCTGCTGTGTACGATTCGGCTGGCGCGGATCGGAAGCACTAGGCATGCGAAACCTCCTCGTTTTTACGATCGAGCCACGTCTGCAAAAACAGGCTGGCGGCAATCATGTCGATCTTGCCCCTCATCTGCTTTTCGTTGAGTCCCTGCTCGCGCAGGATACGCTTGGCCTCTTGCGAGGACAGACGCTCGTCCTCAAACTCCAAAGGAAGATCGAGCTCGTCGGCAATCTTTTGCGCCACAGCGGCAACGCGCTCGGCCTGAGGGCCGGGCTCACCGGCCATGGTCAGGGGACGTCCGCTTACCAGGATGTCGGGCTCATAGTCCTCAACCAGGTAGCGGAACGTCTTGGCCATACCGGTGACCTCGGCAGCCGGAAGCACCTTGACAGGCATCGCCATCTTGCCATCACGGCTCGAGACGGCGATGCCAATCCTGGTCTCCCCTATGTCCAGCGCGAGCGCAACCACAGCGACTTCTTAGATTCTTAGGCGCCGAGCGCGGTCTTAGCGGCCGCAAGGGCATCGGCGATGCCGGCAGCATTCTTGCCACCAGCCTGGGCCATGTTGGGACGACCGCCACCGCGACCGTCGACCAGACCCGCGATCTGCTTGATCACGTTACCGGCGTGGAAACCGGCCTTGACGGCGTCATCGGAGCCGGCAGCGAGCAGGGCCGGAGTGCCCTTCTCAGTCACGCTGGCGACGACACAAGCGACAGGGCCGGCGACCTTCTGATGCACGGTATCCCATACGTTGCGCAGGTCGGCAGCCTCAAGGCCCTGGAGCTCAGCGACAACGAGCTTATAGCCGTCGAGCTCGACGGCGCCCTCGATGGCGCTGGAGATAGCGTCGGAGGAGCCACCGGTCAGAGCCTTCTTGAGCTTATTGGACGTCTCGCGCAGCTCGGCCTGCAGGTTCTCCACGCGGGCGGGAACCTCGTCTACGCGGCACTTGAGCGCAGCGGCGGCGGCGTCGACGAGCGCCAGGCGGTCGGCCATATAGTCGAGAGCACCCTTAGAGGTCACGGCCTCGATACGACGGACATTCGAGCCCGTAGAGGACTCGGAAATGATCTTGAACAGGCCAATCTCAGCAGTGTTGGCAGCGTGCGTGCCACCGCAGAGCTCGCGGGAGAACGGCTGGTCCTCGGCGCCCACGGAGACGACGCGGACGACATCGCCGTACTTCTCGCCAAACAGAGCGACAGCGCCGGCGGCCTTAGCCTCGTCGATGCCCATGACACGGGTCACGACCGGCTTGGAAGCGAAGATCTGCTGGTTGACCAGGTCCTCGACAGCCTTGAGCTGCTCAGAGGACAGAGCCTCGAAGTGCGTGAAGTCAAAGCGCAGGTGCTCGGGCGTCACCAGCGAGCCGGCCTGGGAGACGTGCTCGCCCAGGACCTGCTTAAGGGCGGCGTCGAGCAGGTGCGTGGCGGTGTGGTTGCGGCGCAAGAAGCCACGGCGCTCGGCGTCGAGCGCGGCGGTAACAGCGGCACCGACAGTCAGCGTGCCCTCGGCAACGTGGGCGACGTGAGCATACAGGCCGTTGTGGTTCTTGGTATCGGAAACGGTCAGCGAAACGCCCTCGGCGGAAAGCTCGCCGGCATCGCCCTGCTGGCCACCCATCTCGGCATAGAACGGGGTGCGGTCAAGCACGACCTCGACGTCCTCGCCGGCGGCAGCGGACTCGACGGACTCGCCGTTGCGCACGATGGCGACAACCTTGGCGCCCTCGATCACATCGTTGTCATAGCCGTCGAACTCGGTCGCTGCGACCTTGTCGGAAAGCTCGACCCACACGTCGTTGAAGCTGCCCCAGGCGTCGCCCTTGGCATTGGCGCGGGCGCGGGCCTTCTGGTCCTCCATGCAGGCAGTGAAGCCGTCCATGTCGACGTCGTGACCAGCGGTGCCGGCGATCTCGACGGTCAGGTCGATGGGGAAACCAAAGGTGTCGTGCAGCTTAAAGGCAACATCGCCCGGAAGCGCAGCACCCTCGGCAAGCGCTGCCAGGGCCTCATCCAGGTAGACGCGACCGTAGTCGAGCGTCGTGGAGAAGCGCTCCTCCTCGGAGGCGACGATACCCTTGACGAGCGCGACGTTCTTGAGCAGCTCAGGATAGGCCTCGCCCATCTGAGCGTTGACCTCGTCGATGAACTTAGTCAGGAAGGCGCCCTCGATGCCCAGCAGGCGACCGTGGAACACGGCGCGGCGGAGCAGGCGGCGAAGGACGTACTCGCGACCCTCGTTACCGGGCAGGATGCCGTCAGAGATCATGAAGTCGACGGCACGGGAGTGGTCGGCGATGATGCGAAGAGAACGGCTGGCGCCGGAGTAATCGTCGGCGTCATAGGTCTTGCCGCTGATCTCCTCGCCCAGCTTGATGAGGTGCTGCATCAGATCACCGTCGTAGTTAGCAGTCTTGTGCTGCATGATAGCGGCCATGCGCTCCAGGCCCATGCCCGTATCGAGGTTGCGGTGCGGCAGCTCCGGCATGGAGCCGTCCTCCTGACGGTCGTACTGGGTAAAGACGAGGTTCCAGAACTCAAGGAAGCGGTCGCAGTCGCAGCCAGGCTTGCAGTCGGGGCTGCCGCAGCCGACCTCCTCGCCCATGTCAAAGTAGATCTCGGAGCACGGACCGCAGGGGCCGGTGGGGCCAGCGGCCCAGAAGTTGTCGTCCTCGCCCAGGCGGGAGATGTGGTCCTCGGCAACGCCCAGAGAACGCCACACGTCGTGGGTCTCGTCGTCCTCGGTAAAAACGGTAAAGTACAGGCGGTCGAGCGGCAGCTTGAACTCCTTGGTGATGAGCTCAAAGGCCCAGGCGCAAGCCTGCTCCTTGGAGACGCCGCCAAAAGAGAAGTCGCCGAGCATCTCGAAGAAGGACAGGTGACGGCCGTCCTCGCCGATGCAATCGATGTCGTTGGTGCGGACGCACTTCTGGCAGGAAATCGCGCCGATCTCCTTCATGGTCTTCTTGCCCTGGTAGTACTCCTTAAACTGATTCATGCCGGCGTTGGCAAGCAGCAGCGAAGGATCGTCGGGAACGAGGGACGAAGAAGGATAGAGCTTAAGACCGCGCTCCTCAAAGAAGTTGAGGAACTTGGAGCGGATCTCGGCCGTAGTCATTGACGGGTAGTCAGCACTCATAGAGGGAATCTCCTCGGTTTCACATCGAAACAGTTCAAACGTAACGATATTACCATCCCGCCGCGCAAGTGCAAAAAAGAGGGCCGCCAAACAGCGACCCTCCAGTGAAAGTGCACGTTATTCAGTACTGTGCGATCCTTTGAAAAAGGACTGCTGTAGAATTACATATAAGAATCACCCGGAAGGAGCAATCGATGAAAAGTAAACGATTTGTCCTGAATGCACTTCTGGTACTAGCACTTTTAGCGCTCTTGGCCTTCTCCTGCTGGTACGCAAACCAACCAGCATTTGGCTACGTATTGTATGCAGTAATGTCCGGCGATAAGGCTTATTACACTCTACGCGTAATTGACGTTCTCTTTTTCTATGTAGCCGGCCCCTTATCAATCGCTTTGCTCGCGTTTATTGTCATTTACAACTTCAAGAAACGTTAATAGGGCCTATTTAGAATCCGAATCGTCCATGGAGCCGTCGATGCCGGTTTTGGTATCGTCGTCCGAGTTGGAGTCATCGTCCTTGGCGAAGGGATTCTTGAAGAAGCCCGTGGCATCGGGTTGCAAGCCCGAGAGCTTGATCCAAGGATTATCGAACTCGGGCTTAGGCATCGCTTGGGCCTCGGGCGCAGTCTCGTTGCCGATGAGCTCGGACTCGTAAATGAAGGTGTCGTCGCCGAGCGCGTCGTAGGCGGCGACCGGGTTGCCATCGGCATCGCGGTACGGTGTGCCCTTAAACACGGCGCCGTCATAGGCCACAAGCTGGCGGCCGGTCTCATTCTCGAAGTAGAACACGAAGATACCTTTGAGGGCCGCACAAAGCGGGATGGCAATAATCATGCCGATGGGGCCCATGAGTGCCGAGCCAATAACGAGCGCCGTGAGGCTCATGATGGGATGCACCTGCACCGAGCTCTGCATAACCTTAGGCGAAATCACGTTATCGGTGACGTTTTGCGCGACCATCGTCACGACGAGCGTCCATAACGCCAACATGGGGCTGAACATGAAACCGAGCACTGTGGCGATTGCTGCGCTCACCCAAGGACCGACGACTGGAACCAAATGCATGATGCCGGTAAAGATAGCCATGAGCGCCGCATACGGATGGCCGATGATCATAAAACCGATAAAGGCGAGGAAACCACCGCAGATGGACGTCACGACCATACCGCGCATGTAGCCGCCGACAGAGCGAGAAAGGATGGCGACCATAAAGCGGTACGAGGTCTCCTTCTCCTGACCGATGATGGTGCAAATCTCGTGGTGCATGCGAGGGTAGTCGCAGGCCATCCAGTACGCAAGCACCAGACCAAGGAAGATCACGAACAACTGCGAGGCCGTATTGGTGATGAGCGGGAACACACCGCGGCCAAGCTCGGCAGCGATCTGAGACACGTACTTTGATGCCACAGTAACAAGCGACGAAAGATTATCGTCCAAATACTCCTTGAGCGGCGTGTTGTTGAGCGTCTTGGCATGCGAAATCATCTCGTTGAGATCGCCACCCGCAACACGAAGCTGCTCGGGCAGACGGCTCAGGACTTCCATGATCTGACCAAAGAGAATCGGCGACAAGATGCAAACGACACCGACGAGCACGGCAACAACAACAATAAGCGCGATAAGCGAACCGATGCCGCGATTCACGCCATGGTGCTCGAGCCAGTTGGTGATCGGGGACATCACAAAAGCAATGATGGAGCCGACGGCAAGAAACTCAATAACCGGTGCCAGGATGCCCATAAGGTTAAAGATGACAGCAGCAATAACAATGCAGCCGACAACAGCCCAAATGCGCAGCGTCAGAATGCGGGTGTCGCGCAGCACACGATCGGTTCGTTGGGGGTGCTCACTCATGAACGAATCATCACTCCGTCGGGGTCGATCTTATCCTGAATCTTCTTAAGCGTGCGGCGCAGCAGACGCGAAACCTGCACCTGAGAAATACCCAGTTTCTTGGCGATCTCGATCTGGGTCATGCCCTTCACAAAGCGCAGCTCGATCACCTCGCGCTCGCGCGGCGAAAAATCCCGGATGGCTTCCTCGATCACTAGGCGGTCATCGGTAAAGTCGAGCTCGTTGTCGTCGTCGGCGTAACGGTCGAGAATCGAGGGAGCATCGTCGGAATCGGACGCACCAGGAGCCTCGATGGGCACCGAGGTATAGGCCGAAGACGATTCCATAGCCTCGAGGACCTCATCGACAGTCACATCTAGATACTCAGCGATCTCCTCAACCTTGGGCGAACGCTGCAGCTCGTTGGTAAGTTTGTCAGTAGCCTGGTTGACCTTGGCAGAGAGCTCCTGCAGGCGACGCGGAACGCGCACACTCCAGCCCTTGTCGCGGAAATGGCGTTTGATCTCGCCCAGGATAGTGGGTGTTGCAAACGTCGTGAACTCGAGCCCGCGCTCGGGGTCAAAGCGGTCGATAGCCTTGAGCAAACCGAGATAGCCGACCTGCATGAGGTCGTCGAGCGGCTCGCCGCGATTCTTAAATTTGTTGGCAAGAAACCTTACCAGATTCATATGGGACATGACGAGCTGCTCGCGGGCGTCCGGATCACCGGTCTCCTTGTAACGACGAAACAGCTCGCGGGTTTTCTCCTTGTCCCAAGCGGTCTTGCCGCTCCGGGAACGTTCGGTCATATTAGATATCCGCCTTGAGGTCGAGGGAAAGCGCCAGGGGCGCCGCAGTCTTTTCGTAGGAGTCGCACACGCTCGCGAGGATGAGCTCGGCATACACCGCAGCCTGGTCGTCTTCATCGACCGTAGCCTGATCGCCAAAGGTAATAGTCATCCCAACGTGGGTCTCATCGACATCGAATTTGATGGTGATGTCGTCGCAGTCGACCGCGGTGCAACCAAAAATGAAAGCCTCCTCGGCAGCCATGCGGATGTCCTCAATGCGATCGACAGACATAGAGCACAGGGCACCAACGTTGGCTGCCGTCATGCGCACAAGGCGAGCGAGACGCGGGTCACCGGCAACGGTCAGCGTAATGGGGCAGGTTGCTTCGCTACTCATCGCAGGACTCCTCGGAGGTCTGGGCGGGGGTGTAGGTGTAATACTGAGTCGGCTTTCCAGCAGGCTTCTGACCATCATCGTCGCCTTCGGCGACCTCGTCCCCGGCTTCGCCAATCAGGACACGCTCGGTCGGCTGCTCGGCTTCTTCGGCAGCGGAAAGCTTGCGCTCGGCGTCGGCCGCGGGAGTCTTCACCTTGTTAAAGAGTTTCTGCACGGCACCGGCAGCGGAGTCGGTCACACTCGACACGGCATTGCTGGCCTCGGCCATACTGCCGGTGACCTCGGAAATATCGCGAACCACGGCTTCGACCTCTACGAGATTGGAGGTAAGGGCGTCGACGGCGGTCTTGCTCGACTTGAGGAGCGGCTCCATCTGGGCAAGCGCCGGCGTAAGCTCATCGACAGCGCCATCGAGCTTTGCCACCACAGGCTGAGCCTCGGCGATGGTGTTGTTGAGGTCGTTCACGGTCTTATCGAGCGAGTCGACAACATTGCGGGTCTTGCGCAGGGTAAGCGCGAGCTCAGCGATGGCCCACACGCCGGCAACGGCGAGCAGCAGCAAGGCGATTTGAATGGGACTCATACAAGCCTCCCGGAAGAATCGAAATACAGACGCTTTTCATGGTACCCCAAAGGGGACCGAACATGCCAAGAGCAGCAACGTGGGACAAAATTATCAGCAGCTACTTCGGTGAATTCCCGCTGCGGTCACGTTCGCTTTGCTCTACGCGCCACTCTTCCCAGCCGCGGCCGGCAGGCTGCCAAAAGGCACCACGCTCCAGGCCTTCGGGCAAGTAGCGCTGATCGACCCAGCCTTCGGGATAATCGTGCGGATACTTGTACACGCCGTACTCATCGCTACCAGGGCGGTGACGATCGCGCAGATAGCTGGGCACCTCACGAAGGCCACTAGAATGGATATCGGCCAGTGCCGCATCAATGGACGCCTCACAGGCATTGGACTTAGGCGCCAAACAAACATAGAGCGCAGCCTGCGCGAGGTTAATACGGCACTCGGGATAGCCAATGACCTCGGCAGACTTAAACGCGGCATGTGCCACCAAAAGCGCCTGCGGATCGGCGTTGCCGACGTCCTCAGAAGCATGAATCATAATGCGACGGGCGATAAACTTAGGATCCTCCCCCGCATCGATCATTCGGGCAAGCCAATAGACGGTGGCATCTGGATCGCTGCCACGCATGGACTTGATGAACGCACTGATGATGTCGTAGTGCATGTCGCCGTTTTTGTCATACGTAAAGCCGCGACGCGGGTTGGCAATCTTTACGTCATCCACGGTGATGGGATAGCGCTCCCCCGCCGCCGGCGCTGGCGTCCCCTCGGTATCGGGACGCGTAACGGCAATCTCGCTCGCCAGCTCAAGTGTCGTCAGGGCCGAGCGTGCATCACCCGCAGCCAGCGTACAAATGGTCTTGACCGTATCAACATCGGCCGAGAACTTTCCATTCAAGCCCTGCGGTGCCTCAAGCGCACGTTCAATAAGCGTGGCGATATCCTTATCCTTCAGATGCTCAAGCTCCACCACACGCCCACGCGACAACAGTGCCGAGTTGACCTCGAAGTACGGGTTCTCCGTCGTGGCGCCAATCATAATGACGGTACGGTTCTCAACTGCATGCAGCAGGGCATCCTGCTGCGACTTGGAGAAGCGGTGAATCTCGTCGATGAAAAGAATGGTGCGACGGTCGTACGTATTCAGGCGCGTCTTGGCCTCGTCAATCACGCGACGCAGGTCCTTCACGGTACCCGTCACGGCACTGACCTCGACAAACTCGCTCTTGGTATGGTTAGCGATAATGTGGGCCAGCGTCGTCTTGCCCGTACCGGCCGGCCCGTACAGTATCACGCTCGACAGCACATCGTGCTCAATCGCAGCACGCAGCCACGAGCCCTTACCGACGGCCTTTTGCTGACCCACGTACTCGTCGAGCGAATTGGGGCGCATGCGCACCGCAAGCGGCGCATTCTGAAAGGAACGCTCGCGCGTCGAAGAAGAAAAAAGGTCGTCCATAGCCATCCCGTGCATCAATCAAAAACGTTTTCCCCTAACAGTATACCGAATATATACGAACTACCGTTCGTTAATATAGGTACGGTGCGGAAACTTCAATCCCGGAAACAACTTGCTCGTGAGTTCGCAGAAATAACCGTCCGTCATGCTCGCGATATAATCCACCACGGCTTGATCCTTGTCGTCCTGCCAGGCATAGGTGCGATCGTAGTAGGAAAGCTGCTGCTCAATGCGCGAAATATGGTGCTTAAAGATGTAAGAGGACTCGTCACCACTGTTTAGATCCCGCAGGCAACGGTCGTAGAGCTTTTCGAACGCCTCGCGCAGCTCCACCTCGGAATCGCCTTCGATACCGCCCTTGCTATAGATCTTCTCGTAGTTCTCGCGCTTGGCTCGGCGGATTTCCTCAAACAGGTCCTCGCTCATCTCGATGCGCGGCTTACCATAGCTGTGCTCAACGATATCGATGGAAGCGTGCGTAAGGATCCAACTGTTGTAGGCACCGCCCCGGCCATCATCAAAAGCGTCGGGTGACAGCAGGCCCGCCGCGATCGCATCCTGACGGTCACGACCGACGTAGGCAAGAATATCCGAGATGCGAACGACGCAGCCCTCGAGCGTCATGGGACGCAGATGCCCAATTGCGCTATAGCCCGTGGCAATGCAATCCTCAACCGTCTGGTCAAACTGGTCAAAGGAGCTCATGTCCGAGAGCTCAAACACACGCTGCTCGTACTCGCCGTTATGGCATAGCACGCCATCGAGCGTCTGAAGCGACACGTTGCGGCCGTACAGTGCGTCGAGCACGCGGACCGACTGCACGTTATGGAAAAAATAACGCCCCGTACGCTCATGATAGATATCGTTGAGGAAGCGCTCGCCGGCATGGCCGAAAGGCGTGTGTCCCAAGTCGTGACCCAGGCCAATCGCCTCGATCAGATCGCAATTGAGCCCCAGGGCGCGACCGATATCGCGCGCAATGCGCGAGACAAGCTGCACGTGCAAACCGCGGCGTGACAGATCGTCATTGCTACGGAAGCTAAAGACCTGCGTTTTACCTGCATAACGGGTGTACGCCGGAAGATGAAGTATCTTTTCGGTATCGCGCATAAACGCCGGACGCATAAGCGTGCCTTTGTCGGCAGCGCGATCAATACGACGAATGACCTGATCGTCGTTGCAACGATACGGGTTGACATAGCCCGAAGCACGATCGGCGGCAATGCGCTCGACAAGCTCGGGCGACAACGCCGAGGGAATACGGTCCATGCGCGCCTTAATGACGGCCGTTTCTTGATTAGATTCCATGGCATGCTCCTTAAAAAGGATGCGCAATCGGTTACAAAGTGCAGCCCACGACCTCGATTATGGCAAATATAGGCACCAAAAACGGCAGCAAAGGCAGGGAGCGCGATTTTGCAATGAGACAAGCGGCGGCAAGGGTCAGGAGCGCAACCGCAAACGCGACGACACCACCCAGGGGATCGAGGGTGCAAAGGGCAAAGAGCGCCTTGGCGTCCCCCATGCCAATGCCAGGGGCGTGGCGAACACGACGCCAGAGCGACTCAGCAAGCACAAGGGCAAGGTAGACGATAACCGCAAGACCAGCGTGGTCAAGGGCTGTGTTAACGCCCCTGTCGAGCCAAACGCCTGCAAGCGCAGCCACGGCACACGCGCCGGCAAGCTGATTGGGAAACCGTCGCTCACGGGCATCAATCGCCGCGCCGGCAAAGATGCAAATCCAAAACGGGATATAGAACATCGAACACCTCCTTGGGCAGCAGCTCAAACGCAAAAACCACCACAAAGGTGCCTGTCCCCTTTGTGATGGTTTTGATCATGGTTATTTGGCGCCTTGCATGACCTCGTCGAGGGTAACACTCACGGCGTGCTGCGTCGGCACCCAGTCAACCTTCAAGAACAGAGCAGCCACCGTAATGGGGATATAACTGAACATAAAGATCGGGAAGGTAAACAGGTTAGTCACAAGACGCCACTTTTGCGCGCAGTGAATATGCTTGTACTCAAAGATGGTCGTGAGCAGTGCCAGGATAAAGAACGTCTGATACATCATGGCGAAGGTCAAAATGAGCGAAGCGGCGCACGCCTGCATCTCAACCTCGGTAGCCAAAAAGCCGTGCGAGAGTCCACCCACGATCAGGAACGTCGCATTGGCGAGCATCGAGATGAGCGACAGCAGCATACCCGGGGCGATCGTCATGAACATGTCGTAGGCGGCAAAGCGATGGTAGCGGAAGGTCGACTTGATCAGGTGCTTACCGTAAGTAAAGAACACCTGGTAGAAGCCCTTGGTCCAACGCATGCGCTGTTTCCAGGACGCCTTAAACGTCACGGGCTGTTCGTCAAAGAACTCCGCCGGTGCATAGCCAATGCGAATGCCGTGGATGGCGCAGAACGTGGTGAACTGAATGTCCTCAGTCAGCGTGTGGAACTGCCAACCGTGCATGCCCTCGATAACACTGGCGGAGATGAGGTAGCCCGAACCTGAGACGGCGCAAGACGTCTTGCAGATGTTGCGCGCGTTGTTGAGAAAGCGCGCCTCGCGCAGATACCACGTAGCATTAGCCGCCGAGATCCACGAGCTGCCGAAGTTCTTGGAGTTACGATAGCTCGTGACCACATGAAAGCCCTGGTCAAAAGCATCGTTCATCTTGGATACGTAATCGCGGGAGATAACGTTATCGGCATCGAAGATAAAGTAGCCCTCAAACGTGTCGGGATACTCGTTGAGAATGCGGTCGAAGCCAAAGTCCATGACCCAGCTCTTGCCCTTGCGGGCCAGGTCATTGCGCTCGTAAACAATGGCACCGGCCTCGCGCGCGAGCTGCGCCGTGTTGTCGGTGCAGGCATCGGCGACCACGAAAACCTCGATGAGCTCGGACGGATAATCCTGGTCCTTGATGGAGCGAACGAGGTTGGCGATCACGGCCTCCTCATTATGCGCCGCGATAAAAAAGGCATAGCGATGGAGTTTTTTGGCCTTGGGAGGCGCGACCTCGCCACGAAGAGCGCCAATGACAAAGAAGACCACCTGGTACAGAAAGCAGACCGTGAGCAGCGTGACGACAATCTGGTTGAAGATCACGATGGGTGTGTTGGTTTGTAAAAAGGCGAGCATGCAGGCTCCCAGCAACGCGTAACGTAAACAATCGTATATCTTACCGCAGGCTTACCGAGTTCAAGAAACCACCTAATACTGGCTAGGCTTCGAGAAGACCGAGCTGCGGAACGATTTCATCTCCAACGGCCGTGCGACCGAGCGAGCGCGGAGCCAGATCGTCGAGAACAGCAGCGAGATCCCACGGCAACTCGTCGCGGCACTCAATGCGCTCCCCCGTCACGGGATGGTCGAACGCCACGCGCCAGGAATGAAGGAACTGCCTGGTCAGGCCCTGGTCGGCGCGCGCATCGCACTTGCCGTAGAGTGGATCGCCCACGCAGGCGTGGTTGATATGACGCATATGCACGCGAATCTGGTGCGTGCGACCGGTAAACAGATGGCACTCAACGAGCGTATAACCATCGTCAAAGCGCGTGGAATCAAAGCGCTCGAGGACTTTAAAGGTCGTAATGGCCTGACGGGCAAAGGGGTCGTCCGAAACCGCCATCTTGACGCGGTCGCGCGTAGAACGGGCGATACCGGTATTGATGGTGCCCTCGTCCATGGCGATGTGCCCGTGGACAAGCGTGATATAGCGGCGGTCGAGCGTACGCGTGCGAATGAGATTTTGAAGCGCGCGCTGGGTGTCGTCGTCTTTTGCCGCGAGCATAAGGCCCGAGGTATCGCGATCCAGGCGATGCACGATGCCGGGGCGGTCCTCACCCTGCACGGTACCAAGATGATCGATACCGCAGTGGTAGACCAGAGCGTTCGCAAGGGTGCCGCTCTCGTGGCCATGGGCGGGATGGCACACCAGGCCCCGCTGCTTGGAGAGCACGATAAGGTAGTCGTCCTCGTAGCGGATATCGAGGGGAATGGCCTCGGGAATCACATCGGTCGGGTCGTGCGGCTCGGGCAAGTCGACCGAGATGCGATCGCCGGCGCGTACGGCGTACTTTTTAGAGAGACAAATCTCACCGTTGACGGCAACGGCGCCTCCCTCGATCAGATGCGCGCAGGCAGAGCGCGTGGGGCAGCCGTCGTTGGCACCCAGAAAGGCGTCGAGACGCTGGCCAGAGCAATCGTCGGCAACAAGAATATGGATGTCGGCCATTAACGCTCATTCCTTTCGCGAATCTTGCGGGCACGCTCCCCACGCTGCTTGGCTTTGCGCTTGGCGCGGGCCTCATCACGGGCATTGAGCTCAGCAGTCGCATCGACCTCGCGAGCGGCGGGACTCAAGAACATGTAACCGATAAGCGCCAGCACAACACCGACCGTAATGCCGATATCGGCCACATTGAAGACGGGAAAGTCGATGAAGGTGGTGGCAATAAAATCGGTCACGAAGCCAAAGGCCAAACGATCGATAGCGTTGCCGATAGCACCGCCCGCAACCATCGCCATGCCCACAACCTCAAGATGGGCGAGCTGGGGTGCACGAACGAGGTACACGGCAATAGCGACAATGACCGCCAACGCCAGCACGGCAAACGCGATGCCATGCCCCTCGCCCATGCTAAAGGCAGCGCCAATATTGCGGACAAACAGGAAGTCGATCACGCCGGGGATGACGGTCACATGCAGTGCGTCGCCCATGGCACGAACCGCAAGCTTGGTCAACTGGTCAACAAACAGCACAACGAGCGCCACCCCGCCAGCAACACCCAACCGCCAACCCAAAGGCGGCGTCATATCCCCAGTACGACCCAAATCAATCCCCTGCCCTCAGAACAATCGAATTCCGTTGAACGCAATTAACCATCTTATATTGCCATACGCAGAGCGCACGACATATCCACCAACGCAAGCGAAATAACCAGCACAAAACAAAAGCGACATTCCGAATAACGGAATGTCGCTAAATAGCTTTCGACTAAGAGCACAGGTCGAAAGAGAAGGCTCTAGTTCCAACAATGGAAAAGCCGCGTTGCCGTCACCAACAGCGAAAACGTCCCTAAGCGAGCAAGGTGACGTGAAAGAGGAGGGAAGCGTACTTTCGTACGCGACCGACGATTGAACGTCAGATTGCCGCTTAGGGGCGTTTGCAGCGTCGGTAGGTTACGGCGTTCTACGAACGCCGTAACCTACAGCGCGTCAGCGCAGCGCTTACAGATATGAGCGTGGCCGTTGTACTCGCCAACGGTGGTGCGGTAGTTCCAGCAACGGTCGCAGCACTCGCCCTCGGCAGCTTCAATGGCAACGGAGAGTTCCTCGCCCTGGGTCAGCTCAACATCGGAGACGATGTAGAACTCGGCCAGGTCGACGGCCTTATCACCGGTCAGCAGCGCGTACATCTCGGCGGGAACGACCGCCTTGACGCGGACCTGCTGGCTCTTAGTGAAGGTGCCGGCAGAACGGGCATCCTCAAGGGCCTTGGTCACGGCGCTACGGAGCTCGAGCGAAGCCTCGAGCACGCCCTCAAACTCATTGGCCTCGTCGACCGTGATGGGCGACTTGTACCAATCGAGCAGCGCGGCGTACTTCTGGTGATCGACGCAGCCGGCGGGCGCATATGCCATGGCCTCGTCGACGGTATAGGACAGGATCGGCTGCAGGTCGCGCATGAGCATCGAGAAGAGCTCGGCGAGCACGGTCTGAGCGCTGCGGCGCTCGAGCGAGCCGGGCTTCTCGCAGTACAGACGGTCCTTCAGGGCGTCGAGGTACACGTTGGAGAGCTCGGTAACCACGAAGTCGTAAAGCGCACGGTAAGCGCGCGGGAACTCGTAGCTGGCGTAAGCGTCGTCGACCTCGGCCTGGACCTGGGTCAGGCGGGCAACCATGAGCTTATCGAGCGGCAGCAGGTCGGCAAAGGCGACGCCGTCGGTCTCGGGCTCAAACTGGCCCTCGAGCTCGGAGAGCAGGAAGCGCAGCGTGTTGCGGAAACGACGGTAGGCATCGGACGTACGAGCGAGGATCTCGTGGTCGATAGACACGTCGGAGCTGGTGTCGACCGAGGCGACCCACAGGCGGATGATGTCGGCGCCCATCTCGTCGCAGACCTTGTTGGGGTCGATGACGTTACCGAGCGACTTGGACATCTTGCGGCCCTGGCCGTCGAGGGTGAAGCCCTGCGAGACGACCGCCTTGTACGGAGCGTGGCCGTTGGCGCCCACCGAGGTGAGCAACGAGCTCTGGAACCAGCCGCGGTGCTGGTCGGAACCCTCGAGATACACGTCCGCCGGATACTCCAGCTCGGGACGGTACTCGCAGACGGCCTTCCAGGAGACGCCGGAATCCCACCACACGTCGAGGATGTCCTTATCGGCCTTGAGGTGATGGCCACCGCACTTGGGGCAGACGCACGCCTCGCCCAGGTAACTCTCGGGAGCGTCGGTGAACCAGGCGTCGGAGCCCTTCTCGTGGAAGAGCTTGATGACGGCGTCGAGCGTGGCGTCGTTCATGACCTTCTCGCCGCAGTCGGCGCAAGTGTAGCTGGGGATAGGCACGCCCCAGTTGCGCTGACGGCTGATGCACCAGTCGGGACGCTGCTCGACCATGGCGCCGATGCGGTTGGCCGCGTGGGCCGGATACCACTTGACGTTCTCGCGGACCTCTTTGCCAGCCTGCTCGCGCAAACCGGTCTTGTCCATCGAGACAAACCACTGGTCGGTAGCACGGAAGAGCACCGGGTGCTTGCAACGCCAGCAGTGCGGATAGCTGTGCGTGATCTTCTTCTCGAGGACTAGGGTACCGCGCTCGCGCAGGAACTCGATGATGTGCGGGTTGGCCTCATCGGTGTCCATACCGCTGAAGGGGCCACCGGTGCCAAACTCCTCGCCGGTGTAGAACTTGCCGTCGTCATCGACCGGCATGCAGATGTCGGTGATGCCCTCCTTGAGGCAGGCAAAGTAGTCGTCGACGCCGTGGCCGGGCGAGTTGTGGACAATACCGGTACCGTCATCGACACCGACGTAATCGGCCAGCAGCGCCACGCCCTCGACACCGTCGAAGATCGGCTGCTTGTAGTGGATGTGGTGGAAGGTCTCGGCGGGAACCACATAGGGCTTGCCGTCGACCATAACCGGAGTGTACTCCCAGCCAAACTCCTCGCAGCACTTAGGAGCCAGGTCCTCGAGCATGACCTCGGCGCGGCCGTCGTGCTCAACGGCGACGTAGGCGGCGCCGGGCTTGAGGGAAACTGCCTGGTCGGAGGGGATGGTCCACGGCGTGGTCGTCCAGATGATAAAGTCGACCGGGCCGTCGAAGTTCTCGAGACCGGCGGGCTTGGAAGTCATCTCGAAGCGCACGAAGATGGACGGGCTCGTCTCGTCGGAGTACTCGATCTCAGCCTCGGCCAGCGCGGTGTGGCAGTGCTTGCACCAGTGGACGGGCTTGTGGCCGCGATAGATCATGCCCCTGTCGAACATGGCCTTGAAGACCTCAATGTCGGCGGCGTCATGCTGGTGATAGAGCGTCAGATACGGGTTGTCCCAGTCGCCAAGCACGCCAAGGCGACGGAAGCCAGCCTTCTGGAGCTCGATGTTCTCGACAGCGAACTTGTTGCAAAGCTCGCGGATCTTAGCCGTGGAGGTCTGGTTGAACTTCTCGGTGCCGAGCTTCTCCTCGACCTTATGTTCGATCGGCTGACCGTGGCAGTCCCAACCGGGAACATAGGGAACCTCATAGCCCTGCATCATCCAGTAACGGTTGATCATGTCCTTGGAGATCTTGTTCATGGCGTGGCCGATGTGGATCGGGCCGTTGGCGTACGGAGGGCCGTCGTGCAGCACGAACTTCTTGTGACCCTCGTTCTTCTTTAGAACTTGCTCGTAGACCTTGTTGTCCTGCCAGTCCTTGAGTCGCTTTGGCTCGGACTTGGAAAGACCGGCACGCATGGGAAATCCGGTTTTGGGCAGATTCATCGTCTGCTTGTACTCGTTTGCCACGGTACCCCTTTCTTGTCATGGGCGCGCACGCCCTCTGGGCACCAAAAAGCGCCCGTCCCTACAAGCTGGGACGAAGCGCCACAAAACGGACAGTCTGTCCGTAAAAGCTCTTCGCTTAACCACCCAGCTTAGATGCCCTCGCTCGCGTCGCCGCGCGCTCGCATCCGTTACTCGGCTGGTCTGTATCGACGACCATCTCGGCGATGTCTACTAAGACGAACCTGCGCGGCACGTCCGTTGGGACCGCAGCTCCGGGGTGATTTTCATCGGTCGCATGCACGGGTTCTCAGCGCTCCCCGCTCTCTGTAGCATGCGGACGGCCGACTACTCGTCCCCATCAACGCTTATGCGGAGTATGCTAGCACGTTCAGCGCCGGCGAAAAACCCTCAACACTGGTTTTATACGTTCGAAATTTCTCGCGGCTGTGGACCTTCTCTTGGAGCAAAATACCTGAAAGCACTTTATCGAACGAAAGAAGGTTGCTATGCGCACGATTGGAATGAGCGACTACACCGTTGGCGAGGATTGTTTTACCGAGTTGCCCGCCGCACTGGCAGAGTACGGAGCGACCAAGGTCGCCATCATCGGCGGCAAGCGAGCCCTGGCTGCGGCGCTGCCGGGAATCGAGGCGGCACTTGAAGGTACCGATGTCGAGGTCCTGGAGACGCGCGTCTATGGCACCAACAGTACGCGTGCCAATATCGCCAAGGTCGTGAACTCCCCTGCCTGCCAGGAAGCCGACGTGCTCATCGCATGCGGCGGCGGCAAGGCGCTCGACACCGTGAAGACCGCAGCCATCGAGCTCAAGAAGATCGTCTTTACCGTACCGACGATTTGCTCCAACTGCTCGGCCGCGACCGCCATTGCCGTTGTCTACAATGACGATGGCTCGCTCGAGGGCTATTCGTACCCCAACCGACCGGCGCACATCTTCATCAACCCCAAGATCATCGCCGAGGCACCGGCAGAGTACTTCTGGGCCGGCGTGGGCGATGCCCTGTCTAAGCAGCCCGAGGTCGAGTACGCCACGAGCGCCGGTAATTTGGAGCACACCGCCGGTCTTGGCCTGGCACTCGCCCACACCTGCTCCGAGCCGCTGTTTACCTATGGCGTCCAGGGTCTTGAGGACGTGCGCCAAGACCTGTCGACCGAGGCCGTAAAGCAGATCGCGCTCGACATCGTGGTCAACACAGGCTATGTCTCGAACCTGACCAACCAAAACGATTACTACTACAACTCGAGCGTGGCGCACGCGTTCTACAATGCGACGTGCAGCATTGCGCGCGAGGGAACCTATCTGCACGGCGAGGTCGTGAGCTTGGGCGTGCTCGTCCTGTTTGCCTATACGGGCGATACCGAGAACCTTGTGCGCTACGCCGCCTTTAACAAGCAGATGGGCCTGACCGTGACGCTTGAGCAGGTCGGGCTTTCCGAGGCCGACATCCCTGCCCTGTGCGAATACGCGCACGCCACCAACGAGTGGAAGCAGGGCAACCCTGAGCCCTTCACCGACGAAAAGTTCGCCGCCGCCATCAAGGCCGCCAACGCCTACGGCCACTCTATCCTGGCCTAACCGACCAAAACCGCCACAAAGGGGACGGTTCCTTTGTGGCGGTTTTTTATTGCTGTAACATGCTCGAGTCGAATTCGCTTGCCGGGATCACGCGGTAGCCGTGGCGCAGGAGCAGGTCAACGAAGACACCGTTACCCGTTGTGAGCGTGCCGCTGAAGGATCCGTCGTAGATATGGCCCACGCCGCACGACGGACTACGATCCTGCAAAATGCACGCGGAAATCTCGGACGGCCCACCCGCCTGCTCGCACATATTGAGCGCGCGTTGGGCACCCAGGCGAAACTCGCGATCGACCGAGGTACCCCCGCAGGTACGGACCTCGCCGTTCACAATCTCGGACGGCTTGCGCGGCGTGGGCAGGCCGCCAAAGACCTCAGGGCACACCAAGAGGACCTCGGTCCCCGTGCGCTCGCAAGCCTCGATCAGCTCTCGATGATAGTTGTCGAGCCCGTTATACTTGCAGCTCTCGCCCATTAAACAGGCGCTCACCACGATCTTCATATACAACACTCCCCACGCAAAACGCCCCATTTGAGATGGACACTCAAATGGGGCGATTGACACTGCGCAACTAGTATTACTGTTGCTTGGGCATCAGCGGATTCTCGCGCGTGAGGAGGTTCATGAACTCCTCGCCCGTGATGGTCTCCTTCTTATACAGATAACGAGCCAGCTCGTGGAGCTTAAACTTGTTCTCCTTCAGAATCTGCAAAGCGCGGTCGTGCGCATCCTCGATCAGCTTGGCGACAATCGCGTCCACGCGCTCGGCCGTACCGGGGGCGCAGGTGAGCGACGTGTCCTGATTGAGATACGCGTTCTGCACGGTACCGAGCGCCATCATGCCAAACTCGTCGGACATACCAAAGCGCGTCACCATATTACGGGCGAGCTTGGTGGCCTGCTCGATATCGTTGGCGGCGCCGGTCGTCATCTCACCAAAGATGAGCTCCTCGGCTGCGCGGCCACCGCAATAGACAGCGAGCTTGTCCAAGACCTCCTGGCGCGTCGTCAGGAAGCGCTCGTCCTCCTCGACCTGCATGGTATAACCAAGAGCACCGCTCGTGCGCGGCACGATGGTGATCTTCGTGACCGGCGCAGAGCCCTTCTGGCGGGCAGCGACGATGGCATGGCCGATCTCGTGATAAGAAACGACCTGCTTCTCGTGGTCGGACAGCACCGTGGACTTACGCTGTTGACCGGCAATGACGACCTCCACCGACTCCTCGAAGTCGTCCTGGGTTGCACGCTTGCGACCCTCGCGAACGGCGCGCAGGGCGCCCTCGTTGATGATATTGGCCAGGTCGGCGCCCGAGGCACCGGGCGTGGCGCGGGCAATCGCGGTCAGGTCGATCGGCGGCTCGGTCTTCACGCTCTTGGCATGCAGCTCGAGGATGTTCTTGCGGCCGGTCAGATCGGGCAGCTCAACGGGGATGCGGCGGTCAAAACGACCGGGGCGCAGTAGAGCGGGATCGAGACTGTCGGGACGGTTGGTTGCGGCAAGGACAACGATACCCTTGTGGTTATCGAAGCCATCCATCTCGGTCAGCAACTGATTGAGCGTCTGCTCGCGCTCGTCGTTGCCGCTAAAGCCGCCGCCATCGCGCTTCTTACCGATGGTATCGATCTCATCGATAAAGACGATACACGGGGCCTTTTCCTTGGCCTGCTTAAACAGGTCACGAACCTTAGCAGCGCCGCGACCAACAAACATCTCAACGAACTCAGAGCCCGAAATGCTAAAGAACGGAACACCGGCCTCGCCGGCAACAGCCTTGGCAAGCAGGGTCTTACCGGTACCCGGAGGGCCAACAAGGAGAGCACCGCGCGGCAGCTTGGCGCCGATCTCCTCGTAGCGCTGCGGCTTCTCCAGAAAGTCGACGACCTCCTTGAGAGACTCCTTGGCCTCTTCCTGGCCGGCGACGTCCTTAAAGGTCACGCCCACGTCCTTGGAGGCGATCACGCGCGCGCCGGACTTACCCAGTCCGCCGCCGCCAAAACCGCCGCCGCCAAAGTTCATCGACGGGCCGTCATCGCCCATAGCCTTCTTCATGCGGCGGTTGAGCCACCAACCGATGAGGAAGAAAATCGCCATGGGAAGAATGAGTGTGAGCAGGTAGTAGGTCATCAAACCCGAGTTCTTATCGGGAACGACCGACTCCAGCGAAGCGCCAGACTCAAGCACGCGATCGGTAAAGCCCGCATCGTTCGGCACACCGGTCGTCTTATAGGCGATGTTCTCGTCCTCGCCCTTCTTGGTGTAATAAATCGAGTAATCGTCCGTGTTGTACTCGACCTTGTCGACACTCTTCTTATCGAGCGCTTTCACAAACGTCGAGTAATCGGTCTTCGTAATCTGCTGCGTGTGACCGATGTTGGGGAACAGAACGGTCGAGAGCACGAGGTAGACGACGAAGGCGATGAGCACGTAGAGGATCATATTCCGTCTACGCTTGTTGTCATCCATCTCCATCTGCTTGAACTCCATCTACTGGGGTTGATAATGCTTTCTAGAATACCCAACCCGGACGGCGATAAACCGACGCCGGGCACGAAAGGACAGAGATGGCATCACTGTAAGTCGGCAAGGTTCAAATCTATACAGGCGACGGCAAGGGCAAGACGACGGCTGCGCTGGGGCTCGCCTTGCGCGCGACGGGCTACGGACTCGACGTGCTTATGCTGCAGTTTGCCAAGAAACTGCACTGCGCCGAGCATGGTGCGGCGCCCCGTTTGGGTCTGCGCATCGTACAGGCCGACCGCGACACGCCCGAGGCCTGCGCGGCACAGATTCTGGAGCTAGCACACGAGCAGATCTCGCAGGTCGATGTGCTCATCCTGGACGAACTCGGCGAAGCGATGCGCCGCGGCTTTGTAACGCGCGAGGATGTCGAAGCGCTGATCGCGATAAAGCCCGCCACCACGGAACTCGTGCTCACCGGCCGCGGCTTGCTACCAATTGATTCGTTTTCCGCCAACACCTACAGCTCATAAGGAAGTTGCGGTGGAATAGAACTTGTTTGACGGTCCGCAAGGGCTTTTCAGGAACTATTTCATCGCAACTTATCAGGGGAACCCGACGGATGAGCTAGGCGGTGGCGCGGCCTAGCCAGTTGCCGCTGTGGTGGTAGATGGTGAACATCGTGGCGGTGATGAGCCAGGTTACGGGGTAGACCAGCAGCAGGTGCTCAAGCGACGGATCGAACGGCATAATCGCAAACACCCAGATCACCCTGAGCACGACGGTGCCAAAAATCGTGAGCAGCATCGGCTGCAAGCTCACGCCGGCACCGCGGATGGAACCCGAGGCGTTCTCGATAATCGAGAAAATCGCATAGAACGGCGCAATGAAATGGAGGATGGTCGTGGTGTACGCCGAAATCGAAGCATCGTCGACAAACAAACGCGACAGCGGACCCGAGAACACCAGCAGCACGGCAGACAGGCCACCAATGAGCATAAACGACAGCACGAGCGACGTATGGTAGCCCTTGCGCATGCGCTCGTAATTGCGCGCGCCAAAGTTCTGCGCCGAGAACGTAGTGATCGATACGCCGAGCGCCTCGGTCACCATCCAGATAATGCCATCCAGGCGCCCAGATAGACCCCAAGCAGTCGTGACATCGGCGCCAAACGAATTAACCGACACCTGGATCAGCACGTTCGAAATCGAATAGGCAGCCGATTGAAAACCGAGTGGCAGACCACACGAGATCATACTCTTGCAAATACCGCGATCGATGCCGAGCTTAGACAGCGAAAGACGCCATGCACCCGGAGCGTGCATCATACGAATCACGATCATCGTGGCGTTGGAGCAAATGGTCAGCGCCACCGCGATGCCGCAGCCCAGAGCCTCCATATGAAGCACGGCAACGAAGATGACATCCAGCACCGCATTAACAAGGCAGCCGGAAGCGATGATCACAGCAGGCCCGCGCGTGTCGCCCACGGCGCGCAGCAATGCCGTTCCCATATTGAGCAGCAGCGCCGCAACCATGGCGGCAAAATAGCAACGAGCATAGGCCACGCCCTCGGCCAATAGTTCATGCGGCGTGTTCATAAGCACCAGCATGGGCTCAACGAACACTATGCCAAGAATCGAGAAAACGATACCGCCCACCAGTGCGAGCGTCATGGCTGTATGGACCGAACGACTCAGTCGTTCATCATCGTGCTGGCCAAAATACTGACCGGTAATGACCGCGCAGCCGGCGCCGACGCCAACGCAAAAGCCAATGCAGAGCTCGGTGAGCACCATCGTGGCTTGAATGCCACCCAGCGCGAGCTTGCCGCCAAACTGGCCAACGATATACGTACCGATAAGCGTGTAGGCCTGCTGAAAAAACGAACTAAAAAAGATGGGAACGCACAGCGACAGCAATTGCTGCCAAATGACTCCTTGCGTTACATCAATAGCCGTAGATTTCTTAGCCACACGCCCTCCCCACACGCATACGTCAAACAGCAAAACAGCAATTTAAAACCAAAACCAAAACCAGCTTAGCACCGACTGGCGGCGACCGAAACACCCCGAATTAGAGCGCGGTGCGGAAAACTGCCTAGTGATACAAACCCGGCTGGTAGTGATACTCATTGCTCACGTGCGGGCACAGCTGCCAAAAGGCGACGGCGCTCGCCGCGGCCACGTTAAGCGAATCGACCCCGTGCGCCATCGGAATGCGCACCGCGTGGTCACAGCCGGCAATGGTCTTGGCGCCCAAGCCGGCACCCTCGGTACCCATAAAGATTGCCAAGCGGTCAATCTCCTGCAGCGCAGGATCGTCCAGCGAAACGGAGTCGTCCGTCAGCGCCATCGCACTGCACGAAAAACCGGCTTCGTGCAGTGCCGCCAGGCCATCGTGCGGCCACACACGAGCCTCGCTGCCAATACGCGTCCACGGCACCTGAAACACCGTGCCCATGCTCACGCGGGCCGAGCGACGGTACAGCGGGTCGCAGCACGTCGGACTGACCAAAATACCGTCAACGTTCAATGCGGCAGCCGAGCGGAAAATCGCGCCAACATTGGTGTGATCGACAATACCCTCGAGCACGCACACGCGCACCGGGCGCTCCCCCGCCGCCTCGACGACGCCACCCAAGAACTCATCAACCGGAATCTGCCGCGGGCGACGAAACGCCGCGAGCGCACCGCGCGTCACGTTAAAGCCCGTCAGCTGCTCCATGAGTTCCATGGAAGCCACGAACACAGGAACCGGACCTGCGCCCTCGCGCACAACCAGGCGCTCAAACAGCGGCATCATCTGGTCGAGCCAGCGTTCGCCCAAAAGAAAGCTCACCGGCTCGTATCCGGCACGCACCGCGCGCTCAATAACCTTGGCACTCTCGGCGATAAAGATGCCCTTTTGCGGCTCTAGCACGCAGCGCAGCTCACGCTCGGTCAGTCGCACGTAGGCATCGAGCCGCTCGTCCTCGAGCGAATCAATTCGCAGAACCTCAACGGCATCAGTCATAGCAGCCTGCCCGCACCCTTCTTTACAGCACCTATACAAATATCGGGGCAACGCCATGCGCCGCCCCGTCATTCATTTCATCCCGATAATACCGTCCCGATAATACCGAAGGGATAATCGGTTTTACGCCTCGATGCGACGATACGTCACGAACTCATAATCAACGCCCTCGTCACCCTCGCCAGAGGCAATCGTCGCGACCCCGCTACACTGCGCAATCTCCCACGCAGGATCGGCATCCAGATTGGGAAAGTACGTGTCCACGGCATGGGCGCAATGGTTGTGCGTGACCTCGGCCTCGGCGCAATACGGCAAAAACTGCCGATACACCTCACCGCCACCGATCACCCAGGCAACAGGCTCATCGGCTACCGCGGCGAGCGCCTCGTCAACGCTATGCACCACGTCAACGCCCTCGGGCGCAAAGCTATCGTCGCGCGTAAGCACGATATTGCGGCGGTTCTTAAGCGGACGCCCGCCGGGAAAACTCAGCAGGGTCTTGCGCCCCATAATGACCGGGCACCCCTTGGTACACGCCACAAAATGGCGCATATCGGCGCGATTGAAGACGACCATGTCGCCCTCGCAACCAATGCCCCAGTCATCGCACACGGCGACAATGGCAGAAAGCTTACACGTCATGCGCGTCACCTACACCGCAATGGGAATGTTCTTAACCTGCGGACCGTGCTCGTAGCCCTCCACGATCAGGTCGTCGGTCGTAAACGCGTAGAAATCATGCACATCGGGGTTAAGCGTTACCTTGGGAGCCGCAAACTGCGGACGCTCGATAAGCTCGCGGACGATATCGACATGACGGTCGTAGATATGGGCGTCGGCGATCACATGCAGCAGCTCGCCGGGAATCATATCGACCGACTGCGCAACCATCATGAGCAGAATGGCGTACTGGCACACGTTCCAGTTGTTCGCGGCCAAAATATCCTGGCTGCGCTGGTTGAGAATCATATTGAGCGTCGGTTTGTCATCCTGCGGGCGCTGCGTGACGTTATACGTCACGCTGTAGGCGCACGGATACAGGTGCATCTCGGACAGATCGCTAAACACATAGGTGTTCGTCATAATGCGGCGGCTGTACGGCGTGTGCTTAAGGTCGTACAGCACGCGGTCCATCTGGTCAAAGTCGCCCTCGGCATAATGGCTCTTCTGCCCAATCTGATACCCGTAGGCCTTGCCGATGGAGCCGGTCTCGTCAGCCCACTCATCCCAAATGTGACTATTGAGGTCATGCACGTTATTGGACTTCTTTTGATAGATCCACAGGATCTCGTCCATGGCGGACTTGAGCGCCGTACGACGCAGCGTAAGTGCGGGGAACTCCTCGCACAGGTCGTAGCGTGCCGTGACGCCAAAGTTTTTAATGGTATAGGCAGGGGTGCCATCCTCCCACACTGGGCGGACCTTTTGGCCCTCGGTGGTGGTGCCATGGTCCAGAATGTCGCGGCACATGGCTACAAACTGTTGATCAGCCTTGCTCATTGACCCTCCTGTCAGTCGCCTATAAGCGATTTTTATTGTAGCCCAGGCGCACCCGGCCCCACAGCCCAAACATAAGCCCTCATTTTCTGACATATGCCAGAAATTCCTTGCGCAAATCCGCACGTTCGCTATTCTATTGTTGACATATGTCAGATTTGGAGAGTGTATGGCTGGAAGACGCGAAAAACCGCGCCGCGTTGGGATCATCCCCGAATATCGCGGCTTTACCCCCGATGGCCTTGCCAGCGGAGACGCTATCGATATGACGGTCGATGAGCTCGAAGTACTGCGCCTGTGCGATCTGGAGGGCCTCAATCAGGAGGCCGTCGCCCTGCACATGGGTATCGCCCGCGCCACGGTGGCGGCAATCAGCAGTCGCGCGCATCGCAAGGTGGCAAACGCGCTGGTCAATGGACGGGCGATCGTCATCGAAGGCGGCAACATCGCGTACTCCCCAATCACCACGACGACGGCCGCATGGCCAGCAAAGGAGGTCGGCACCATGAGGGTGGCAACAACGTACGACAACGGCAACATCTTTATGCACTTTGGCCGCAGCGAGCAGTTCAAGATCTACGACATCCAGGATGGTAAGGTGCTCAACGAGCAGGTCGTAGGCACCGGTGGCACCGGCCACGGCGCCTTGGCGGGCCTGCTTGCCAACGGTGGCGTTGACACGCTCATTTGCGGCGGTATCGGCGGCGGCGCTATCAACGCGCTTGCCCAAGCCGGCATCACGGTCTATGCGGGCGCCCAGGGCAGCTGCGATGCCTGCGTCGAGGCCCTCATTGCCGGCACGCTCGCACAGAACGGCGAGGCCACCTGCGACTGCCATGGACATGACCACGAGCACACCCATGAGCATGGCGAGTCCTGCGGCTGTCACGGCCATCACGACCACGACGGACATGAGGGCTGCGGCTGCCACTAGCGGCACATACCCCGGCGCCAGCACGCTTCCGCGCGTGCGACAACCTGCGAACGAACGGCGAAGGCCGCCTGGAGTACCATCCAGGCGGCCTTCGCCATACTCGACTCAACCAGCCGTTACTTCTTATTACGCATCTGCGCTTCCATCTGGCGCAGCAGGTCCATATCGGACTTGGGGCCGCCCGTACCCAGGCCGCCCATGCCGCCCAGGCCCATAGCGTCCAGGCCGGGGATATTGGGCATGCGCATCTTTTTACCCTTCTTACCCTTCTTGCCCTTCTTGCCGCCGGCCTGCGCCTGATTGGCCATTGTGCGCATGCGGCCCATCATCTTATTCATCTCGCCCCACTGCTTCATAAGGCTATTGACCTCGGTGGGGGTCACACCGGCGCCCTTGGCAATGCGGGCACGGCGCTGGCCGTTGATGATGGAGGGGCGAAGGCGCTCCTCCTTGGTCATCGACATGATAATGGCCTCGTTCTTGTCGAAGATGCCCTCGTCCAGGTTGCCGCCCATCTGGTTAAGCGCACGCTGGCCGCCGGGGAGCATGCCCAGGATGCCCTTCATGCCGCCCATCTTCTTGACGGCCTTCATCTGGTCGAGCATGTCGTTCATGGTGAAGCCCTCGCGCAGCATACGCTCGGCAGCCTCGAGCTGCTCGGCGTCGGCTGCCTCCTGGGCCTTCTCGATGATGCCGACAACATCGCCCATGCCCAAGATGCGCTTGGCCATACGATCGGGATAGAACGGCTCCAGCGAATCGGGCTTCTCGCCCATGCTCACGAACTTGATGGGCTTACCGGTCACCTGGCGCACAGAAAGCGCGCCGCCGCCACGGGCGTCGCCGTCGAGCTTGGAGATGATCACACCGTCAAAGTCGGTGCGCTCAGCGAAGGTCGAGACGACGTTGACGATATCCTGGCCGGTCATGGCATCGACGACCATCAGCACCTGATCGGGCTTGACGGCCTTCTTGATGTCCACGGCCTCCTGCATCATCTGCTCGTCGATCTGCAGGCGGCCGGCGGTATCGACGATGACCACATCGCGCAGGTGGTCGACGGCCTCCTGAATGGCGCCCTTGGCGATGTCGACCGGGTGCTCGCCGTCACCGCGGAAGACCGGAACGCCAATCTCGCCGCCGAGCGTGGCCAGCTGGTCGGCAGCGGCGGGACGGTAGACGTCGCACGCGGCGAGCAGCGGGGAGCGGCCCTGCTTCTTGAGCAGGTAGGCCAGCTTTACGGCCGCCGTAGTCTTGCCGGAGCCCTGCAGGCCCACGAGCATGATGACATTGGGAATGCGGTTGCTAAAGACAAGCTTGCTCTCGGTGGAGCCGAGCATCTCGGTGAGCTCGTCGAGCACGATCTTGACGACGTTTTGCGCCGGCGACAGCGACTCCATGACCTCGGCGGTCATGCAGCGCTCCTTGGTCTTGGCGACGAACTCCTTGACGACCTTGAAGTTGACGTCGGCCTCGAGCAGCGCCATGCGAATGTCGCGCATGGCCGAGGTGATATCGGCCTCGGTCAGCTTGCCCTTGCCGCGCAGGCGGTCAAATGTGTCGTTGAGGCGATCGCTCAGGGAATCAAACACTAGTCACTCCTTAATTGGACTCGCCCACCAGGGCGCGGCAGAAATCTTTGGCATTGAACTCCTGCAGGTCATCGACCTGCTCGCCCACGCCCACGCGCAGGATCGGGAGCTTGAGCTTCTCGGCCACGGCCATGGCGATTCCGCCCTTAGCCGTGCCGTCGAGCTTAGTCATGATAATACCGTCCAGGCCCAGTGCCTCGTTAAACTCGAGCGCCTGGTTCAGACCGTTCTGGCCGGTGGCGGCATCGATCACGAGCACGACTGAGACGGGCATGGGGCCGGCGGCCATATTGGCGGCGCGCTTACGCGTCACGTTAACCACCTTGGCAAGCTCGCGCATGAGCTCGGGGCTCGTGTGCAGACGACCGGCAGTGTCGATAAGCACCAGGTCGCTGCCGCGCTTGTCGGCCTCGTCGAGCACGTCGTAGCAAACACTTGCCGGATCGGAGCCGCGGTCACGCTTGATGACGGGGACGCCAGCGCGCTGGCCCCACACATCGAGCTGTTCGATGGCGGCGGCGCGGAAGGTGTCGGCCGAACCGATCACCACGTTCTTGCCGCGGGCAGCCATGGCGCTCGCGATCTTACCGACCGTCGTGGTCTTGCCGGCACCGTTAATGCCCACAAACAGCACGCAGCTCGGCGTATCGGCGAACGGATCGCGCTCGATGGGCACAAAGTGCTGTTCGAGCTGCTCGGCTAGGGCACGACGGAGCTGCGGGGCGGTCTTGAGGTTCTTCTTGGCCGCGGCATCGCGCAGGTCATCGGACACCTTGATCGCGACCTCGGCACCCATGTCACCCATGACGAGGGTGTCCTCCAGGTCCTCCCAAAAATCCTCGTCGACCTCGCCGCCAAAGTAAAAGACCTCGTTGAGGGCCTCGCGACTGCGCTCAAGTCCGCGCGAGAGAGCATCGAAGAATCCCATTATGCATTCACGACCTTTCCGGTTTCGCGATCGAGTTTTTGCGAGACGACGCGACTGACGCCGTCGGCTTGCATCGAGACGCCATAGAGGACGTCAGCGTCCTCCATAGTACGGCGCTGATGCGAAATGACCAAGAGCTGCGTATCGGAACGCAACACATCGAGCGCGCCGATGAGCTTGGACAGGTTGGCGTCATCGAGTGCCGCCTCGACCTCGTCCAGCACATAGAACGGCACCGTGCGCGTGCGGTACACGGCAAAGAGCAGGGCGAGCGCCGTCAGGCTCTTCTCGCCGCCCGACATGAGCATCATCTTGGCGATGCGCTTGCCGCGCGGCTGCGCCACGACCTCGATACCCGTCTCGGCAGGATGCTCGGGATCGGTCATCTCCAGATGAGCCTGACCGCCCGGGAAGAGCATAGCGAAGATCTCGCGGAAGTTTGCGTCGACCTTCTCAAACGTCACCAGGAAGGCCTTCCGCATCTTGCGATCAATGGCCACCGTGATCTTGGTGAGCGCCTTGCGCGCGCTCTCCAGATCGGCCAGCTGCTCCTCGATGTAATCGGCGCGGCGCTTGAGCTGCTCGTACTCCTCCATGGCAACCTGGTTCACAGGGCCCAGGTTGTTGATCTGACGCACGAGCTGGTTGAGTTCGCGCTCGGCGGCATCGCGGTCCGTGGGCGCCGGAAGCATGAGCGCTTCCTCGAGTACCGTGGTGCCATCGGCGGTAATGGCCTTAATGGCGGCCTCTACCTGCACCTCGAGCTTGCCACGCGCGACCTTGAACTCGTTTTGCGTGGCGGAGGCGGTATCGACCCGCTCCTTAGCGCGGGCAACCTCTGCCTTGGCATCCTCGATGGTCTTCTTGAGCGAAGCGGAGTCCGCCTCCTCCAGAGAGGCCTGGTCACGCAGGCGCGCTGCCCAATCCGACGCGCGTTCCAACAGGGCAGAATAGCGTTCGTGCATGGGATCGACGCGCAGGCGCAGCAGCTCGAGCGAGCGCGAAGCCTGGCGTGTTCCGCGGATACGACGGTCGATGCCCTCAAGACGATGCTCCAAGTCGGGCACACGGCCCTTCAGCGAACGCAGGCGTTCGCTCGTCTGGGCTAGGCGAACCTTGGCGTCGGCGAGCTTGCCGGCAGCCTCGGAATCGTCACGGCGAACGCGGTCGAGTTCGTCGTTAGCCTCGGCAATCTGCAAGCCCAGATCGCTTGCCTGCGCACGGGCCTCGTCACGCGAACGGGTGAGCTCGTCCACGCGCGGACGCGCAGAGCGAACGGCCTCGGAGGCCTGCTCGCGGCGCTTGGAGATGCGCACGCGCTCGACCTCGGCATTGTTGGCGCTTTGCTCCAAGCGGCCGATCTCGGAGAGCAGCGAGCGGCGCTCGCCCTCAAGACGGGCGATCTCGCCGGCGGCATCGCCCTCGGCGGCACGCGCTTCCTCAACGGCCGCATTGGCCTCGACGACCTGATCCGACACATGCTCAAACACGGCAGCCAGATCGGGCTCCAGGCCCTCCAGCTCGCGAATGCGACGCTTGCGCTCCAGAGCACCCGAGGCCTCGCCGGCATCTAGCCCCACACGCACCAGGCCGCCACAGCTTACGCGGGCGCCATCGGGAGTCACGTAGGTCACACCGTCAACGACCGGCGCCGACAGCGCGGCAGCAAGATCGTCCGCTACGTAATATCCGCCGAGCAACGCCTCGACGACGGGACCGTAGCCTGCGCGCACGGACAGAAGATCAACCAGACGGGTACCGGCAGCGCCCTCAGCGGCGGTAGAGCCGCTCACGCCGCGCGCCACCAGCAGCGCCTCGCCCGAAGCCTTCTTCTGGTCCAGAGCGGCACGACCGGCACGCTCAAGCGCAGACGCATCGTCGAACAGCAGCGCATCGATATCGCCTGCGAGCAATTGCTCAACCAAGCCCTCAAGCTCGCGCGGGGCCTCGAGCACGTCGCCCAGACGACCCGAGACATCATCGCCCAGCGCACCCACCAGACGGCTCACCAGCGGCGAGCTGTCAGCCATGCGGGCATCGAGTTTCTTTTGGCTGGCAAGCTCCGAGCGCACCTCGGATAACTTGTTGCGCGCCTCACTCTCGCGGGCACGCAGGACCTTCAGGACCGCGCGTGCCGCCTCGGCGGCCTCACGCGCATCGACCTGAGCCTGGCGCGCTTCCTCAAGAGCGCCCTCAAGCTCCTCGGCGCGGTCGCGACGGCTCTCGAGCGAGGCCGTGACCTCCTCGAGCTGCTCGTCAATCTGCTCCAGGCGCGAGGCATACATGTTGTCCTCGACCTCGGCATTGCTCAAGGAATCCTTCACCTTGGCGAGCTCGAGCGCGGCATTATCGGCCACGCGCTGCACATCGCGTTGCTCGCGCGTGAGTTGCGAAATCTGATTGTCGAGCGCCACGCGCCGCTCGTGGAGCTCAGCAGCGGCAGGACCGGCGGCGTCAACGTCCTCCTGGGCCTGCATGTGCGCGCCGGTCACTTCCTCAAGCTGCGCACGCGCGTCCTCGAGCTCCTCGACCACGCGACGACGCTGATGCTCGGAGCTCGAAATCTGCCCGCGCATGTCAGACAGGCGCGACACCATGTTGTGGCCCTTTTCCTCGAGCAGGCGCATGTCGGAGTTAATGCGGCCGACCACATCTTGCATATGACGGCGCTGCTCGCCCAGGTCGCCCACAAACAGGCCCTTTTCCTCGAGCATGACCTGAAGCTTCTCGAGCTCGCACTCCTTTTCGCCCAAGCGGTACTGCGCAAGCTCAAGCTCGGCCGCGCCCTCTTTGGAGCGGCTCTCCAGGTCGTTCCACTGCGACTGCAGCGAACGCAGCTCGTCGACGGCCAGCATCTGCGTAAGCTCGTTCGCGCGCGAGGACAGCTCTTTGTACTTGCGCGCGCGATCGACCTGACGCTCCAGCGGTCGCAGCTGACGGGCGATCTCCTTATTGATGTCGCGGGCACGCATCAGGTGCTCGTCCATCGACTTAATTTTTTTGAGCGCACGCTCCTTGCGGCGCTTGTGCTTGGAGATGCCGGCGGCCTCCTCGATAAGGGCGCGGCGCTCCTCGGGGCGGCTCTGCAAAATGGCGTCGAGCTTGCCCTGGCTGATGATGGAATGCGTATCCTTGCCCAGGCCCGAATCGTGCAAGATGTCCTGAATGTCCATCAGGCGGCACGGGCTCGAGTTGATGAGGTACTCGCTTTCGCCCGAGCGATACATACGACGGGTGATGGCGACCTCGTCAAAATCGACGGGCAGCATATGGTCCGAGTTATCGAGCACAAGCGTGACCTCGGCGACACCCACCGGCTTGCGCGCTGACGAGCCCGAGAAGATGACATCCTCCATGGCCTGGCCGCGCAACTGCTTGGCGCTCTGCTCGCCCAGGACCCACAGGATGGAGTCGGAGATGTTCGATTTTCCCGAGCCGTTGGGACCGACGATGACGGTCAGGCCCGGCTCAAACGTCATATGGGCGCGGTCGGCAAACGACTTGAACCCTTTGAGCGTGAGGGACTTGAGATACACGGTTCCTCGCTTACACGTGCTTCTTATTGAGAATCACGCCGTTGGTGGTGTAACCCATACGGTCGAGCGCCTCAAGCGCGGCGGCTCCCTCGGCTTCCTTCTTAGAGGAACCGGAGCCGCGACCCTGGCGAATACCATCGATCAAAACCACAGCGGTAAAGGTGGGCGCATGCGCCGGGCCCTCGGAGCCAACGAGCTTGTACGCCGGAGGTTCGTGACCGTCGGCTTGCACACACTCCTGCAAAAACGACTTGGGGTTCGCGGGGTGCTCGGCACGCTCGGTGGCCAGGTGCGGCTTAAGCGTACGGTGAATGAACTCCGCCGCCGTATCCCAGCCGGCATCCAGGTACAGCGCGCCCACGAGCGACTCATAGACGTTCTCGAGGGCCGAATGCAGGCCGCGCGCACCAGTACCGGTCTCAGAGGCACCAAAGATGATGATGTCGTCGATGCCCAGCTCGTGAGAAACCTCGGACAGCGTAGCGCCCGAGACAAGCGACACCTTCAGGCGCGTGAGCTTGCCCTCGTCAAACTCCGGATAGGACTCAAACAGGGAGCGTGCGACCACAGCGCCCAAAATGGAATCGCCCAAGAACTCAAGGCGCTCATAGCTGGCAGAAACCGGCTGTCCCTCGACTGCCGAGGGATGCGTAAGGGCCGCGCGCAGCAGCACCTTATTGTTGAACTCGTGGCCCAGGATTTCCTGGGCGCGCGTAAGTCGGTCGGATAAAGCCAAGACTTAGGCCTCCTTGGTAGCTTCGATAGCGTCGACGGCGTCGGCGACAGAGTTGAGCGAGAGCAGGGTCTCGTCATCGATCTCGAGGTTGAACTCGTCCTCGATAGCCGTAACCAGCTGCAGGCGCTCGAGCGAGTTGGCATCGAGGTCGTCAAAGGTGGTCTCCTCGCTAATTTCGGCAACATCGACGCCCAGAACGTCAGCAGCGACCTCGGCGATCTTGTCGAAGATTTCGGAGCGGTCCATAGCGCTTCCTCTCATAGTGCATGAATACCAAAAGAATGGTACCGCCCGGGCGGTACCAAGACACGGTTCTGATTCTACCCCACGGCGTGCACCGCGAAGCAC
Source organism: uncultured Collinsella sp. (assembly GCA_900549745.1). Classification (GTDB taxonomy): domain Bacteria; phylum Actinomycetota; class Coriobacteriia; order Coriobacteriales; family Coriobacteriaceae; genus Collinsella. The sequence goes on along the minus strand of URPJ01000006.1, from coordinate 42,105 downwards.
ATAACAGCGCTCTAACTCGCTCTTATAAAACGATACCATCCATAGAGTTGGCGACATTCTCGACCAGCCCGGCGCGCACGGCTTCGGCCGCCGCGAGCGTACCGTTTTTGACAGCCTCGACTGAGGTGGCACCATGGCCGATCAGGACCACGCCGCGCAGGCCCAGAAGAATCGCGCCGCCCTTGGCGTCGCCAGAGAGCTTGGCCTTAATCTCGCGCATCTGCTTTTTAATGAGCAGCGCGGCGATCTTGGTGCCGAGCGAGGCCATAAAGGCGCCCTTGAGCTCCTGCAGCAAAAACTTGGCAGCGCCCTCAGTGGCCTTGAGCGCAATATTGCCCGACATGCCATCGGCAACGATGACATCGAAGTTACCTGAGGTGAGGTCGGTGCCCTCGCAGTTACCAACAAAGCCGGGAACGGCGGCCTTCATAGCAGGGAAACAGGCCTTGGTAAAGTTGGAGCCCTTCTCGTCCTCGGTGCCGTTGGCGAGCAGGCCCACGCGAGGATGCTCGATGCCCAGGACGACGCGGGCATAGGCGCTGCCCATCTGGGCAAAACGCACCATATCGTCAACCTCGACATCGGGGTTGGCACCCATGTCGCACAGCACCGTCAGACCGCCGGCGCGATTGGGCAGTGCATTGGTCAGACAGGGGCGCACCGGCTGCTTCTTGCCTTCGGCCTGATACCTAAACGGCGTCACGTAGGCGGTGGCAGCGGCGGTCATGGCACCGGTCGAGCCGGCGGAGAAGAACGCATCCGCGTTGCCCTTCTTAATGGCGCGGCAAGAAAGCACGATCGACGACTTACGCTTGGTCATCACGGCGCGAATGGGATCGTCATCCATGGCGATAACGTCAGGTGCCTCAAGGGCCTCAACACGTGCATGGGAAGCTGCAAAGGGATTGACGATTTCGGCGGGGCCAGCTGCCAAGACCTCGATATCGGGATCGGCGGCAAGCGCAGCCTCGATACCATCGAGAACAACCTGAGGTTTCTCGTCTCCGCCCACAACGTCTACACAAACGCGAACGTTACTCATATACATGCTCCTTATACAAAAATGGCCGACTCACTGAGCCGGCCATTGTGGTTCCATTTGGAACGGCATCGCATCCAGAGTATACCGTTACTCGGTAACGATAACCTCGCGGTCCTTGTAGAAACCGCAGCTGGGGCACACGTGGTGCGGAAGCTTGACAGCGCCGCAACGGGGGCACGTGGACTGAGCCGCAGCCGAGATCTTCATGTTGGCGGAACGACGGGTGTGAGTGCGGATACGACCCTGCTTTTGTTTAGGTACGGGCATAGTGACCTTCCTTATGAACTATCCAGTGTGGCGATTACGCGCAAGTAGCGATACTACCACAGTTTTACTCATCGAGCTTGAGATTCTTCAATGCTGCAAATGGATTTTCCGTGGCAGCGGCCCATTCTGCCTCTGCCTGGGCGGCGCAATCGCATTGCTCGACGTTGAGATTGCAACCGCAGGTGGGGCACAGACCACGGCAATCGGGCTTGCAGAGCACCACAAACGGCGTGTCCATAACGACCGCGTCATTGATGGGCTCACCCAGATCGACGATGCGGTCCTCACCCAGGAGCTCGTAGCCGTCCTCGTAGGCCTCGGGATCCTCGGGCTCCTCAAAGAGGTAGAACTCCTCGATCTCTCCGGCGATATCAAACGAGGCGGGCTCCAGGCAACGGTCGCACTCACCGGTGGCGTGCGCGCGGACCATGCCCGTGAGCAAGACACCGGTACCGGCATTGGTAAAGACAACGTCGTAGTCGATGCCGTCCTGTAGCTGGTACTCCTTCTCGCCCACCGTGTAGGTGGCGACATCGACCTTACCGGTCAGCGGAAACGAATCTCCAGGAAACTCGAGCTGCTCGGAAAGATCGACGGTAACGCTCGGGAACTCAGCCATTACCACTGACCATTCTGCTGGGCGGCACCCTCGTTGAGCTGCTGACGGCAACGGGTAACGGTGCCGGTCAGGCTCTTGAGGTTCTCCTCCAGGTGCGTAAAGACCTGCTCTGCGTAGTCCTCGGCAGCATAACGCGTCTCGCGCTCGTACTGCTGGGCACGATCGCGGATGTCGTCGGCCTGCTGCTGCGCAAGGCGGACAATCTCCTGCTCACCGGCAATGGTGAGGGCCTGCTGCTGAGCATCGGCGATGATGGAATCGGCCTGAGCGGCGGCGGAAGCCATAAGCTCCTCGCGCTCTTTGAGGATACGGCGGGACTTCTGCCATTCCTCGGGATAGCTCATGCGGATCTCATCGAGGATGTTGAAGAACACGTCGGCGTCGATGACCTTGAACTGAGCGTTCTTGCCGAAAGGCGGCTTGGCTTCCTCGATCAGCCCTTCGAGCTCATCGACCAAGCTGACGATCCTATCGCCAGGAAAATTCTCGCCCGGCATCCGGTCTCCTTTCATAGGTAACATATCATCGTGCTAGTTTACCACATGCCACCAGGCAATAAAAAACGTCACGAAAAGCGATGTCTGAGCGCTTCGACCACGTTGGGCGGCACAAACGTCGATACATCGCTGCCGAGCGAGGCGATCTGGCGAACGACCGAGCTCGAGATGTAACCGTACTGCGGAGCACTCATGACAAAGATGGACTCCAGCTCGCTATCCAAGCGATAATTGAGGTCGGCCTGCTGCAGCTCATACTCAAAGTCGGTCATGGCGCGCAGGCCCTTGACCACGGCCCCCGCCCCCTGCTCACGAGCGAAGTCGACCAAGAGGCCGGTAAAGGGCAGGACTTCGACGCCGTCGATATCACCGAGCGCCTCGCGGGCCAGCGCCACGCGCTCATCGAGCATAAACGTGGTGCCCACACCGTTTTTACCCTGCGACTCTGCAACAGCGACGATCACACTGGGAAAGATGCGGCGGGCGCGGCGGATCACATCGATATGGCCAAACGTGATGGGATCGAAGGTGCCCGGGACGATCACGCGGTTGATGGTGTCATTCATGGGCGTCCTCCTGAAACGTCGTGGCATCATTGTTGTCAGCATCGGTGCCGGCGCTATCGCCCTCACCATCGTCATCGCCGACCCAACGGAGCAGGTCGACCGAGGTAATGCCGTAGCGCTTCTCACGTACAGTCTCAAAGTCTGCCGGATGCGCGCCCGCATCGGCGGCGGCATGCTCAAACAGGGCGTAAGCGCCAGACGCAAGCAGACCCTGCTGGGCCAGATTCTGCAGCAGTTCCTCGACCGGCTCGGCACCAAAAGCATAGGGCGGGTCGAGCAGGACCAGATCAAAGGGGCCGCCCGGTACACGACCGCGTGAGGCACTCGTCAGCATGTCGCCCGTGACCACGCGCCAACGCGCACGGTCATGGCAGAGCGACTCGATATTCTTGGTAATGAGCCGCGCGGCGTTGCGATCGATCTCAAACGTCGTGAGCGAGCGGGCCCCACGAGAGAGCATCTCTAACCCTAAGGCACCGGAGCCGCCAAAGGCGTCCAACACACGAACCTCGTCCAAATCGAAATCGAATGCCGACATGACCATAGATGCGCACGCCTCGCGCACGCGATCAGTCGTGGGGCGGGTGACATCGCGACCACGGGGCTCCTCGATCTTACGACCGCGCCATTCGCCGCCGATGATTCTCATCCTCCGCTGACCTCCTTAAAGATATGTCGATAACGCATGGCGACCGCGTCGCGCAAGGGACGCGTCGCCACAGAGTCAAGGTTGCAAGCATACCGCAAGAGCTCGACCGCGTCCAAATGGGCCCACTCGATCAGCTCCTCGTCGGCGTCCAGGTCGACAAAGCGCAGGGTCACACCACCATGCTGGCGATAACCCAGGATCTCGCCTTCATGGCGCAGGCGCAGGTCCATCTGGGCGAGCGTAAAGCCGTCCGAAGTCTTTTCGAGCGACTGGAGACGGTCTTGCGCCGCCGATGCGCCGCCGTTGCCCTTGGAGTGCGTCATGACCAGGCACGTGCCCGACACACTGCCACGGCCCACGCGGCCGCGCAGCTGGTGCAGGGCAGCCAATCCAAAGCGCTCGCCGTTCTCGATGACCATGACGGTGGCGTTAGGCACGTCGACGCCCACCTCGACCACCGTAGTCGAGACGAGCACGTCAATCTCGCCACGCTTGAAGGCATCGATAACCTGGTCCTTCTCCCCCGCCGGCATGCGGCCGTGAAGGCGCTCGACGGTAAGCCCCGGCAACGCAAGACGCAGTCGGTCGAGCTCGGTTGCCGTATCGTGCAGCGGCACGGGGACGGTTACGCGGCCCTCGTCGTCGCGAGCAATACCGGGCACGTCTTCCAGCTCATCGGCCGAGTCACTCGGCTCCACGAGCGGACAAATCACGTAGGCCTGCTGACCCTTTTCATGCGCCTCGCGGATGGCGCCATAGGCGAGGTCACGGCTCGACTCGGTGAGCACGCGTGTCGTCACGCCAGCACCAGGGACGGGCCGATGGCGAATGATGCTCGTGTCCAGATCGCCGTAGACCGAAAGCGCCAGCGTACGCGGGATGGGCGTCGCCGTCATAACGAGCAGATCGGCACCCGGCCCCTTCGCGCGCAGGGCGTTGCGTTGGCCCACACCAAACCGGTGCTGTTCATCGATGACCACGAGCGACAGATGCTTGAACGCAACGTTATCCGAAAGAACCGCGTGGGTGCCAAAGAGCACGTCAAGCTCGCCCGATTCCAGCTGTGCATGGATGCGCTCGCGCTCTGCGGCCGGCGTGGCACCCGTCAGAAGTGCCCAGGACATGCCGGCCTGCGAGAGCAGAGGGCCGGTCTTATCGGCATATTGGCGCGCCAGCACGCCCGTGGGCGCCATAACGCAGGCCTGCGTACCGCTATCGGCAGCCACAGCCAGCGCGCAAGCGGCAACGGCGGTCTTACCGGTACCGACATCGCCCAGCAGCAGGCGGTTCATCACGCGCCCGCCATCGCACATGTCGTGCAGAATGTCTTGGAATGCGGCCTCCTGCTCGTCGCTCAGCGAAAACGGCAGGGCCTGCTTGAGCGCGGCCAGGTGCTCGCCCGCGGTGTGGGCATAGGGCACCACATCGACCAGACCGCCGTCGTTGCGCAGACGCAGCGCCAGCTGCAGGTAGAGGCACTCCTCGTATGCCAGCCGTGCGCGCGCGATATCGCGCTCGGCCATGCTCGAGGGAAAGTGGATCGATCGAAGCGCACGGGCGTTGCTCATCAGGCGACGCTTAACGCGCAAGCGTGCCGGAATGGGATCAAAGGGATTGCCGACGAGCTCAAGAGCACCGCTCACAATGCGACGCATCCATGCCTGGCTTACGCCATCACTTACGTAGTGGACCGGCAAAATGGTACCCGCGGCACGACCATCCTCAAGCTTTTCAAAATGCGGCGAGGCCATCTGCTTAAAGCCGTAGGCAAACTCGACCTTACCCATCACGGCCAGACGGTCACCCCGCTTAAGCTGCTGGGCAATCCAGGGCTGGCGGAAAAAGGCGACCTGCAGCACACCCGTGTCATCCACGAGCGATACCTCGGTCACCTGCATGCGCGGACGAGGCTGCTTTTGAACAATGCGGTCGACCGTGGCAACGATGGTGCACACGGTCCCGATGGGCGCCATCTCGATGGACCATGAGCGGGTAAAGTCCAGATATCGATGCGGGATATGGAGAAGGAGGTCCCCCACCGTCCGGATTCCCAGACGGCGAAGGGCCTCCTCACGTTTACCCGAAACATATTTGAGTCGCGCGATATCCTCGCCGAGCGCATTGCTCTGGGCAAAGCGCTCCGAGACGCGCGGCACGGAGCATAGCTCGGACATGCTCAGATGCCTACTCGATCGAGAAGATCACGGGATAGAGCGGCTGCTCGCCACGATGGGCATCAATCTCCAAGTCGGGCTGAGCCTCCTCGATGGCGTCGACGATCTCCTGGAAGGCCTCGTCGGACAGCTCCTCGCCGGCCAGAATCGTCAGCGCGTCGCCTTCCTCTTCCTCCTGCATACGGTTGATGCAGTCGAGGGTGACCTGTTTCACATCGGAGCCGACCACGTCGATGGAACCGGCGATGATGCCCATGACGTCACCGGAGTGAATCGGAGAGCCGTCCGAGGCGCTGGAATCGCGCACGGCGCGGGTGACCTCGCCATCGCGGACCTCGCTGATGGCGTCGACCATGGCGGCGACGGCGTCCTCGAGCTCGGAATCGGGCAGGACGGCGAACAGCGCGGAGAACGCCTGGGGAACGGTCTTGGTGGGAACGACGGCGACCTTCTTATCGGTGCAGGCAGAGGCAGCGGCCTCGGCAGCCATGCGGATGTTGCCGTTGTTGGGCAGGATGATGACCGAGGTCGCGTTGACCTGGTCGACGGCGCCCAGCAGATCGGCGGTCGAGGGGTTCATGGTCTGGCCACCCGAGACGATCACGTCAACGCCGAGGGACTTGAGGATGTCGGCCTCGCCCGAACCGGCGGCAACGGCGACAAAGCCCAGCGCCTTGGCGGGCTCGGCGGCCTTTTCCTGATCCTCGTGGATCTTGGCGGTACGGTCGTGGGCCTCCATCTCCATGTTGTGGATAAAGACCTCATAGATCTGACCGAGCTGCAGCATGTGCTCGAGCACCAGGTTGGGGGTGTTGGAGTGCACATGGATCTTGTAGTCGGGATAGGCGCCCACGAGAAGCTCGCAGTCGCCCATGGAACCCAGGAACTTAAGGCACTCGTCCTCGTCAAACGGGGCGTCGGCCTTAAACAGGAACTCGTTGCAGTAGCGGAACTCCGAGCCCTCCCAATCGTCGTTGGCCTCGATCTCAACGCGACCAAGGGCCGCGTCGCGGGCAGAGACAGCGGAATCAAACGTGGCGGAGAAATCCTCGACAACGGTGCTGCGGCCAAGTGCTGCAGCCACAAAGTTCTCAAGGAAGATGGCGAAGCCAAAGGCGCCGGAGTCGACCACGCCGTTCTCCTTCAGAACGGGCAGCAGGTCGGGCGTGCGGGCGACGGACTGGTACGCCTCGACGACGATAGCATCGAGCGCATCCTCGGCCGAGAACTTCTTCTTCTCGCACTCATCGGCCTTGGTCGAGACATCGCGCAGGACCGTGAGGATCGTGCCCTCGATGGGCTTGCGGACAGCCTGGAAGGCAACCTTGACGGCACGACGGAAGGCGAAGGCAATGTTGGCGGACGTAATAGGCTCGTCGGCAGAGACAAGACCCTCGGCCACGCCGCGCAGAATCTGCGAGGTGATGACTCCGGAGTTACCGCGGGCACCCATCAGGGAGCCGTGGGTGATGGCGCCGGCGATGGCCTCCATATCGGCATCGGCGGGAAGGGCGGAAAGCTCCTTGGTCACCGAGGCGAGCGTGAGCGACATGTTGGTGCCGGTGTCGCCGTCGGGTACGGGGAAGACGTTGAGCTTGTTGATCTCCTCGGCCTTGTCGGAAACGGCAGCCGCAGCGATCGGAAAACAGGTGCGAATGGTCTTTGCAATCATGGGTATTTGAATCTCCGTTTTCGGATGCTAGTTCAGACGGCTCTTGAGCGCGTCGATATGGATGCCGATCTTAAGGCTGGCGGGATCGATCTGGGCGATCTCCTGCAGGGTAAAGGCAACGGAGCTCGAAAGATTGTGGCAGACGGACTTCATGTTGACGCCGTTCTCGAGCACGACGTGAAGATCGACCGTAAGGCCGTTCTCGTCGGCGGAGACAAGCACGCCCTTGCGGAGGCGCTGACCGGCAAGCAGGCGCACGCTCTCGGCGCCCTGGAGCTGTTCGGCCATACCGACGACGCCATAGCACGTCATCGCGGCATAACCGGCAATATCGGCAATAACGTCGTTCGAGACGCTCAGGCTGCCGTTAATGGTCTCAGACACAAGAATCTCCTTATCTGGTGCTCGCGGCACCATCTCGTGGGAGCAATCATTGGAATATTCTACAACGACCGCGCCATGTTGAGGTGGCGGGCCTCGGGATTACATCCTCGACACGAAATGTTGATACGGTAACGTTCGCGAACAGCGATCGCGGCATGAAAAAACCCGCCGCATAAGCGACGGGTTTTACAACCTGGCTCCCCGGGTAGGACTCGAACCTACAACAGCGCGGTTAACAGCCGCGTGCTCTACCATTGAGCTACCGAGGAATAGGTGCGTGCTCTCAAGCAACGAAGTTTATTATACGGACGAATCAGCTCAGGGCAAGAACTTTTTTAAGAAATTTTCCGACCTAGTCATTGGGGACGTTCTTAAACGACCAGTCATTCAAGAACGTCCCCAACGACTACATGAAAGCGCCCTCAAGCGGATGTGCTTGAGGGCGCCTCTTGCTTGACTAGCTTTCGATATAGTCCTTGAGCTTGCTCGAGCGGCTCGGGTGGCGAAGCTTGGCCAGAGTCTTGGACTCGATCTGGCGGATGCGCTCGCGCGTGACGCCAAACTCGCGGCCGACCTCCTCGAGCGTACGGGGATGTCCGTCGACAAGGCCAAAGCGCAGCTCGATAACCTTGCGCTCACGATCGGCAAGCGAATCGAGCACCTGGGTGAGCTGCTCCTGCAGCATGGAGAAGCTGGCCGCATCGGGCGGAACGATAGCCTGGGAGTCCTCGATGAAATCGCCCAGCTGGGAATCCTCTTCCTCGCCGATGGGGGTCTCGAGCGACACGGGCTCCTGCGAGATCTTCTGGATCTCGCGAACGCGGTCGGCGCTCATGTCCATCTCGGCACCGATCTCCTCGGGGGTCGGGTCGCGACCCAGGTCCTGAAGGAGCTGGCGCTGCACACGGACGAGCTTGTTGATGGTCTCGACCATGTGCACGGGAATACGGATGGTACGGGCCTGGTCGGCGATAGCGCGCGTAATGGCCTGACGGATCCACCACGTGGCGTACGTGGAGAACTTAAAGCCCTTCTGGTAGTCGAACTTCTCGACGGCGCGGATCAGACCGAGGTTGCCCTCCTGAATAAGGTCCAGGAACAGCATGCCGCGACCGACATAGCGCTTGGCGATGGAGACGACCAGACGCAGGTTTGCGCTGATGAGTGCCTGCTTGGCTTCGAGACCCACGTTCTCAATGCGCGTAAGACGACGCATTTCGGTACGCGTGAGCTCGAGCTCGCCTGCCTCGGCAGCCTCGAGCTTCTCGGTGGCCTCAAGACCGGCCTCAATCTTCATGGCCAGATCGACCTCTTCGGAGGCGGTCAGCAGGTCGACCTTGCCGATCTCCTTGAGGTACATACGGACCGGGTCGCCGGTCAGCATCACCGTGGAGGCATCGATGCCGCGCACGCGGGAGCGGGAGCGTGAACGGGACGTGCGCACGGTGCGCTTCTTCTTGCTCTTGGAAGAACCCATCTCGGCGTCGGCCTGACGGGCCATCTTGAGCTCGTGATCGTCGAGCGAGCCGGAATCGTGCTCGTCGTCGTCATCGAAATCGTCGGTATCGGTATCGTTATCGTCATCGTCGACGTCCATGGGGGCGTCGTCGTTACCGCTCGCGGAGATAATCTGGATGCCGCTGTTGCGCAGCGCGGAATACACCGCGGTGAGCTGCTCGTCAGAAACATCGATATCCTTCAGGGCGACCTGAATCTCGTCCTCGGTTACCGAAGTCCTGTTTGAGCCGTTGCCCATGAGCTTTGCAACGTAGGATTCCAGCCCAGTACCCGTGCTCTCAGTCTTTTTTGGCACAGATTCTCCCTTCATAGTCCACAGGACTCAATACTTTAGCACACACATTGACGTCTATACCCAAAAAGAGGGCTGGATATAGGCGAAAATACGCTGGTTGACCACAACATCTAGGCTTGTTCGGTGCCTGCGGCCTCCAGGCCAATCAAACGGAACGGGTCCGCCACGCCGCCGATTGACTTTTGCAGTTCGCGCTGACGCTGCGAATCCTGCGCGGCCTGCATGGTTAGCGCGCGACGGGCCTCATCATCGAGTGAACGGTCCTGGCGCAGCTTGGCCTGTGCGGCACGCATGCGACGCTTGATGGTGTAGAGCTCAAGCGTATCAAGCATAAACACGATGTTCGTCTCGGTGGGGTGCTTGCTCGTCGCGGAGATGCGCCCGGCACTCACAAGCGTTGCCGCATCGGGACACACTGAGCGCGCCGCATCCATGCAGGCTGCAGGATCGGTTCCCGGCGGCGTTGCCAGAACGGCCCATGCAATGGACTCGTGACGCGGGTCAACCCACTCGATGGAGCAGATGCGGTCGGCATACGTGCGGAACAGGTCGGGGTAGCTCGTGAGCATCGTCAACAGCTCGCGCTCCCCTGCCAAGGACTTGCGTTCAAGATCGGTAAGAACCATCGGCGCCGCCGCAGCCGGTGCGCCCGAACCGTCAGCCACAGGCACAGCGCCCATACCATCAGGCACATCGATCGGCGGCAGGTCGTCGACGACCTCCACGGGCGCGGCGCCGTAGGCATCGAGCGGGACGTAGTCGTACGGCTCTTCTTCGACCGGCGCGGACACCGGCGGCGTCGCGCCCGATGCCCAAGCACCGCGACCGGCATCGCGAGAACCCGACGCCCGACCGCCCGCGCTACCGGACCGCTCAGTCTGTGCCCGCTGGCGCTCATAGTTCTGCTCACGACGTCGTTCCGCATCCTCGCGCTTGGCGACATCGCGAAACACACGACCCGAGCTCGCGCGCACCGTCTCCAGATCCAAACCCAGCAGATCGGCAATCTGGATAAAGTACGTATCGATCATATAGCTATCGCGCAGCGGATAGATGAGCGTGAGAGCGTCCTCCAGCGCCTTGGCGCGACCGCCCGGCGTGGTGATATCGCTCGACTCCTGCAGCGAACGGTACACGAAGTCCATGAGCGGCTCGGCAGCGTCGATGCGCGCCTGCAGTGCCTCACCACCATGCGCCGTGATGAACTCCATGGGATCGTTACCGTCGGGCAGCACCACGCAGCGCAGGTCCATAGAATCCTGCTCGATAAACTGAATCGCACGGCGAGCAGCCTTTTGACCGGCGGCATCGCCGTCAAACATATACACGATGCGCTTGGCAAAACGAGTGAGCGTCTTGACGTGATGCTCCGTGAGCGCGGTGCCCAGCGTAGCGACAACGTTTTTAATCCCCGCCTCCCAACAGGCGATGCAGTCGGTATAGCCCTCCACCACGATGGCAGTATCCTGCGCGACGATAAACTCCTTGGCCCAATTAAAACCGTAGAGGTTTCGTTTTTTATGAAACACGCTCGTCTCGGCGGTATTGAGGTACTTAGGCTGGCCGTCGCCCATAATACGACCGCCAAAGGCAATATTGTGACCCTGCTCGTCAAAGATGGGAAACATCACGCGGTCGTAAAAGCGGTCGGCAAGCTGCCCGCGCCCGCGGCTCACGGCAACGTTCGCATCGATCATCTCCTGCGGGGTAAAACCCGCCTGGGACAGGTGCGACACCAGCGCGTTACGGCCCGGTGCAAAGCCCAGGCAGTAGCGGCGGCAGACGTCGCCACCCATGCCGCGGCTGGCAAAGTACTCGCGCGGACGGCCGTCCTTACCGCGCATAAGCATGGTGTGGTAGAACTGGGCGGTCTCGGCGCACAAATCGTAGATGCGGGCACGCTTGGTGCCGCGCTCGCGGCGATCTCCGGTGTCATGCAGCTCAATACCCGCGCGATCGGCCAAATAACGGATTGACTCGGGAAAGCTCAGGTTCTCGCGCTTCATGATATACGTGAAAACGTCGCCACCCTCGCCGCAACCAAAGCAATGCCACACCTGCGTGGCGGGGATAATGTGGAAGGACGGCGTCTTCTCGCCATGGAAGGGGCAGCATCCCCAAAACTCATGGCCGCGAGGCTTGAGCTCGACCGTTTCCTGCACGATGGCAACCAGGTCAGACGCAGCGCGTACCTGGTCTTTTTCCTCATCGCTAATCACGGATGCTCACCCCCTGATCGCCCAAGTTGTGACGAATATCCTCGATATTACCCTCGACGGTCGCGATCAACTCATCCAGCGAATCGAACACGCGCGACGGACGCAGCCAACGCGTAAACGCCAGCGAAACAGAAGAGCCGTACAGGTCGCCCGTATAACCAATTAAATTAGCCTCGAGATGCGCCGAAGCGACATCGTCGGCATACGTCGGCGGCAGTCCGACGTTCACGGCAGCGGGCCACGCGGTGTCATCGACCAGCACCAGACCCTCATACACGCCATCGGCAGGCACCTGAATACCGTCGGGAACCTGCAGGTTTGCCGTGGGAAAGCCCATGCCAGAGCCCTCGTGACGGCCGCGAATAACACCGCCACGCACCATATACGGACGGCCGAGTAACTCAGCAGCAAGCTCCACATGGCCCTGTCCCAGCTCATGACGAATGCGGGTGGCGCAAATGGCCTCACCGCCCTCGCAAAGCAAGTCGTGCCCGCATACGTCAACGCCGCGCTCGGCACCCCAGGCGCGCATCTCGTCAACACCAGAAGCACCGCCACGACCCAGCCTAAAGTCGCTGCCAACGCGAATCGATCGAATGTCGACCAGACGCGACACCAGCGAGAGAAAAGCAACATGGTCAAGCGCCGCAACCTCAGGCGTAAAGGGAACGGCCACCACCGCATCGACCCCAGTTTGAGCCAGGGCATGCAGACGGTCGGCCGTCGTCATCAATTTTTGAGCGGGCGAAGGGCTCACCACGACGTCCGGGTCGGGATCGAAGGTAACTACGACCGCCTTGCAGCCATGGGCACGGGCATCACGGACAAGCGCCGCAATGAGCTCCTGGTGTCCACGGTGCACGCCATCGAACACGCCGATGGCAATCGATGCGGCACCCAGGTGCTCACACTTATCAAACACATCGGCAGTAACGATGCGAGCCTCGTCCGACTCGCCCGCGAAAAAGATACGCGCGAGCTCGCGAGCGGACAACATCATCGAACACCGCCGATTGCCTGCGGAAACACGTGCTCCATGACAAAGCGGCCACCCTCAATGCGGGCGAGCGCCTTGAGTCCCCCATCGAGCACCAGCGCAAACGGCGCCTTCGAGGCATCGAAATCGGCAAGCGCACGCTCAACGGGAATGCGTCGGCCGCAGAGAAGGTCGTCGGCAAGATTGCCCGGCAAGTCAACACGTGTGGCGCCCAGGGCCGCAATGGGATCCAGGGCAAAGCCAGCCGCGGACTCGGGAGAAAGCTCCTCGACCGCATGACAAGCGCCAATGGAAACAACACCGGAGGCCGTGCGGCGCAGCGCGGAAATATGCGCGGCGCTATCGCAAGCGCGGCCCAGGTCGCGAGCGAGCGCACGGATATAGGTGCCCTTGCTCACCGAGAACGCCACGGTCCACACACACGTATCACCTTCGCCGCCCACGGCGATCAGGTCGGCGGCATAGACCTCGACGGGGCGCGGAGGTAGGTCCACCGCATTGCCCTCGCGAGCAGACTTGTAGGCGCGAACGCCATTGACCGAGATAGCAGAAAACGCCGGCGGCACCTGCATCTGCGGACCCAGCATGGCGACCAAGCGCTCACGCGCATAGGCAGGATCGCGGAGCTCGTCGGCAACAGCCACCGTGCGGACCGCCTCGCCCTCCGCATCATCGGTATTGGTCTCGACGCCAAACGAGATATCGGCAACGTAGCTTTTGGTATCAAGCGTAAGCATGCCCAGCAGACGTGTGGCCTGACCCACGCCCACCACCATGACGCCCGATGCCATGGGGTCGAGCGTTCCGGCATGACCGACGCGCCGCTCATGGAGGGCGCGTCGGCATTGCGAAACCACGTCGTGGGACGTGCAGCCCACCGGCTTATCGACGGCGAGCAGCATATTCAATTGAGAAGGCGTACGACGAGCCATGTACCATCCAAAATGTTAGAGCTCGACGGTCACCGAAGCGGGATCCTCCCCCACCAGCTCGGCCAGCATGGGAAGTGCCACGGCGAGCGTCTCGCGAATCGTTCCGTTGTTGGAAAAGCCGGCGGCGGCATGATGCCCGCCACCGCCAAAGTTGGCAGCGATCTCGGACACATCGAGGTCACCCTTGGAGCGCAGGTTGCCGCGCACCTTGGTATCGCCGTCGATGCCCTTTAAGAACAGGCAGACCTCGACGCCCATCACCGAACGCACCACATCGACCAGACCGTCACATTCATCCGAGGTGACGCCGCAGGCCTCAAGGTCGCTCTGGAAGGCATAGCTATACGCCACGCGCCCGTGCGCGACCGTCTTGATACGGCCCATGACAATGGACTTGAGGTGCAAAAACTCGACGCGCATGCTCTGATAGACCTCGAGTGCGACACGAGCCGGATTGGCGCCATGCGCCACCAGGCGCGAAGCAGCATGGAACGCGGCAGCATCGGCGTTCTGGTACTGGAAACGACCGGTGTCGGTCACCAAGCCACACAGCAGGCAGGTCGCAACGCCATCACGTGCGACAATGCCGCAATTGTCCAAAAAGCGGTCGATGATCATGGCGCAGGCTGCGGCGCCGACGCACCTCAGGCTCAGCTCGGCAAATTCCTCGCGCGCCGGATGGTGATCGAAGCACACCACATGCGACGAGCGGCGGAGCACCTCGGCTGAGTTGTTCAGACGCTCGACGACCGGCACGTCCACCGAGATGAACAGGTCCGGATTGCCGGTATACGCAGATGCCGGCACCAGACGGTCGGCACCCTCCATAAAGCGGTAGATGCGCGGAACCGGGTCATCGTCTGCCAGCAGCAGGGCAATGTCCTTGTTGGGGAAAAACTTCATAAGCGATAAGCCCAGACCCAGCACGGAGCCCAGGGCGTCACCATCGGGAGACGTATGTCCCGAAATCGCAATGGAGGACGCATCCTCGATGAGCTCGAGGATGCGTCGCTGAATATCTGCAGACTCGCACGATGCGAGGTCGGCGGAATTACTCATCTAAAGCTGCCTCCTGGGCGGCATCCGCTATGGGATAGCCGTCCTCGTCCTTTTCGATCGCAAGCGTGGCGGGAACGTTTTCCAGCGCACGCGTGATGCGCTCGGCCTCATCGGTCGAGCGATCGATGCGAAAATCGAGCTCGGGCGTGACGCGCCAATCGAGCGAGCGGGCCAACAGGCTACGAATGCGGCCCTTGGCGCTGGCGAGCGCCTCCATGACCTCATCGTAGCGGCTCGCGTCGCACGACACGTACACGCGCGCGAACGAACGGTCCACCGCGACCTCGACCGCGGTCAGAGTGACCAGGTCGAGACGCGGATCGGAAACCTCAAAGAGCAGGATATAACCGAGCTTCTCGCGAAGCTGCTCGCCCAAACGGCGGGTTGCCTGCGTTTGCTTCATAGCGCTACCCCCTACTCGGTACGGGCAACCTGGTCGATGCGGTAGCCCTCAATGGTGTCGCCAGGCTTGATGTCCTGGAAGTTCTCCAGGCCAATACCGCCCTCGGAGCCGCTCTTGAGGCTCTTGGCCTCGTCCTTGTAGTGGCGCATCGAGGCGATCTTGCCGTTGAAGACCACGATGCCGTCGCGCACCAGGCGTACGGAATCGGTCGCGGCGATCTCGCCCTCTTCGACGCGGACACCGGCGGCGATACCGACCTTGGGCACCTTGAAGGTGTCCAGAACGGTCGCAGTACCCGTGGAGACCTCGACCTCGGTGGGCTTGAGCATACCGATGCGGGCAGCGTCGAGGTCCTCGAGGCACTTGTAGATGACGTCGTAGCAACGGATCTCGACGCCCTCGCGCTCGGCAGCGGAGCGGGCCTTGCCGTCGGGACGGACGCCAAAGCCGATGATGATGGCGTTGGAGGCGTCGGCCAGGACGACGTCGGTCTCGTTGATGGCACCAACGGCGGAGTGGATCGTGTTGATGCGCACCTCAGACTGATCCATCTTGTCAAGAGAGTCCTGAAGGGCCTCGATGGAGCCCTGGACGTCGGCCTTGATGATCAGGTTGAGCTCCTTGACCTCGGCGTCGGCGATGGTCTCGAAGAGGTTCTCGAGCGTGACGTGCTTCACGCGGCTCTGCTCCTCGATACGGGCCTTGAGCGAACGCTCATCGGCCAGGGCGCGAGCCTCGCGCTCGTCCTCGAACACACGGAACTCGTCGCCGGCGTTGGGCACGGACTGCAGGCCCAGGATCTCGACGGCGTCGGAGGGGCCGGCCTCGGTGACGGCGTTGCCCTTGGGATCGAGCATGGCGCGGACGCGGCCGTAGGTAAGACCGGCGACCAGTGTATCGCCCACGTGCAGGGTACCGCGGGTCACGAGCACCGTGGCAACCGAGCCGCGGCCCTTGTCGAGCTTGGCCTCGAGGACGTTACCGGAGGCAAAGGTGTCGGGGTTGGCCTTGAGTTCGAGAACGTCGGCCTGGAGCAGCACGGTCTCGAGCAGGTCGTCGATACCGATCTTCTGCTTGGCCGAGATGTTGACGAACATGTTCTGTCCGCCCCACTCCTCGGGGATGATGCCGTACTCGGTGAGCTCCTGGCGCACGCGGTCGGGGTTGGCGCCCGGCTTATCGATCTTGTTGACGGCGACGACGATGGGTACGCCGGCGGCCTTGGCGTGGTTGATCGACTCGATGGTCTGAGGCATGACGCCGTCGTCGGCAGCAACGATCAGGATGACGATGTCGGTCACCTTGGCGCCACGGGCACGCATGGCCGTAAAGGTAGCGTGACCCGGGGTATCGATGAAGGTGATCTTGCGGTCGTTGATCATGACCTGCGAAGCGCCGATGGCCTGCGTAATGCCGCCCGCCTCGCCGGCAGCAACGCCGGTGTGACGGATGGCGTCGAGCAGCGACGTCTTGCCGTGGTCGACGTGACCCATGACGGTGACGACCGGGGCGCGCGGCTTAAGGTCGGCGGGATCGTCGTAGAACGAGAAGGTGTTCTCCTCCTCGGGGGTGATGATCTTGATCTGACGGCCCAGGTCGTCGGCAACGAGCTCGACGAGGTCGTCGGACATGGACTGCGTCATCGTAAGCGGCGTGCCCAGCAGGAACAGGCGCTTGATGATGTCGTTGGCCGGAACGTCGAGCGCCTCGGCGAGCTCCTGGACGGTAACTCCCTGGGAGACCTTGATGGCGTCGAGCTCCTCGGGTTTCACGCCCTGGGCCAGCGCCTCCTCAATCTTGCGCTCCTCCTGAGCCTTAGCAGCCTCGCGCTCGCGCTTCTCCTTGCGCTTCTTGCGGCGACCGGTGGACTCGCGAGAGGCCTCCTCGACGGCGGCGCGGGCCTCCTCGAGCACCTTCTCGCGGCTGTACTCCTCGGCCTCACGAGCCATGCGGCTGTAGTGGTCCTCATCGTTGCCGTGACCGCCCTTGCGCTTCTTGCCCTTACCCTGCTTATCGGGGTTGGGGAAGTCCATGCCGGCAGCGACGTTGTTGCTGGCGTTGGTGCGATGGCTGTGCGGACGGCTCTCGGAGGCATTGCGATCGGAGTTGTTGTCGGAGGCGTTGCGATCGTTACGACGGCCACCGCGACGGTCGCTGTTGCCGCTACGACGGTTGCCGCGCTCAGAGGCGCGCTCGGCCTTGGCCTTCTCCTCGGCGTCCTTCTTCTCCTTGAGCACGGTCTCCTGTGCGGCGATCTGGTCGAGCAGCGAGCGGAAGCGCGAACCGGAGTCGGAAGCGGGGACGGCGCGGCGCTGGGCCTCGCGGGCAGCCTCCTCCTTCTCGCGGGCAAGGCGCTCCTGCTCAGCCTTCTTCTTGGCCTCGGCCTCGGCACGGGCGGCCTCCTCGGCAGCCTGGGCGGCGGCGAACTGGCGGCGCTCCTCCTCGCGTGCCTTCTCGGCGGCGATGCGCTCACGCTCGGCCTCGGCAGCGCGCGCTGCCTCCTCGGCGGCGGCTGCCTCCTCCTCGGCCTGCTTGGCGGCCTCGACTTCCTTGGCGCGGGCCTCGATCACCGAGGCGAGCTGCTTGCGGACCATGGCGACGTAAGCGTCCTCCAGGGCGGAGGAAGCGGACTTAGCGGGAATCTTCATTTCGGCAAGATGACCCATCAGTTCCTTGGAGGTCATGCCGAACTCTTTGGCCAGGGTGGACACACGGACTTTTGCCATATGACTTCACCTACCCTTTCTGGCACCTTGGGTGCCTAGAGACTGAACGAGCGTGGAAGACGCGCCGGGACCCGCCCGGCGCGAACGCGCGCTAGATCAGGTCCTCCGCATCATCGAAGGCGTCGGTGTCGTGGACACCGCAGAAACGGGAGCCGGGACGAGCCTGGTTGCGGCACTGGATACCGTCCTCGGACACGTACTCGCAGCGGCGGACGTCCTCGTCCTCCTCGTCACCGATCAGGTCGGCGGCGGGCTCCTCGTGAACGGGAACGTTCTTGAGGATGTCGGCGGCAAGCGTCTCGGACTTGATGTCGATGTGCCAGCCGGTCAGGCGCGCGGCGAGGCGGGCGTTCTGGCCCTCCTTGCCGATGGCGAGGGACAGCTGGTCGTCGGGCACGATGACGCCGGCGTAGGCCTTCTCCTCGTCGATGAGGACGCGGGTGACCTTAGCGGGCGAAAGGGCGTTGGCAACGTAGACGGCAGGATCGGCATCCCACAGGATGACGTCGACGCGCTCGCCACGGAGCTCGCCCACGACAGCGCGAACACGGCTGCCCTTGGGGCCGACGCAGGCGCCCACGGGATCCAGACGGTCGTCGAGCGAGTGGACGGCGACCTTGGAGCGCTGGCCGGGCTCGCGGGCGATCGACTTGATCTGGACGGTGCCCTCATAGATCTCGGGCACCTCCTGCTCAAACAGACGACGCATGAGCTCGGGGTGGGTACGGGAGATGACAATCGGCGGACGGCTGTGCTCGCCACGAACCGGCTGCAGGTTGGAGTTGGGGTCGCGAACGTCGATGATCACGGCCTTGATGTGCTGGTTGTGCAGGTAGCGCTCGCCCATCGGACGCTCGTTGCGCTCGTTCTCGTAACGGCGCTGGTCGAAGTGCGGCAGCTCGGCCTCGACGCCCTCGCGGATCTTGACAATCGTGAAGTCGGGTGTGGACTGCAGCACGGTACCGCTGATGAGGTCACCGATGCGGCCGGAGAACTCCTCGTAGATCTGCTCGCGGGCGGAGTTGCGCACGATGGCGTTGATCTCGGCCTTGGCGTGCTGGGCAGCGATGCGGCTCGTGTTCTTGGGGGTGACGTCAATCTCCTCGAACTCGGTGAAGTTGCCCTCCTCGTCCATGGAATCGTCGATCGGCTCCAAGCGGTAGACGTAGATCTTGCCGGTGGTGCGGTCGATGGTCACCTTGGCGCCCCACTCAAGATGCAGGATCTCGGCATAGCTCTTGGCGAGCGACTGCTCCAGGCGGTCGATCAGGTAGAGCTGGTCGATGTGCTTCTCCTGGCAAAGCTCCATCAGGGCGGACATCATGTCGGATGCTGCCATCTTACTTTCCTTCCTTCGCGGGCTTGAAGTCGTAGGTGGGCTTCAACTTGCACTTTTTAACATCAGAGAAATCGAGGGTAACGGACTCGCCGCCCTCGAGCTCGAGGGTCACGTTCGTCTCGGTGGCGGCGGCAATCTTACCGGCGTACTTGCGACGTCCCTCGGTAGCGGTGGAGGTGAGCTCGCAGTTCTCGCCCACAAAGCGGGTAAAGTCGCACGGGCGGCGCAGCGGGCGCGCCATACCCGGGCTCGACACCTCGAGCGTATAGCTCGAAGAGATGGGGTCGAGCTCCTCAATCACATCGCCGACCCACTTGGTGTTGGCCGTGACGTCGTTGAGCGAAAGGCTCTGACCCTCGGCACCCTCGATACGCACGCGCACGCAGGGGGCCTTGGTGGCACCCACGAGCTCGACGTCGACGATGTCGACATCGTGCTGGGGAGCGACGGCCTCGAGCGCGTCGATGATCGCCTGCTCGGTCTTGGTCTTGACCATTGCGGCACCTCCATCCATACAAAAAAGAAGCGGGGCCGAAACCCCACTTCTTTCAATTACAACTTCATTTGCAAGCAAACTATACCAATAGCTGCGGAAACGTGCAAGCACAGTACGAATCTGCAGGTCAGCGTGCGCACAGCTTCTCCACAAGAATAGGACAATTGACCGAAGACACCATGGCAGGTACATGCAAAACGAGGGACGGCCCAAACGGACCGTCCCTCGTTTATTGCATGTCAGCTTTGCGCGCAGCGCTTACTTGACCACCAGGTTGACCAGCTTGCCGGGCACGCAGATGGCCTTGACGACCGTCTTGCCCTCGAGCCACTTGGCGACGGCGGCCTCGGCGGCAGCCTGCATCTCCTCGTTGGAGGCATCGCGGGCAACGTCGACGCGGCCGCGGACCTTGCCGAGCACCTGGACCACGATCTGCACCGTGTCCTCAACGGACTCGGCCAGGTCGAACTCGGGCCAGGCGGCGGTGTAGGCGTTGCCCTCGCAGCCGAGGGCCTCGTGCCACAGCTCGTCGGCCCAGAACGGGCAGATGGGGGCAAGGACGCTCACGATATCCTTAGCCACGCCGTAGCACAGCGCCTTGTCGCGGGCGGTACCCTCGGTGGCGTTGAGGTAGGCGCTCGCCGCGTTGACGAGCTCCATGACGGCCGAGATCGCGGTGTTGAACTGGCCGCGATCGAAGTCCTCGGTGCACTTGGCGATGGTGCGGTGACGCTCGCGATAGAGCTTCATCGCAACCTCGTCGAGCGCGGACTTGTCGAAGGCCACGTTGGCGTCACCGGACTGGACGAGCTGCCAAACGATACGCCAGGCGCGCTTGATGAAGCGGTTGGCGCCCTCAACGGCCTTGGGATCCCAGTCGAAGTCCTTCTCGGGCGGAGCGATAAACAGGATCGCCAAACGCATGGTGTCGGCGCCGTAGGGCTCGATGACCGAGCTCGGGGGCACGACATTGCCCTTGGACTTGGACATGGTGTCGCCGTTCTCGTCCTTGACCATGCCCTGGCACAGCAGGTTGGTGAAGGGCTCGTCCACGCTCAGCAGGCCCAGGTCGCGCAGCGCCTTGGTAAAGAAGCGACTGTAGAGCAGGTGCAGAATGGCGTGCTCGATGCCGCCAATGTAGTTATCGACGGGCATCCAACGGTCGGCGGCCTCTCGGGAGAAGGGCAGCTTGGTGTTGTGCGGATCGGTATAGCGCAGGTAATACCAGCTGGAGCAGGTGAAGGTGTCCATGGTATCGGTCTCACGCTTGGCCGGGCGGCCGCACACCGGGCAGGTGGTCTCGTAGAACTCCTTGCACTCGGCAAGGGTCTCGCCGGCGCCCAGGTCAAGGTTCTCGGGCAGCGTCACCGGCAGCTGATCCTCGGGCACGGGCACGATGCCGCAGTGCTCGCAGTGGATGGCCGGGATGGGGTTGCCCCAATAGCGCTGGCGGCTGATGAGCCAGTCGCGCAGACGAAACTCGACCTTGCGACGACCACAGCCCATGGCCTCGAGGTCGGCCACGATTGCAGCCTCGCCCTCGGAGTGCTTACCACCGCGCATGCCGGTGTACTTGCCGGACTGGACGAGGGTGCCCTCGGCAGCGTGAGCGCAATCCCAGTCGACGGTCTCGGCATGGAAGGTATCGATGGTCTCGCCGCTGGCCTCGACGGCAGCGCGATCGTCATCGTCTAGGATGATCGGCACGATCGGCAGGTCGTACTTACGGGCAAACTCAAAGTCGCGCTGGTCGCCACAGGGAACGGCCATGACGGCACCGGTACCGTAGTCGGCGACGACATAATCGGCAACCCACACGGGGACCTTCTCGCCGTTGACGGGGTTTACCACATAGCGGCCCGTAAAGGCACCGTGCTTCTCGAGGGTGCCCTGGGCACGCTCGACGGCAGAGATATGCTTGGAGTCCTCGACGATCTTGGTGACGGCCTCCTCGTACTCCGTGCCCTCGACGAGCTCATGCAGGCCGGCGTACTCGGGAGCCAGGACAAAGAAGGAGACGCCAAAAAGGGTGTCGGCACGCGTGGTAAAGACGGTGATCTTGCCCTCATCGCCCTCGATGGGCTCGCCATCCTGGTCGCACAGGGTAAAGTCGACCTCGGCGCCCTCGGAGCGACCGATCCAGTTGGCCTGCATCTGCTTAACGCGCTCGGGCCAGCCGGGGAGCTTCTCCAGGTCGTCGAGCAGCTCCTGAGAGTACTCGGTAATCTTGTAGTACCACTGCTCAAGGTCGCGCTTCTCAGGCTCGGTGCCGCAGCGCCAGCACTTGCCCTCGGTAACCTGCTCGTTAGCCAGAACGGTCTTGCAGGTGGGGCACCAGTTGACCGGGTTCTTCTTGCGGTAGACCAGGCCCTTTTCCCACATCTTCTCAAAGATCCACTGGCCCCAGCGGTAATAATCGGGGCTGCAGGTCTTGACCATGCGATCCAGATCGTAGGAGAAGCCCATGCGCTTCATCGTGGCGAGCGCCTGGTCCATGTTCTTATACGTCCAGGCGGCAGCCTGCGTGTTGTGCTTGATGGCGGCGTTCTCGGCAGGCAGGCCAAAGGCGTCAAAGCCGATGGGATGCAGCACGTCATAGCCGCGCATGCGGGCCTGACGGGCCATGGCATCGCCGATGGTATAGTTGCGCGCGTGGCCCATGTGCAGGTCGCCCGACGGATACGGGAACATCTCGAGCACGTACTTCTTGGGCTTGCTGTCGTCGGTGTCGACAGCAAAGAGGTTGGAGTCCTCCCAGGCCTTCATCCACCGGGACTCGATGGCCTGCGCGTCGTAAACAGGAATCTCGTCCTTATGATCTGTGCAATCGCACATATCAGCTCCTTTGTTATCTCGGTTGGGGCGGGGCGTTCTTACCTTTGCTCGCTGCTGCGGACAGTCCTGCTCGCACGAAGAGCACATTAAGTGCTCTTCGGCTCGTGCGGAACTTGCAGCGAGCAAAGGTAAGAACGCCCCGCCACATCGTTAACTCGCATGATGATAGCAAATACAACAAGCGAGATGCCTGCGACTTGCAGGCATCTCGCTTTATCTAAATAACGTGGTTGGGAATCAACCTTTGTCTGAAACTCGTTCTAGCACGAACGGGTTTTCCAGGTGCCGCAGATTGCCGTGAAAGAGGAGCGTCGCGTACTTTGGTACGCGAGCGACGGTTTGAACGGCAAGGTGCGGTGCTTGGGAAAGCCGCTTAGCGGTAGCTGACGCTTTGCTGGGAGTCCTTCACGACAACGTCGTGGGCGCCGCCTTCGACGATGGAGGTGGAGCTGACCAGCGTTAGGCGTGCCTTTTCCTGGAGCTCGGGGATCGAGAGGGCGCCGCAGTTGCACATCGTGGACTTAACCTTGTAGAGCGTGCCGCCCACGCCGTCCTTGAGGGATCCGGCGTACGGGACGTAGGAGTCGACGCCCTCGACGAAGCTGAGCTTCGCGGCGCCGCCCAGGTCGTAGCGCTGCCAATTGCGAGCACGCGCAGAACCCTCGCCCCAGTACTCCTTCATGTACTGGCCGTTGACGTTGACGCGCTCAGTCGGGCTCTCGTCAAAGCGGGCGAAGTAACGGCCCAGCATCATAAAGTCGGCACCCATGGCAAGGGCAAGCGTCATGTGGTAGTCGTAGACGATACCGCCGTCGGAGCACACGGGCACGTAGACGCCGGTCTCCTCGTAGTACTCGTCACGGGCGCGGCAGACGTCGATCAGCGCGGTGGCCTGGCCACGACCGATGCCCTTGGTCTCGCGGGTGATGCAGATGGAACCACCGCCGATACCGACCTTGATGAAGTCGGCACCGCAGTCGGCCAGGAAGCGGAAGCCCTCGGCGTCGACAACGTTACCGGCACCGACCTTGACGTCCTCGCCGTAGTTGGCGCGGATCCACTCGATGGTGCGCTTCTGCCACTCGCTGAAGCCCTCGGAGGAGTCGATGCACAGGACATCGGCACCGGCCTCGATGAGCAGCGGCACGCGCTCGGCATAGTCGCGGGTGTTGATACCGGCGCCGACCATGTAGCGCTTGTCGTTATCGAGCAGCTCGTTGGGGTTAGTCTTGTGACTGTCGTAGTCCTTGCGGAACACAATGCCCATGAGGTGATCGTTATCGTCGACGATGGGCAGGGCGTTGAGCTTGTTGTCCCAGATAACGTCGTTGGCAACCTTGAGGCTGATGTTCTTGTCACCCACGATGAGCTGCTCACGCGGGGTCATGAACTCGGAGACCTTCGTCTGGTGGTCATCGCGGCTGGGGCGATAGTCACGGCTGGTGACGATGCCCAGGAGCTTACCCTTGGGAGTGCCGTCGTCGGTGACCGGCATAGTGGAGTGACCGGTCTTCTCCTTGAGCTCGATGACCTGCTCCATGGTCATGTCGGGGGTCAGCGTGGAATCGGACTGAACGAAACCGGCCTTGTGATCCTTGACGGCCTTGACCATAGCGGCCTCGGACTCGGCGCTCTGGGAACCGTAAATGAAGGACAGGCCACCCTCGGTAGCGAGCGCGACACCCATATCGACGCCCGAGACGGACTGCATGATGGCGGAAACCATGGGGATGTTCAGGGTGATTGCCGGCTTCTCACCGCGCTTAAAGCGGGTTAGCGGCGTCTTAAGAGAGACGTTGTTGGGGATGCACTGCGAAGACGAGTAACCAGGGACCAGCAGATACTCCGAAAACGTGTGGGACTCACCGGGAAAGAACGTAGCCATGTTTCTCCTTTTTCCATGCGACCGGTCGGCTGCAGGCCTCGTAGGACCCAGCCCAACCTTGGGCGCCCAATACTGGGGAAGTATCTTAACGCACTTTGACTGCTACAATGCATGATTTAAGAAGAGCACACGAGGGTTTGACGCAGGCTTTGCGTTTGCCCAGCAAACACTTTAGCGGGGAGACGTGGAGCGTATGGAGTACAAGACGACGGCAAAGTTGGTCATTCAAGCGTGCGACAAAGATCTGCCGGGCGTGTTTGGACACGGCTGCGTCTTGCTGCTGCAGGGTATCGCCCGCGAGCACTCGCTCAACCGCGCCGCCAAGAGCATGGGCATGGCGTATTCCAAGGCCTGGCGCATCGTGAACGAGGCCGAAGGTCAGCTGGGCTGCAAACTCATCGAGCGCGACGGCGCCCGCGGATCCACCCTCACCCCCGCCGGCGAGCGAGCCATAGCGGTCTACGAGGAGCTGCGGGCCGACGTCAACAACGTCATCGCCACCAAAGCAAGCGACCTCATCGCAAGCATTAAAGAGTAGCTAGTTTACGAAGGGCATTGTCTAGGGCGGACGCTACGACCAGGGGATTGTCGGTGCCGGCGAAGAGACGGATGGTGCTCCCCTGCTTGCCGCGTGGGGCCGAAAGGCGCGTCGCTGCGCCGCCGGCGAGCGATGTGCGGAACTCCCCCGACAAAGCATCGAACAGCTCCCCTGCGCTAAGCTCGATAAGATCGAATTCAACTGCCGGGCCAAAACCATGCTCGAGGATCCCCGTTGCAACCACATGGTCGGGATGCGAGCTCAGCCCGGGATAGCGCACGTTGCGTACCATCTCGTTCGCAGCCAAGTACTCGGCCAGCGCACGGGCGCGGTCGAAATGTGCCTGCATGCGGACATCGAGCGAGTCCAGCCCGCGCTCCAGCACACCGGCCTCGTCAGCAGGCATATCAAGCTTGGCCAAGCCACAGCCCTCAAGCAGGGCATGCGCGCACTCAGCCGCGGCATCCACACGATGACGCTTGAGCTGCGAGCGCGCCACCGAAGCGGCAACGAACTTGCGCGGCGCCTTACCAGCACACACGCGGTCGAGCGCCTCGAGCGACAGCACGGCACCCAGCCGCAGCGGATCGCAGCCAAAAGCCGACGCCACGGTGTTGTCCACAACCAACAGCGCATGGGCCTCGCGAGCCGCACGACCCAGCGCACGCAGATCGGGCACGCGCAGACCAAACCCGCCGATGGAGTTGACAAACCACCACAGGTGCGGCCCCTCGGCATCAAACGAAGCATCATAGCCCTCGGAAGCAGCAGCAAACGCCGCAACCGACGGCGGGTCCACGAGAACAACATCGCAGCCATCAAAGCCGCGCTCAAACGCATCGGTAAAGTCATCGGCAAACGCGACCAGGCGGTCACCGGGACGCACAATCCCCAGCTGAGACAGCGCTGCTGGCACATGCGAGGCCGCAAGCAACCGCACCTCACGCGCGCCGGCTCTCAAAGCCCAAGCCTCTTCTAGCTGTTGCACGTCCACGCGGCACCGTCCCTTCACAAACAAAAACCCACGATGCGGGTGTTACCCGCATCGTGGGCAACGGCTGCAGTATAGCGCCGATATGCGACGAATCGCCTAGATGTTGAGCGTGTGATAGTTCACGCTCGCACCCGGAGCGTCAACGGTCACACCATAGGCCTCAGGATAGATGCGCGTCGAGAACACCAGCGCGCCATCGTTCACAAACACCTCGACCGAGGAGACATCGCCAACAATGCGCACGTTACGAACCTCGTCGACGGGCTCCCAACGCACGGTACGACCGCAGCCGGCAGAAGCGCGACCCTCATCGGTAAATCGCATCTCAAAGCGCGAGGGCAGTCCGCCCTCGGCGGGCACATACGCCAGCTTCAGCTCGCCATCAACAATCGCGGTAAACGCGCCGTCGACACCGTCGACAGCAAGGTCAAAGCAGGTATCGCCGTCAACCTCCAACGAGCCCTCCCCCACACGCACCGAGGCATAATGGCGCTCGATCTCGCACGCCGGCTGCTGCAGCACCACGCCGCCGTCACCGGCCGTAAGCTCGCGCGGCACCGTCATGCAGTGCTGCCAGCCGCACGCCACGGTGGGCGCGTTGCCATAGGTCGGCTCATCGGGCATACCCATCCAGCCAATCAGAATGTGGCGACCGTCCTCGGCCGTGAACTCCTGCGGAGCATAGAAGTCAAAACCGGCGTCCCACAGGCGGAACTCGCCCAGCTCATAGACACCGTCACCACCCGTAATGTCGCCCGTTACAGGCATGTAGCCCGCTGCATACACATTGCCGCGGTCCCAACGACCGCCCTCGAGCCCCTGGGGCGAGAACGACAAAAATGCAGCGGTATCGCCATTCGCATCGAGCTCGATATAGCCGGGGCACTCCCACATAAAGCCAAAGCGCTCGGGCGTAGACACACGACTCTCGAGCTCCCAACTCAGCATATCGGCCGAGCCATACACCAGGATCTCGCCCACATCGCGCCCGGCACCCTCGCCGTGCATGGCGCAAAATCGACTATCGACATGCGGCCCATCCACGCGACGACGCGCGCCCAGCACCATGTGGTAACGCCCGTCATCATCGCGCCACACCTTGGGGTCACGCACGTGGCAGGTCAAATCCTCGGGATAATCATCGGACGCCAGCACCACGCGCTTTTGGCTGAACTCCCGACCGGCAAGGCCATCAACGCTCTCGACATAAACAGTATCGGCGCGACGGCCGGTATTGACGTAGTCGTACGTGCCGTCCGCATCGGAAAGCTTAACGTTGCCCGTATAGAGCACGCGAATGCGGCCGTCCTCGGCAAGCGCGGAGCCTGAATACACGCCATGGCAATCGAACGGCTCGTCGGGCAGCAGCGGGGCGCCAACATATTCCCAGTTCATAAGGTCGCGGCTTGTGGCATGGCCCCACATCTTTACGCCACCGTTCACATCAAACGGGGCATACTGGAAGTACGCGTGAAACACGCCGCCCGCTTGGCAAAGACCGTTGGGGTCGTTGAGCCAGCCCGCCGGCGGCATAATATGGAAGCGCTGGCCATACGCGCCATGGCCGCACTCAGAGGCGGCAGCGTCAACAGCGGCAACCAGCTTTGCAAGGTCGCGGCCAAGTGCATTAGACATATCAAAGTCCTAACGGATCGAAAGTAACAAGGCGCCAGAGATCGACACCGGATACGGGAAACGCCCGCGAGCATACAACCCGCGGGCACCCTTCAATCAAAAGCTCTTAGGCCTGCTCGGAAGCCTTGGGCTCGTCCTTGTACAGGACAAACGAGACGCCAAAGGAAACCAGCGCGGCGACCGCAAACATGATCGCGTACTGCACGGGCTGGGCCAGGCACAGCAGGATACCGAAGATACCCGTAACGCCCGTACCGGAAGCGGCGAGCGAGGTGAGCGCGCAGACCAGGGCGCCGCAGCCGCCGCCGATGCAGCCAGCGATGAAGGGCTTAAAGAAGCGCAGGTTCACACCAAAGATGGCAGGCTCGGTAATACCCATGAAGGCGGACAGAGCCGAAGGAAGCGCTAGGCCCTTGATCTTGGCATCGTGGGTCTTAAAGGCAACGGCAAGCGCGGCGCCGCCCTGGGCGATGTTGGCGGCACTGGCAATGGGCAGCCAATAGGTCACGCCGTACTGGGCAAGCTGGCCCAGGTCGATGGCGGTGTACATCTGGTGAATACCGGTGACGACCGTGGGGGCATAGAACAGGCCGACGATAAAGGAACCGATGCCAAAGGGCAGGGTGAGCAGAGCCTGGATCAGACCGAGGACGGCATTCTCGGCCCACACAAAGACGGGACCGACGGCGATAAGCGTCACGAGCACGGTCACGAACACGGAGACAAGCGGGGTTACAAAGAGGTCGAACATCTCGGGAACGATCTTGTGCAGACGCTTCTCGAGGAAGGCAAGGATCGCGCAAGCGATGACGATGGGGATGACGTGGCCCTGATAGCCAACCCACTCAAAGCTGTACACGCCGGGGATGACGGTGACCATGGTCTGCACGCCCTCGGAGGCGACCGTGTAGGAGCTCTGCAGCGAGGAGTTGATGAACGCGCCGCCGACGACGGCGCCCAGGTACGGATTAGCGCCGAAAGCCTTGGCCGCGGAGTAGCCAATCAGGATCTGCAGGATGCCAAAGGACGTACCCGAGACCAGGTCGGCAATCTTGTAGATGCAGTTATTGGTGTCGAGCGCGATAAAGCCGTTGGAGGCCATAAAGTTGAGGGCGCTCATGATGCCCAGCAGCAGGCCCGAAGCCACGATGGCGGGAATGATGGGAACGAAGATATCGCCGAGGACCTTAATGGCGCGCATAAAGATGTTCTGCTGCTGCGCCGCGGCCTCCTTGACCTCAGCCTTGGAAGCAGCATTGATGCCGCCGAGGGCGATGAACTCGTCATAGACCTTGTTGACGGTACCGGTGCCAAAAATAATCTGGAGCTGGCCTTGGGCCTCAAAGACGCCCTTGGCACCGTCGATATTCTCGATGGCTTCCTTGTCGACCCTTGCGTTGTCGGCAATCACCAGGCGCAGACGCGTGGCGCAATGCGCGGCCGACACGACGTTGCCGGCGCCACCGATGTTGTCGAGCACCTCTTGGGCTGATTTGCGGTAGTCCATGACTTCCCTTTCGTCTAACGGGCGTTTTACACCCGGCCATCTTTGACACTTACACTGTAATCGTTTTCAGTTTCATATTACTGTAATCGTTTTCATATAGCGGTAAACGGTAGATTTTCGCCGGTGAAAGGTAGTTTGGGACAAATAACAGTGGTCCGAAGATAGCGGCGGGCGCCCAAAACCTAGACATTCATAAGCTGATGACCGAGCTTGAGCGTACGCAGGCCGCCCTCCCCTTCCACGCCATCGAGCGTGTCGAGCAGCATATTGGTGGCCTCGACGCCACTGGTCAGATAGCCATAATGGACGGTGGGAATGCCGCCCGTCAGCGCGCGCAAAAACGCGTTGTCGCCAAATCCGCTCACGCGATGTAAGCCCTCGCCCACGCCACGCGCCTCATCAAGAGCGCGCAGGGCGCCGGCGGCCATGGTATCGGTCGCGCAGGCGATAAACGAGACGTCGGGCACGTCGGCCAACAACTCGCGCGCCGCACGATATCCCGAGTCGAGCGTGAAGGAGCCACGACGCACCAGGTGGGGATCGAGCACAACCCCCGCAGCCAGCAAGCCTGCCTCAAAGCCACGGCGTCGGTCGTAGCCCGCGGCGCGGTCTTCTTCGGTAACACCGATGTAGGCGATCTTTCCCTCCACGCGCCCCACGAGCGCATGGCCCAGCTCATATGCCGCCTCGTAATCGTCATGGTAGACGCAGGCCGCGCCCTCGACGTTTTGGCCAATCAGCACAATGGGCACGCGGCACGATGCAATAGCCGCACGATGCTCATCGGTAATCATGGTCGCTACCAGCACGATGCCATCGACCGGGTGGTTCTGGAACAAGTCGAGGTACTCGAGCTCACGCTCGGCAACGTTGTCGGTGTTGGCGAGCAACATCTGATACCCGCGGCGACCAAGCACCTGGCCAATGCCTGCGGTAATTCGGCTCACCGACTCGGAGTTAATCTTAGGCACGATGACACCGATGAGCTTGGTAGAGCCGGTACGCAAGGCACGAGCCTGGTTGGACCGCACATAGCCGGTCTGCTCGATCGCCTGTTTAATGCGCTCGGCCTTATCAGCCGAGATATATCCACCGTTGAGATAGCGCGAAACCGCGGCGTTCGAAACACCCGCCAGCTCGGCGACATCCTTCATCTTTACCACGAGTACCCCCGTCGTTGAAATCGCTTTCAACATGATACCCGTGCGAACGACCGCATGACGTAGCGATTACATGATAGAGAAACGCGTGGAAACTAATGAGTCACTTGAGACACGTCGAGTGATAATCACTTCGCGGCCAGTTTTACCAGACGAGAATCACCCTGGCTGCATAATCGAAGAATACGGCCATGCAGAACTTGACCTGAGCGGCAGCCTCACGGACTTATCCAGGAAGGCCTCGGTGCCGCGTCTCGAAGAGTCGCAATTCACAATCCCGGTCAATCCTCTGCCAAGAACCCGTTGCGAACTTAGACTTACCAACAACACGTCAGCAAAGTTGCATACAAGCAGATAATCGCACGCAATTTCGCCTATTCTCAATTGAGATGTAAGTTTTGACAGGCCGAATCTTACATCCAAACAAAAAAGAGGGCCGACGCATCAACCCTCTTCAGGTGTCGCCCGAAGGCTCCCACCGCAATTGACTTTAATTTAGCCGATATCCCTTGTTTGTCTACAGGCTCTGCCACAAGTAGAAATTATCTTCACTTTTAGGGAGCAGCTCTTAAAAAGCAGCTATGTAACTAAGAAGCGCATCCATCTTGTTCCCAACCCCAGTCGTTTCTATCTCATGAAAGTCCAAAGAAGACAGGGGGCCATGCAAATCTTCAGGGACGCCAGAGAGGTCGCCGCGGTAGGTCTCCCGGTCAGCCGCCATCGCGGTTCCTAAAAAGAGGAAAGGCAGCCATCCCAAGAAGGACAGCCGCCTTTCCTCTGGACGCGGGACCCGTAGGTTACCCTCGTCAATACCGCTTTTTAGATAGGCTACTGATTATCAATCCGTAAGTCAAAGCTGCAAATTTGAGGCAAGCGACAATCATGTAATTCAAATCAAGACACACATGATTTTCAACCAAATCAAACGATGTCTGGCTAGCATATCAGGCATTGCACGCATAAAAAAGGGCAAGACTCTCAGTTTGAAAGCGTCACCCTTAAAGCTCCCAAAGAGCTTTTGTATTGCAGGAAGATACTCTACACCATCTTCCCTTGATTGGCAGGTCGAAACAGACACCATTGTGATTTCAAGCAGAAAGCGTTATATTAAGTATGCATTTGCACGTGGTGTTCGCACTATACGCTCAGATGCCATAGTTTACAAAGACGGCCTTCTTCATAGACGCTAGGTGGGATTACTCACTAGTAGCCGATATGTCGAAGGCCTTCTTGTACTTAAGAAAATCATACATTCTAATAAGCCGTTTTAGCTCGCTATTACCGTGGATTATCTTGCGATCGTCCGTGATGAGCGCCCTCAGATACTCGAGCAACTCACTTAAATCGAACTCATCCTCCTCAAATAGCCACAGAGAATTGAG
This sequence comes from uncultured Collinsella sp., assembly GCA_900549745.1. GTDB lineage: Bacteria > Actinomycetota > Coriobacteriia > Coriobacteriales > Coriobacteriaceae > Collinsella. The sequence continues at coordinate 10,315 of URPJ01000006.1, read as the reverse complement.
CACAGGGGTCATTTAAAAGTGAACAGTTTAATCAGGAGCGCCGCACCCCTGGGAGCGGGGCGCAACGCTCGATCCATTGTTCTCCCGGACGGGCAATTTGGCGAGATCACTCGGAAAGGATGGATGAAGCAGCCGTGCGGTTACACCAACATTTCCGACGCGATCGTAATTGAATCAATGGGTGCCTTGTTCATACTTAATCGCCTCATGATGAAAGAGCTCAACGAAGTCGCATATCAGACAATAGATCGCTCCAGGCTGTTTAAACTGTGCGATTCTATGGACGAAACCGAAACATCAATCCACTACGGTAGCAGCGGTTTCCCATTACAATCAATACGTGAGGCACCCCATGCGCGGATATAACAAGGGTCCGAAAGCTGCTCGAGGCCCTTGGATTCGTTGGGCGAATTAACGACGATTCCGAGCTCCACGGACGCCTTGAGGCGTTACGTTATTTACCCCGAAGTCAAGATATTATCGATTAGATTTCCTGAAAGGAGGCAATATGGACAACCTTCGGTTCAACATCTCGATACCTTCCGATGAAGACGGCTGCGTACTTTTCCAATGTCCGAACTGCGGAGAGCTATTCAAAGTCGTCGTTGATGAGTATGAGAGTGATTCCGTCCTAGATATCCACTGCCCTCTGTGCGGCCTTATCTCGGACAACTTCTTCACACCGGACGTCATCGACCTGGCCTTATCAAAAACAGCGAATGTGGTCGTGCCGGAGCTAGAAGAACTGCTTAAGAAGGAGCTTGGCGGAAAGGGCAATGATCACGTCTCTTTCAGTGTGAAATCATACAATGAAGAGGAACCCGAGATTCCCATCCGGCAAGCAATCGAAGCCCTTCAGAAGGTAACCTGCAAGGACTGCAAGCGCATATCAAAGGTGTCCCCTGCACTTGCGATGTCTTTATACACATGCCCCTACTGCGGAATAGGACAATTCAATGGATTCTGAGAAGATTGAGCTGCGAAAACTACTCTTCAAGCATAGTGCTGAAGCCAGCAATCTTTTAAGGTCTGACTACAATGGCCTCAACACAGCCCTCACTCGCTACCTCAACTTTATTGATGGGCAGCCTGTAACACGAGCGTTCATTGAGGATTGCGTGGCAAACCATTTGCCTAGCGGGTTCGACAAAAACGCCGAAATCGATGAAGTAAATTCGGACCCATATACCATATTTAACTTCCCGCCTAGCTGCGAGGGCGAAAGCGCCGTAACGTATCTCGTACTCAAAGCAATAGTCGACAGAAAGCTATGCCAGTCGTTTCACCTCCTTCTAGGCTATGCACACGGTTCAAGGAAATATGACGATATGGCCGAAGGCTTCCTGAATGACGTAGCGAGACGCCTCGTAAACGGAGTCAATCAGGCCATCACACTAAAGGGCATCGAACTAGGATTGGATGAATCCGTGACACAGGTAAACAATTTCGGCAACTCGGGAGCCGCCATCGCTTCCCAGACAACGAACGGGTCAAGTACGACCATCAATCAGTCAAACGGCATAGACGTTAACGCGCTCAACGACATAATCGGAAAACTGGAAAGCTCCCTCCACGAGCTTTCCAGTGAGAACAGGACAATTGCTGCGGATGCAATCGCCGCGATGAAAGACGTTTTTGAGACTCCGCAGCCTAAACCGTCAATACTAAAGTCGCTATGGAACACCCTAAAGGGCATCAACGAAGGGGCTACGTTTATTGAGAACGTAACGAAGCTGGGCGTACTCATCGCCCCTATTCTTCCTGGAATTATCGGATAGACTAAGTATGGTCGTCCCTAGCCCCCCATGGCGTTTCCAATCAATTTGAGATGGCATATTCAAGGCGTTGACCGGAATTGAACATTCCGGTCAACTGCCCACATTCGAAATATCTCTACACAACAAAAGGAGTGTGAAATGAGCGACTCTGTTTCAAAATTACTAATAGAGAGATACGGAGTGATGGTCTTTCTCGTTGTAATATTCGTTCTTGCAATAATTGCGATCTTGCATTTTGGCATCAAATTCGACATCAATATGTATATTGCAAGCCGCAAAGAACGACACCGAAAGTTAGCACAGAGCTACTGCCCGCATTTGGATTTTATTCCTCGTGATGATAATAGTGTTCAAGTTAGCCCGCTCTTTTACTCGCCGCCAGGAACACTGAACTGGTTTTGCTCTCGATGCGGGGCCGTTTTACCTTACGAACCCAATCAAGAGGAAGTCGAAGCTAAGGCGACTTATTATCTCAACCATCCAAAAGCTTACAAAAAAGCAATGAAGAGTTTCGATAAGCATGCGAAAAAATCTCTCTAGATTATTATTAACGTCCATAAGGTGGTATCGGCAGCTGCGAGTGAGTGAGTATTTGCCCGCATAAGCACCGCTAAATATTGCGAATCAACACGGTCAGTATCGGCATGGTCAAGACCAGCATTTGACAACGACATAAGGTCAGCCGCTGACAAAAAACGACAATGGACTATTTGCCGATTCAGGTGCCCAAGCACAATAATGTCGGCACTGTTTCGCAATATTAAATTGTACTCAAGCGCGCAAGAACTAACAAAGTTTCGCCTTAGTCTTAACCAATGACAAACAGACGGCCAGCCGTTATTTCCGCTGAATCTTAAGGCCCCTCCGATTACTAAGGAGGTAAGCATCTTTATGCTCCTTAGAGATTTCGAAGCTTGAGAGAATCTTATTCTGAGATTCAGGCGACCAATAAATATGAAGTCTTTCTCGCGCCCTCGTTATTGCCGTATAAAACACACTGTGAGTAATGCGCTCCTCAACGTCCTTCGTAATAATCAGCTTTACGGATGAGTACTCTAGTCCTTGCGCTTTATGGACAGACACCGCATACGCCACCTGAAACGGCACGATACAGTCCTCGCCAACATCCTCACCGTCTCGATCCTTGGCTTTCTTAACTGAAAAGCGCAGATACGTCTCTCCATCACGAAAATCTAAATACTCCAACCCGTCGTAATGAAGAACGGAAAGCTCGGAGGCGATAATGGGAACAGCAACCGTAAATTGCATCTCGTCTTTGGAAATTGCTTCCATTCCCACAAGACGCCCTTTTAGATTGTTATATAACAACGGATAAAACCGCTCAGACTCATTGAACAAAATTGGGTCGCCGACTTTATACGTATGATAATTCCAGACAACGGCCTCGTTCTTATTTCCCGACTGCAAGATTTTGTTCATATTATTAATGCCATAGAGGCCATCATAGTTGAGACATAAGACAATCTCATCATCATTCATTCTGCTAATTACAGAGTCATCAAGATTCGACGTAAAATCGCAAGAAATAAGAATTTCAGCGATATCAGGACTCACATTCCTGACAGCATGCCATAGTTTTAGCAAATCATCATTCTTCGTGCGCCATGGTTTATCAAATTCATGGATGCACTTATCAGGCAAGAAGTCTCGAGCCAATGAAAACCAGTTTCCAAACTTAATGGACTCAATCTGTCTCACATCGCCAACAAGCAATAGCAGTTTAAACCGATTAGAATCAATAATAGATTTCATATCGCTATTGCAGACAGTGCTGCATTCGTCAACGATTAAGATGTCGCAATCTGGCACACGATTCAAATACTTCGCGACGGTCATAAATTCGCAATTCTTATCATTTATTTTTCTTCTAAGGCTATCTACGGCAGGATTTGTATTAGCGATAGCAAGTTTGCTTTCATTTTGCAGAAAAGCGCAAACGATGTTGACCATGGTTGTTTTTCCGGTACCAGCCGAACCGTAGATGAACGCGACGCTCGTTTCGGCAAACATGGACTTTAGAGCATCTATTTTTTCTGAATCATCCAACTTGCAGCTTGGATCTTTAAGCCATGATTCACATAAAGCAGTATAGCCTTTGACCCCGGCACCAGACAGTTTTAAAAGCCCGCGTATAATACAAGTGAGTTCGTCTTCGACTCCCTTAACAAATAGATGCCCGTTCTCATGCACGAGATCCCTTGAATGATGTCTAAAATACAAAGCGCTATTAAATGAGGCAATCAGTTCATCAACATCCGAGAAGGTTGTAATTTCGGTATCCCTAAGATACAGAGCATTAGAATCGATTGTCTCCGCGGTCACCCTACGAGCAAGAAAGTTATCTTCATACGGATCTGGATCAATACATTGATACAAATCCTCGACAGCGACTACATGCCCAACAAGACTCGTGCAATACGGCTGCCGATCAAAGGGGGCACAGCCGTTTTTCAAATAAAGGTCACCGAGACGGCTATTCGGACTTACAGTCAATTGTTCCTCTATAACCCTGTTACGAGGTTTAGACAAAAGATACTTTAGAACATTAGATCCATTTGAGCCAGCACTCAAAAACTCATGCGCAGAGCTAAGCAAGGTGTGTACCGGACAGGCATTTCCCGAAGATGCTATCTCCCCCATCACAGAAATAAACTCGTCATCAGGGAGTAGAGCAATGTCGCAAAGCGTCATCCCGGTATGGGTCATTAGGTTCATAAGTGATCTATAGCTAGTGTATTGGCCAGTAAGCCACACTGCATCAGGGCCTCTAAGTATCTTTATAAGATTATTCAACTCACAGGGGCGTACTGAAACCGCATATGCATCAACAATCGTAACAGGAAGAGTAAAGCCAAGACCGTCGATACTCGTGCGCTTAGTCGAAACCACCACTGAATAATTAGTGGGCATTCTGAAAGATGAATAAACAAGTATACGATCAAATTTGCTACAAGAATCGAATGCGGGGACAAGTGTCGCCTCATAATAGACAGAATCCCCAACAAAGAAAGGCTTAGCAGCTCTAACGTAAAAACGGTCCTTCTCAATTTCAACAGCATTGGCACTCATGAAATCATTGATTTTATGAGCTATCTCTTCATGGTATTTAGCCAAGCCGGGATCGGTGTCCAGAGGAATCTTACTCAAATTGGCAAGAATTGTAAGGCCGAGTTTATCGAATGCATAACGTTTCAAGCACAGCAAATTTTCGTAATACTTCAACAAAAGGCGCTCTGCAGAATCTTCACTTGGAACATAGTGCGAAACGACCTTTTGTAAATAATGATGGAACTTAGCAATAAACCGAGTCTCGCTGTTCTTGCTCATATCTTTAATAGCAACCGAACATAATTTAAAGTAGTCGCCTTCGATGGGCTTGTTGCCATAAGTTGCATACATTGCAATGTGCTCAACAAGATGACGCAGATAACCCACAACGTCTCTTGAAACGGCTGACCTGCCCTCGAATTCAAGTCTATCAATTGAATGCTCTACAGCGTCGTTTGCATTGTAAAGCTCCTTAAGAGGGTTTCTCATAAGCCTCGCTCCTCCATCGTAATTTTCGACCCCCCCCCAATATGGCTTAACGGCCAAGAAATCTTTACATCAATTAAGATGTCCATCCGATGTCCATCAATAATGATAGCCGCACCCAAACAACACTTCCGAGCCAAACGACGAAGCCGGGTAACGCATAATTACTTTCACAAATTGACAAACACATAGAGGAACACGGTCCACGCGTCGTCATATGATTTCAGGCGAGTAAACAACAAATCATCGACGAAAGGGGCGCGAGCCGAGTCCGCAAACATCGCATCGATCGACGATGGGTCGCTCGACGCGCTGCTCGACGAGGAGGCGTCCAAGCTTGTCGGGGCCGAGCGCTATGAGAGGACGGCGGGCCGGGAGGCCTACCGCGGCGGCCACTACGCGAGAAAGCTCGTCACGGGCGCCAGGGAAGTCGAGCTCAGCGTGTCGAAGCTCCGCGGGGCAGCCGCTAGGACGATGCGCGACGGGTTCGCCGAGACGCTTGCCTACACGGAATTCCCGCCGGAGCGCTGGAGCCAGATTAGGACGAGCGACGGGATCGAGCGCATCAACCGCGAGATCAGGAGGAAGACGAGGGTCGTCGGGACCTTCCCGGACGGCAACTCGGCCCTCATGCTGGTGACGGCGAGGCTGAAGTACATAGTGGAGCACGAGCGGGGCAAGAGGAGGCACCTGGATATGTCGAATCTGGACGAGATGGACGAACTGAAAGGAAAGTAGGAGGGCTAGAAGAGGACGGGGCCGAGGACAGCAAAATCAATTTGCAAAAGAATCTTGACGGTACCCCTCCCCAACATTCCCCAGAAAGTTCGCTGATGTTGACTGGGGTTCTCGTAAAATAAACCCCAACAAAATATGTGCGGAGTGCTGGCCTGGAGCTGCCTCCGGACCCCATTGGCTGCTTACCGAGAGTCTCCGCTATGAAACGACCCCTTTACTACCTGCTCTGCGCGATCGCGTGCATGTCCATGGTCAGCTCCGCGATGCCTATGCCAGCCATCACGGAGGCCATCCAGCCTCAGGCAACCGCGAAGCAGCAGGCGCAGGCCGTAAACAACACAAACTGACGAACCAATTGCCGACATGAACGATTTCGTCCCTGCCGGCATTTAAGCAGGGAGAAAGATTTGGCAATATTGTCCATTATCTAACTGATTCAATAGCGGAATGAAGCCTGCAGCAGGGGCCAAATTCGGAAGTAAGCGGCAAATCCAAAACCTGCCAAGCACACCGGAATGCCACAACGCTTCTACCTGCGTTTTCTTTACGCAAAAACGGCGGTGTGCTCGAGGATTCTAGAATTTGCCGCATACTTCCGGCGGGCAATTCCGAAAGTGCGGTGAAAAACCGAGAACTGCCGACCAGACCCCTGTTTTAAGCTTCGACGACCTGCGGTTTTGTTACCGAAAATCGAGTTGCGCTCGGCGGTTTCCGATTTTTCCCCGCACTTCCGGAAAAACGCGGTAAAAGCGAGTGTCTGAAGCGGAAACACGACAATTGCTCCTCGGAAAACAGCCCACTAAACGCAAAAACCGCCTTTCGGCGGTTCCCACGGACCAAGCCGGACGTACCGTCGCTAGGCCTCATCAAGGGTTACTTTACGGAAGAGTCAGGCTGTGATCAATCATTTTTCAGGTTTGGGGACAAAGGTCGAGCTACATAGAAAAGCTGATCTGTGGCAGATAAAGCGGCCCCCATACCCCACCGGCAGCAACATTCTCAATGATGCCCTTTGCAAAGGAATACAGGTCTTGCATGCCGAAGCTAAGCGCCTCCCTATCAAATGCCTCATCGTCTAAATCAGACGGAGCACGATAGATACCGGACACGGATATTTCGGAACGATAATAGTGGCCCTCATCACTGGGAATGAGCTCTATGACAAGGTTGAGCTGCCGAAATCTAACTCCGTTTTCATCAAAGAAGGCACTCGTTATGTCATTTCTAACGTTAAACTCACCGTCTGACTTATTAACTCCCTCCTTCGGGGCCATTCCGCCATCAAATGAAAACCTATCGACTTTTTTAGACACGCATGTAATCGACGAAGACTCAATGCGCTGCTTCTTCAACGAGTCCATTTACATCTCCAATCGGAAGGAATTCTCATCAACCAAAGGATCAGAATCCCTATAAGCAGGGGCTTTTCCTCCTGGTATTACAGACAAAAGCGGCGAGCTAAGAGTTGCGGTCCTCTCATGGAGAGCCAAGCCCAGGTATTCGCGCGCCTCGGGAACATCGCGAATGAGCCTCATAAGGATATTGGCAGTAACAGTCTGCTGAGACGCTCCGTTCTCCCATCGAGATGACGTTGGTTTTGAAACTCCTAAAAGTGACTCAAATTCATGCTGAGTTAAGCCTAGATCTGAGCGCAAATGCTTTATTTCCGAGGGAGATAGAAGCTCATGAGCCTTGGCGTATTGCGCGGCAAGCGCATGGGCGAGTTTAGTCGCCTCCGCAGCGGTCATTTCATCATTGCCGCACTCACAAATATAATGCCCAATTCCTTCAACAGTAATTTTCTCGCCACGGTAAATTTCAGTCATTGGCGCCGTGGTAAATTGCATTTCCTTGCCACATTCCATGCAACGCATGACTCCTCCTTTAATGAATATATCCATCGATGTTCGCAGACAAGACGTTTAAATGCGCCTTGCCTTCAGAATCGATTGAAAACTTAACGTACCAATCCTCACATTCAAAATCCCGACAAACATAGACGTCTGCGTAAACATCGTGCAAAGGCCCATCCATATCGAGTGCGATGGATTTCCTGAAATCGCTGGGCTTTAGGTAATCAAATAGATCGGCGAGAAAACGATCAATATCCAAATAGCCATAGTGGTTGATCAGGTGCCTGCGCACCTTGCCGTTTACAACCATCTCTCCCGAGCAGGCCAAGGATTTGGCCTCGTCTAGAGAATATGTCGGCCGAAACTTGGTTCGGTTCATGAGCACCCCTTAGTTAGCATCATGCTAACTATATTCGTATAGTCGCCAATTGGCAACTACATTCAGCGCACCAACGTAAGCGATCGACCGGATGGCGTCTTAGGCCCGACAAATACAACTCTGACTGCATAATCGAAGAGCACAAGCGTACAGAGCTAGACCCAGAGCGTAGCCTTACAGACTATTTCTAGAGGGTGCCCGTGTCGAGTCTCGCGGCGCAAATCACAACGTCGACGACGGACCGCCGCCCCTCCCCTCCCCAACAATCCCCCAGAAAGTTCGCTGATGTTGACTGGGGTTCCCGTAAAATAAGTCCCAACAAAATATGTGCGGAGTGCTGGCCTGGAGCTGCCTTCGGACCCTATTGGCTGCTCACCGAGAGGCTCCGCTATGAAACGACCCCTTTACTACCTGCTCTGCGCGATCGCGTGCACGTCCATGGTCGGCGCGACGATGCCTATGGCGGCCATCGCGGAAGCCATCCAGCCTCAGGAGACCGCCGAGCAGCAGACGCAAGCCGCCGCCACGAGCAGCGACACAACCAAAGCCGAAGACGGCACCAACGCGAATGCGACAGCAGATACCGTAGAGGACAGCACCGCAACATCCACCGGCACCAGCGCAGTCAACACGGAAAGCGCTGACGCCACCACCGCCGCAACCGGCGCGGCCACCACAGCCCCCGCCCCATCCCTCCGCGCCCAAGCCACCCCCGCGCCCGCCGCAATCCCCACCACGCCACAAACCGGCTACGCCCACTCCGCCACGGCAACCCAAAACGGCGTCACCTTCACCGTCTCGTGGAACGACGCCCCGGCGGGCACCGCGACGACCTTCCACGTAAACCAGACCAACGGCTCGTCCCAGGCCAAGGCGCGCATGGACGTGCCCACCTACTGGGACGGCGGCAGCCAGGAAAGCGTCTGCGACCCGTCGCGCCCGGCATGGGCCAGCTACTGCAGCCTGGGCACCGCGGGCCACGACTTTACCTTTGACTTCGCGGCGTCGGGCACGTACCGCATCTACTTCTATTTTATGGACAACGACAGATACGACCCCCAAAACGACAAGGGGATCTACTACCTGCGCACCACGGCGGAGGTGACCGTAAACGATGCCGCCCGCCCAAGCGTCACGCAGATCGTCAACGACGCCGTGGCCCAGTGCAGGCAAGAGACAAACGGCTCGGAATACGACATGGCGCTGTGGCTCCACGACTGGACGCTCGACCAGCTGGAGTACGACCACAGCCTCAACTGGTGCTCGGCCGAAAGCGGCCTCACGCGCCACCAGGGCACCTGCGAGAGCTACCAGCGCATCTACTCAAAGCTCCTTGACGCCGCGGGCATCGCCAACGGCCGCATCACCGGCAACGGCCACACCTGGAACGCCGTAAAGATCGACGGCAAATGGTGCCAGATGGACCTAACCTGGGACGACACCAACGACAACTGGTACGGAGACCTGGACCAGCGCCATCTGTACTTTGGCCTGACCGACGAGCTCATGGCAATCGCCCACTCCGACCACACGGCAAACTACCAAAAGGACGGCTACGACTACCGCTCAACCGACCTGTCCAACAATTACTTTGTGCGAAATGGCAAAGCCGATGAATGGGCAGAGAAGTATGCCGACCGCATTCAGCAGCACTTGGATGCCAAGGAAGAGAGCTTTTCCATTGACGCTGATAACCAGTCCTTCCCGCCGAGCATCTCGGGGATTCAGAACGGGACTGTTGCGTACGCGATGAACCAGAGGGAATGGAAAGTTCAAGGCGCCAAGGTTGAGCTTACTGCGGCATCAAACGTCACCAAGGAATCGAACAGCAAATGGAGCGCTAGGTACGACCTGGCAGCAAAATACCGAATCGCAACATTAGAGAAAGTTATAGACGACGGCTCCTACCGCCTCGCGGCCGCCCTCGACGCCCGGATGGCCGTGTCGGCCTCCGCATTGGATTGGCTACACTGATGTGGACAGTTCCGGGAGGGGCGCGAGAGACGGGAGGG
>URPJ01000005.1 GCA_900549745.1 uncultured Collinsella sp. | reverse complement strand
ACGCCGGGCCGACTCACTTCGGATCGGGCGCTACACCAACTTTCTCGACACTACCTGGTAAGGATTGCTTACTAGATACAAACCTCGGCAATAAATTGGGTTAGGCTGCGCTGGTTTCTTTGTATTCGAAGACTGGCTCTAGGAGATCTTCGATGTTGCAGTGGAGGGCTTTTGCTATGGCTCTTACGCTTGTTACCGAAGCTTCATTGATGTTTCTCTGGCGCTGCTCGTACATTTGGATTGAGCGGAGTGATACGCCCGATTCGTATGCCAGGTCTTGCTGGGTTTTCTTAAGCCTCTTCCTTGCTAGCGCCAGTTTGGTTTGACGAGGTGTTTTCTTCGCTATATCGCAAACAAGACGCGCCACACGCTCCTCTGAGGCTTCGTGCCAGGGGTAATACATATTGCACAGCGCATCGAACGGAACGGCATGCAGCAGGTCTTCGAAAGACTCGCCCAGACGCCATTGCAGATATGCCAATATCCAGCCCGTCCAATACTCCGGCGTCTTCTCAAAACGATAGGTGCGGTCCGGTATAGACCCGCTTTGATATCCCGACCGTTCGGCGATAAGTGCGAACAGCTCAACACCTGATTTTCCCGATACGACCCATGCGTTGCCGCACTCAAACTCGCGAGCTACGCCGCTCAGGCAAAAGAGCTCAGCGATCTCGGACCCTTCCGCTCCATAGTCGTTCACGGCATAGTCAAAGCAGTCGCCAAGGTTGTTCATTGCGTCCTCGAGGTAGTAGACGGGGTACGTCCTACTCGGACCACAACTCGTTAACTCTTGGATCATCCAAATCAACCCTCCCCGCCATTAAATCCTTGATGTCGATACCTTCAGAATCAAATCCATTTACCGTGTCCAAGTACTTGCGCCGAGCGTTCTGCTCTCGCTCAAAACGCTTGGGATAAAACTCAGATCCCGAAGCCGGCTTCCAATCGCAGAATCTAATCGCCGAGAATGCGCGCTCACTCATAAGAGCATATTGAATGCCTAGATCGCCCTGGCGCATAATGCGCTGAAGTTGTCGGAGCGAAATCATGCCATTAACAAACTGCCTTGCAAAAGAAAAATACGAGTCGTCGGCACGATAGCCCCGAATAACGTCGTAAGAAGAAATATCAATCAAACAGTTATCAAGCAGAAATCGAAGTCCGTCGCGTGCTAGCGGCGTCGAGACATTAAACTCCCGGTTGTCGGCCAAAATCGCAAGCCAATTGAGGATTGAAAACTCCCCAGACTCTAAATCCAAGACCGAAAGGCCATCTAAATCAAGTTCATATCGATTTGCAATGCCATCCGACTCGGTCCGGCATGCCCATTCCATCGCCATTTCTTCATGTGGCGTGCAATAAAACCCGCGCCCATAGTCATTGAATTGTCTGCATTTATCCAACGACGGATGCTCGACAACAACCTCCGACCCGTGCCAAAGCTCCATATCGACCTCCAAACAAAAATATCACCCCAGTGATAGTTTACCAATAACTATCACTGGGGTGATATAGATAGACAAAAGTTGTTTGACAGTGCGGCATGCCCTAGAGGCAGGCCTCGGCGATGCGCTTTTTGAGTTCGTCGATGCCGGTACCGGTTTGGGAGCTTGTGATGATTACGTTCTCGGCCGGAACGTTGAGCTGCTTTTTGATGGCTGCTGCCTGGCGGGCCTGCTGGGTGCGGCTGAGCTTGTCGGCCTTGGTGAGGCAGACGATAAAGTTGAACTCGTTGCCCTGCAGGTAGTCGATCATGTCATGGTCGAGCTTGCTCGGGTCGTGGCGAATGTCCACCAGCGATACAACCAGGTTAAAGCTGCGCTCGGAGTCGAAGAAGTCGCCGATGAGCTCGGCCCAACGGTCGCGCTCGGCCTTGGAACGACGGGCGAAACCATAGCCCGGCAGGTCGACGAAGTGCACGTCGTCAGCCTCAAAGAAGTTGATGTTGCTCGTCTTGCCCGGCGTGCTCGAAACCTTGACCAGGTTTTTGCGGCCAAAAAGCTTGTTCATGATCGACGACTTGCCCACGTTGGAGCGGCCGACGAAGCTCACCTCGGGGCAGGTGGACTCGGGAATCTGCGAAACCTTGCCATAGCTGGCAACGAACTTGGCAAGCTGGTAGTTAATGGAATCGGCCATGGACACTCCTTGGTCGTAGGTTCTTACAAAACTGGCGTGCTATTGCGCGGCGGCGATACGACGAACGATGTCAAGCGTGATGCCGCTCGCGGTACGGGCGTACTCATCCAGATCGAACTCGCGCTCGCAAAACACGTCATATGCCTCGTCACAATTATCGCTGATAGCGCGCAGCACTAGGCAATCGACACCATTCTTGGCCGCGATATGCGCAATTGCCGCGCCCTCCATCTCGACGCAATCGGCATGCGTGGCCTCAATAGCAGCGTTACGCATGGCGTCACCCGTAACAAAGCGGTCGCCCGTGGCGATAGTGCCACACAGGAACTGCTTGGGGTCCTTCTTCGCAGAAGTCTCATCCGCCGAGGCATCCACAAATCCATGCTCGGCAAGCACGGCGGCGGCAATATTAGCCAACGCCGGCGTCGAGGTAAATTCCTCAAGCCCCGGTGCCGACTCGGCAATGAGTGCCGTATCGGTATCGAGATAGCGCAGGTACCTGCCTATAACCACGTCGTTAATATGCAGTTTAGGGTTTAGGCCTCCCGCGATACCCGAAAACACAACGGCCTGCGGGGCGTATTTGCTGATGAGATGCTGCGTTGCGGCAGCGGCGTTCACGGTACCCATGCCAGCGGTCGTGGCAACCACCGTCAGACCGTCAAGCTCGCCGCTCACAACGGTCAAGCCCGCCTCCTGCGCCTCATGCGCGCCACTCAGCTCTTCCTTAATCTGCGCAACCTCTTTTTCGAGTGCGCCTATGATCGCGATGGTTGCCATGCCATCCCCCAAATCCGTACAAATTGCTTATCCACGGTATGGTACCAGCATTTTGGATCTTTCACTTTTTACGAAGTCGCTAGGCCAACGAGGACCGCACATCATAGAGCGCCTTTGCAATCGCGGCCACGGCCTCACTCGATTGGTCGCTCCACGGCATCGACGTCATGATGCTCATAACATAGCTATGGCCGTCGACGTCGATCAGTCCGGCATCACATGTCGAATAGCAACCGTCCTCGCTGATCCAGCCTGCCTTGTTGCGCACCAAGACCTGATCGTCCGCAATGCCATCGCGAATAAACGAGCGCGATGTTGATGCCAGAAGGCCCGACAACCACTGTGAAGTCTCGGTATCCGTGCTCAGATACTCGCTCATCTCACGCCATAACCTAGCAGAAGTGCGCGGGCAATAGGTGGGAAAATCACTCATCGGATCGAGCGCGGTATCGTAATCGATGCCAAGACTGACAATCCAATCCTCGTAACCGACACGGTCAAACGCCGCGCGTAACGCAATAAACGAATCGTTGTCCGAATTAACGACCGCGGCCTCGATTAGGTCGCGCACCGTCTGCCAGCCCATGTTATAGCCACCATAGGTGCCAAGGGAATCATCAAGTGAGACCTGGCCCGTCTCGACCAGAGATTCGCAGATGTACAACGCATAGAGTGCCTTGTAGCTACTCGCGCCGTAAACCTCGACATCGGCGTTATACGTCACGCCCTTGCCGCTCGACAAATCGTAAAACACCACGCCCACATCGCCCAATTCCCGGGCCTGATCAAGGGCATCTTGGAGTGCGGCGAGGCTCTCATCCTCCAGGGCGGGGATCTGGTCATCAACCAATGAGAAGGTCTGCACGGTATCGCCTGAGGGAATATCGTTAAAGTCCGCCTTCGAAAGCCTCGTCTTAAGGCTCGCTGTCGACAGGGTTTGACTTGCGGTGGCTTTAGATTCAGAGACCTTTATGTTTTGCATCTGTACCGTTGACGCATCTGAGTGTGCCATTCGCTCCGACGCGTAGGTTTTGGCGGTAATTCCGAGGATAATAACCGCCAACGTTAGCATCCCAACGGCGGCAATCTTCGTCACGCGGATGCGAACGTCAGCGAGGCCACGCGAAGGCGTGCCCTTCGTCTCATATCTGCTGCCATGCTGCGGCACATACTCGTCCCGCGATGCGTTGCTTCGCACGTGGTCTCCTGACTGCTACCGTTTATATACGAGCAGCATAATACCGAGCAGGCATTTCTTTCCAAAGATATTCAGCGGCGTTTAAGGTGTCTTTAAAGAAACCACAAGCGTTTCTATGCAAATTCACCGGTTATGTTGCGCATCTCTGCCCAAAACGCAGTTGCGGTGAAATAGTTCCTGTTTGGGCGGCATAAGCCGATACACAAGAACTATTCCACCGCAACTTGACGGGGCTCTTTAGCAATCAACTAGGTGCCCGGGGGCACTCATTTAAGTCTGTCCCCAATGAGTGCCCTTGGGGGCGAAAATGGATCGCTAGCCGATGGCGTTTTTGAGTTCCGCGCGGCGCTTTTTCATGCCCATCATGACGGCGTTGCGCAGCTCGGGCATGCGCGCGGTATCCATCTGTGGAACGCCCTCGAGCTTATAGGGAATGCCCAATTGCTCGTACTTGACGACACCCATCGTGTGATACGGCAGCATTTCCAGACCGACCACGTTATGCCACGGGGCGATCAGGCGACCGAGCTTCTCGCATTCCTCCACCGTATCGGTGATACCCGGCACTACCACGTGGCGGATAACGACCTTAATCTTGCGACGCGCAAGCTCATCACCAAACGCCAGAATGCGTGCGGGATCGCAACCGGTCAGCTTTTTATGCTCGACGGGATCGGCGTGTTTAATGTCGAGCAGCACCATATCGGTCTCATTGAGTACGGCATCGAACTTCTCGGGATGCGCGGGATCGAACGCATAGCCGCAGCTATCCAAGCAGGTGTGCACACGACCATCGGGGTTATTGTGCATGGCGCGGAACAGGTCGGCCAAAAACTCAGGCTGTAGGAGCGGCTCGCCGCCGGACACCGTAATACCACCGCTGCGGTAAAACTCATGGTTGCTCTGGAACTCGTCCATCAGGTGCTCGACGGTCACCATGGTGCCGCCGTTAACCGACCAGGTATCGGGGTTGTGGCAATACGCACAGCGCATGGGGCAGCCCTGAACAAACACCACAAAGCGGATGCCCGGTCCATCGACCGTTCCCATCGTCTCAATCGAATGCACGCGGCCCAGGACAAACGCAGAGTCCTCAGGACGAGCGTCCACACCCTCGAGCGTCATCTCAGCCATTCCCGCTACCTTGCCTCTCATTGGTTTTAGCTACATAAATGCCAGAGTCATTCTAGCCCATATGCATGATGGCGAAACGGTTTAGCCGTCAATTGGGTTGTTCTATTTGACCCCACGCAAGAGCGGCGGGTAGGTTGTCGCAACCCGCCCGCCGCCGAGGCAATAGAAATCGATAGACGCCAGGCCTTACGCCTTGAGCGTGAGCACCGCACCGAAGGCGGTCGGGCCGCAGTGGCTCGAGATGACGCCGCCGACCTGAGTCCAGGTAATGTCCTTAAAGCCCAGGTCGTGCGCATAGACTTCCATGTCGTCGCGCAGCTCCTGGGAAAGGCCTACCGAATACGCCAGGCCAATGTGCGAGTAGTCGATCTCGCCCTTCGCAACCATGTGGTCAATAAAGGCGCGGGCGCACTTGAGCATAGAGCCGCGGAACTTCTTGGTTGCCACGAACTTGCCGCCCGTTACCTCAATGCAGGGCTTAATCTTGAGCAGATGGGCGCCCAGGAACGCGACGTTGGACAAGCGACCGCCCGCCTTAAGGAAGGCAAGGTCCGTAGGAACAAAGCCCAACAGCACGCGGTCCATGACGGAGTTCGCGAAGGCGAAGATCTCGTCGACGGTGGCATCGGGGTGAGCCTCGATGTATTTGGCGGTCTCGACGACAACAAGCGACTGGCCTACCGAGACAAAGCGCGTGTCCATGGAGAACACGTAGTCGCGCCCCTGGGCCGCAATCTTTGAGGACTGATGCGAACAGGTCGTGGCCTCGGAATATGCAAGATGCAAAATAGTCGCGTCGGGCTGCTCAGCGTGAATGCGGTCGTACACGTGAGCAAAATCCGCAGGCGCGCAGCCACTGGTCTTGGGCATCACGCCAAACTCATTGCAGCGCGAATAAATCTCGAGCGGATCGATCGAGCCGTCCTCGACGGTCTCGTCACCAATCGTGACATGCATGGGCACGCGCACGATGCCGTAGCGCTCGCAGAGCTCCGGCGTCACATCCGACCCAGACTCGACCACGATTACGTACTTGCCCATTAATATCACGACCCATCTCGACATTGGCTTTTCAATACATGACACGCGCGCCGCGCTGTTGCACAACGGCGTCCAAGCGCCAAAGAGACGCCGCCCCTTGCACACAACAAAGGACAGCGTCTCCCTGGAAAACTCCGTGCTTATCTGAGATTCTACACGGTTTATTAAGGAGTGTTACTTATTCCGCAAACGGTAGCTATACGCGATGAACGGTAGTTCGCTGCAGCGACTGCGACACATTCCGCCCAGCAAGTCCAATCGCGCTCCACACACGGTTAATGCGCGAGGCGGTAGAAATCCATCGACGCCGCACCCTCGGCATGCAACCCCATCGCCGGAACCGCCGGCGAATAGGTACGGCTCGTAAGTGCCGCCTCGCCGCCATTTGCAAAAATCTCGACCATCGTAGTGTCCGAAAGCACGCGCAGGTCGCGAAGCTCGCTGAGCTCGATCGACCTCTGGTCGCGCCCATAGCCTTCGTCACCCATGTCGAGGGTAAGCATCCCGTCTGCATAGCGCACAAAGACACCCTTGCGGATTTCGAGCTCGATCACCTGTGCGCCCTCACAGGAAACCACAAGATCAAACAGGCGGCCCGGCTCCTCAACGGTTTCACCGCCTGTCGCGCAAACGCAGTCGCCGCGCATCCTCTCAATCTCGTGCACCGGCTGCTGACAGAGCTTACCATCGCGCATGCTCAGTTCTCTCGGCACCGTCAACGCGCACTGCCACCCGCGTGCCACCGTCGGGCTTTTTGCCGTCGCATCGGGGCAACCCGACCACCCGATCATCAAACGCCGACCCGCAGCATCCTCAAAAGACTGCGGTGCGTAGAAATCAAAGCCGGCATCGACCATCGGGGGCATGCCCTGCCCGGCGATCTTAAAACTCGGCGCCTCCCAATCGGCCTCGATGGGAAACCACACGCACTGGTGCGGATTGCGGTAACGCCATCCATCGGCGGACACACCCTGCGGACAGCAAACGAGAATAAGCTCACCATCGAGCTCAAACAGATCGGGGCACTCCCACATAAAGCCAAACTTCTCGCCCAACTCAATGCGCGTCGCATAGCTCCAGTCCTCTAGATCGCTCGAGGTATAGACAAGCACGCAGCCGCGGTCGTCTTTCGTACGAGCGCCCAGAACCATGTAGTAGATACCATCGTGTTCAAGGATTTTGGGATCACGCACGTGCGTACCGATATCGTCGGGGTAATCGACCGGCCCAACAGCTATGCGCTTCTCGCCCAATTCGTCGGGGTTCTCGGCAACCACATGAATCTGGTTTTGCTCACGGCCCGTCAACACGTAGTCGTAATCATCGCGGTCAAAATGCTTGACGTTGCCGGTATAGAAGTAGTGAATCTTGCCGTCGTGTACAAAGGCAGAACCAGAATACGCTCCGCTCGAATCCAAATCGGAATCGGGGAACAGCACAGGGCCGCGATTCTCGTACGTCACAAAATCCTTTGTTGTCAGATGATTCCAAATCACTGGACCGCCATGCGCAGCATCGAATGGATCGTATTGGTGATAGATGTGATACGTATCACCGATCTGCACCAAACCGTTGGGGTCGTTGAGCCAGCCAAGCTCAGGCTCCACATGGAACAGGAGCCTATCGGGGTCGGACGCGATGCGACCCGCCGTCTCATCCTGTCCGGCACGCCACTGCTCATAGTCCGCGCGTGTCACCTTATTTTTTTGATTAAACATCGCCGTTGACTTTCTCGTCTATGGGGAAGGACGCTCGACTCACACGAGTCGAACGCCCTTCCCCAAATGGACTTATCCTCAGATTACGCTGAACGGCTCAACTAGAAGCTGACATCGAAGCCAGCACCAGCGCCCTCTTCATCAGTGGTCGGCACGCCCTTTGCCTTGTTGTAGGCAAAGATCAAGACGATCGGCACGATAAAGGCGATGAGATTGCCAGCCACATACCACACGAGCGTCTCGGGCGTGACGATGAGCAGGCCAAGCACGCCGGTCAGACCCTGACCGATGGCGCGCACCTCAAAGAGCTTCACGAAGGCACCGCCGCAGCCTGCACCGATGCAAGCGCAGATGAACGGGATGATCGAGTAGCGCATGTTTGCAGCAAAGATTGCGGGCTCGGAGATACCGACCAGCGTCGGGATAAAGGACGACATGCAGATGTTGCGCTCTTTGGAATGCTTCTTGTGAATGAGGTACATGCCGATGGCGCCACCGCCCTGGGCGATGATGGAAACCGACCAGATTGCCTGGATGTAGTTGAAGCCAGTCGTGGCAACGAGGTTGGCCTCAATACCCTGGATGAACTGATGCGTACCGGTAACGACGAGCGGCTGCAGGAACGCGGCAAAGACAAAGGCGCCAAAGACGCCCATCCTGTTGTACAGGACATCGATTACGCCAGCGAGGACGTCGCCGATCAGGTTGCCGAGCGGGCCGAACACGGTGAACAGGGCAACGTTAGCAAGAATCAGGGTAACGGTCGGGACAAAGACAAACGAGACGACCTCGGGGATGTACTTCTGGGCAATCTTTTCGACCTTGGCCATAAACCAGGCAGTCAGGATTGCAGGGAACACGCCGCCCTGGAAAGCAACCATGGGGATGGAGAGCGGACCAAAGTTCCAGTACTCAGCACCCGACGGATCCATAACGAACGCGTTACGGTTCATAAGGCTCGGGTGAACCATGACGATACCGACGAGGATGCCCAGAATCGGGTTACCGCCAAAACGCTTCACCGCGCTGTACATAACCAGGACAGGCAGGTAGTCAAACGTGGTGGCGATAATGGCAAAGAAGCTTGCGAGGTTCTTGAGGAACTCGCTGTGATCGGCGAGGCTGCCCTCCATGCCAAAGAGGCCGTTGGCAACGATCAGCGACTTAAGGCCGATGATGATAGCAGCGCCGACGAAAGCGGGAATGATGGGGATAAAGATGTCCGAGAATACCTTGAGGACCGAGAAGAACTTGCCCTTCTTGTCCGCCTCGGCGCCCTTGACCTCGGAAGCGCTGATCTCCTTAACGCCCGTCAGAGCCATAAACTCATCGTAAACCTTGTTGACGGTACCGGTACCGAAGATGATCATGAGCTGGCCGCTGTTGTACAGCACGCCCTTGACGCCATCGATGTTCTCGAGCTCGGCCTTGTTGTACTTGCTCGTATCCTTGAGCACCAGACGCAGACGCGTAACGCAATGCGTGGCGCCCTCGATGTTCTCCAGACCGCCGACGTTATCGACGACTTGCTGAGACACTACTTTGTAGTCCATGTTCCTCTCCATTCCTTTACGAAATCATAAGACGTTTTGATGCCATTACAGAGACGCGATCGTTGCATTTGCGCACTTAAGCGTACCGTCGGTGACCGTCAGCGCCACACCCTGGCCCTGCTTATTGCAGAATCGAGCGTTAAGCGCAACATCATCGACAAAGATGGTCGCGATATCGTCGTCAACGACCAGGCGCACATGATGAGTGCCCTCGCCCTTAAAGAACAACGGACGCTCGAGGCCCATGTTGTTGACCTGGAACCACGGATACTGGGGCGCCGCCGTAAACTCGAGCTTGCCCTCACGCAGGTTGGCGCGGAACTCATAGGCAAGACCGGACTCGGCGTCCTCGGCAAGCTTCACCGAGAAGCCGGCAGCGTCACCGGCGAGCTCGATGTCGGCATCGAGCATATAGGTGGAACCGGCATCCGCGGCGAGCACCTGCTCGACCTTGCCCGACTCGCAGGAGAGCTCAAAGGCCTCGACTGCCTTAGCCTCGCCAAAGGCGCCAAGCATGCTGTCAGGAAGCTTGGTGCCGAGCGTTCCGTCGGCACGCTGAACGATCTCGAGGGGCATAAAGGTGCCACCCCACAGGTAAGAGCTGGGGTCGCCGCCCTCGTCACGCGTAGGAACCCAACCAAAGAGAACGCGGCGCTCGCCGTCAAATGCGGTACGCGCGGCATAGTACGCGCGGCCATCGAAGGAATCGTCCGCGGGAGTGATCCAAGGACCGTTGATAGAGCGAGACATGCGGTAACGGGTCTTGTTGCCATCACTGTACTCGGAGAACACCAGATACCACCAGTCGCCCATCTTAAAGAGATCAGGCATCTCGAACATGGTGTACAGGCCCGGATTCCACCAGTCGCCCTGGAACTCCCAGGTATCCAGGTCCTTGGAGGTGAACTTGACCAGACGACCGGTCATCAAACGCTTGTCCTCGCCCACACGCGTGCCGAGGATGAGCATGTACTCTTCGTTCTCCTCATCCCAAAGCACAAAGGGATCGCGCCAGTTGCGGTCATCGTAACCCTCCCGGGGCGGAAGCAGCGTCTCAGCGATGTTCTTCTCCCACTTGACGGCGTCGTCACTCGTTGCGTGAAGAAGAACCTGCTTCATCAAGCGCGCCTTGACCTTATCGCGATTGCAACCAGTGTAGAGCGCATGGTACTTGTCGCCCACCTTAAACACCGTGCCGGCATAAACATACTGGTCGACTTCCTCGTCGCCGCCACGCTCAAGGCTCTCGCCAAAGTCTTTGTAATTGACGAAGTCCTTGGTTGTCGCGAGTGCCCAGCCAAACGGCTCTCCGAAAGGTCCGGGGTTTCGCGTGTCACGCTGATGATAGAGATAGAACGTGCCGTCCTCGCCGTACGGCATGATGTCGCCTACCCAAATTCCCTCAGGCTGGTAATACACCTTGTGCATCCGAGACTTCCTTTCCCACGTGATACTAACTCGGTACAACTGCAAGATATGTCAATCGTTTTTATATGTCAAACGTTTTCATACCAATACGTCTTTTTGCAGTTCCAGTCGTCGGCAAACGGTTGACATATGCCGGCGAACGGTCATCAGAGGTGTTTGAGGAATTCTTTTGGCACGGGATGAACTACGCGGTTTTACCCTCAATGAGTTCAACGGGGAGCTTGATATTCGATTCGGGCTTTTCGCCGTTAACAAGAGCAATGATGGATTGCGCCGCGAGCTCTCCGATGCGATCGATATCTTGGCGTACGGTTGTTAAGTCAGGCATAAACGTCATAGTGCGGCGGGCACCATCCGCGCCCACGACCTTAATATCGCCCGGAGCGCTCAAGCCGCGCTGCTTCATCACGTTAAGACAGATAGCCGCCATCGTGTCGTCTCCCGCAAAGATGCCGTCAATATCGGGGTTCTCATCGAGGATCTTCGCAACGACCGCGCTCTTTTCGTCGTCGGGCTTAACGAACTCGACCTCACGGACAAGCGCGGGCAAACCGGCCTGCTCAACAACATCGAGGTAGGCATCGGTACGCTTATTGGCAGGCATGCGCATGCGGCTATTGCTGCGCAGGCACAGGATGCGTGAACATCCGTCATCGATCAGGCGACGCGTGGCAAGTTCGCCGATGCTATAGCTGTCGCTCGCAATCTGAACAGAGGCCTCGCCAAGGTCGCAGTCGATACCAACCAGACTCAAGCCCATCTCGGCATACGCCTCGGCACCGATATTAAGCGAGTTGACGATGACGCCATCAACCATATTGCGTCGAAGCATGTCGATATAAGAGCGCTCAAGCTCGGGTCGATTGGCGCTGTTGCACAGCAACATCTTAAAGCCGTTTTCCGCTAACGTGCGCTCGACCGCCTGCACAACCTGAGCATGGAACGGGCTGCTCACAAAGGGGACGATCATACCGATAAGATTCAGGCGACCGTTGAGCATGGCACGAGCGATATCGTTGGGCGTATAGTTGATGCGCTTCATCGCGGCATGGACCTTATCGCGGGTCTCTTGGCTAATATAGCCACGATTATTAAGCACACGAGATACCGTAGTAGGCGAAACCCCCGCCACCGCTGCAACTTCCTTGATGCTGGGCTTAGCCGCATCCTTAGAACGAGCACCCTCGCGAGCCATAGCACCCTCCCCCATCAACATGTCATACGTTTACATACGAACAAAGCATACCCCAACAAGAGCGGGAAGACGGTAACAGTACAAGTAAGTAAACGACTCATCCAAATAATTAGGAGAGTTCCGCCTAAAGGGTGACTACACAGGACCCAGCCGGGGCTGTTTGGGCTACCTCCCAAAACATTCCGCAGGACGCAAAGAGGCTCGCCGCACGAAGTGCGCAGCGAGCCTCTTTGCATGTCCGAGGACGTTTTGAGAGATAGCCCAAACAGCCCCGGCGATCCTGCGGGAGTTGAGTCCCTTTAGAACTTGTCGTGGAAGGTACGCGAAATGACCTCGTCCTGCTGCTCCTTGGTGAGCGTGTGGAAGTTCACGGCATAGCCGGAAACGCGGATGGTCAGCTGCGGGTACTTCTCGGGGTGAGCCTGAGCGTCAAGCAGCGTCTCACGGTTGAAGACGTTGATGTTCAGGTGGTGGCCACCCTTCTCGGCGTAAGCGTCGAGCATGTGGACCAGGTTATCGGCCTGAGTCTCAGAAACTTCAGAAACCTTCATAATGTGTCTCCTTCGATTAATAGGCGCCGGCCGAAACCGGCGCGCTAATCAGTAATCGTTATTGTTAGTATAGCACTAACAATAGTTACTCGCCCAGCTGATCAAGGTCGATATCGCCAAAGAACACCTGGTCCTCCTTGCCGAGCGCACTCGGGATGATGGAGAAGGTGTTGGAGATGCCGTCCTGAGCATCGCGGAACGGGAGCTTGGAAACCGAAGACAGCGAAGCGATGGCGCCGTGGCTATCGCGCTTGTGCATGGGGTTTGCACCCGGGGCGAACGGCTGGCCAGCCTTGCGGCCGTCGGGCGTGGAGCCGGTCTTCTTACCGTAGACGACGTTGGAAGTAATGGTCAGAACCGAGGTCGTGGGCACGGAGTTGCGGTAGGTGTCGTTCATGCGGATGTACTCCATGAACTGGTGCACAACGTCGTGAGCGATCTGGTCGACGCGGTCGTCGTCGTTACCGTACTTGGGGAAATCGCCCTCGGTCTCGAAGTCGACGATGATGCCGTTCTCGTCACGGACGGGGTGGACCTTGGCGTACTTGATGGCGGACAGGGAGTCAGCCACGACGGAAAGGCCAGCGATGCCCGTAGCGAACCAGCGGTGCACGTGCTTGTCGTGCAGAGCCATCTGGATGCGCTCGTAGCAATACTTGTCGTGCATGTAGTGAATGATGTTCAGCGAGTTGACATACACGCCAGCGAGCCACTTCATCATGTCGTTGTACTTGGCCACAACGTCGTCGTAATCGAGCGTATCGCCCTCGACGGCGCGGTACTTGGGGCCGACCTGCTTCTTGGAGACCTCGTCAACACCGCCGTTGAGTGCATACAGCAGGCACTTAGCCAGGTTGGCGCGAGCGCCGAAGAACTGCATCTCCTTGCCAATGCGCATGGAGGACACGCAGCAGGCGATACCGTAGTCGTCGCCGTGATAGACGCGCATGAGGTCGTCGTTCTCGTACTGGATCGAGGAGCTGGCGACAGAAGTCTTGGCGCAGAACTTCTTGAAGTTCTCGGGCAGACGGGTCGACCACAGAACGGTCATGTTGGGCTCGGGGCTGGTGCCCATGTTCTCGAGCGTGTGCAGGTAGCGGTAGCTCATCTTGGTAACGAGCGTACGGCCGTCAACACCCATGCCGCCGATGGACTCGGTGACCCACTGCGGATCGCCGGTAAACAGGGCCTGGTACTCGGGGGTACGGGCAAACTTGACCATGCGGAGCTTCATGATGAAGTGATCCACGAACTCCTGGATCTGCTCCTCGGTGAAGGTACCGTTGGCAAGGTCGCGCTCAGCGTAGATGTCGATGAACGTAGAGGTACGGCCGATGGACATAGCGGCGCCGTTCTGCTCCTTGACGGCAGCGAGGTAGGCGAAGTACATCCACTGGATGGCCTCCTGCGTGTTGGTAGCAGGGTTGGAAATGTCGAAACCATAGGTCTCGGCCATCATCTTGAGCTCGCCGAGGGCGCGGATCTGCTCCTGCAGCTCCTCGCGATCGCGGATGTTGTCGGCGGTCATGACCGTCGGGGTGGAAGCCTTCTGGGCCTCCTTGTCCTTGATCAGGTAGTCGACGCCGTACAGGGCAACACGACGGTAGTCGCCGATGATGCGGCCGCGGCCATAGCCATCGGGCAGACCGGTGATGATGTGAGCCGAGCGGCAAGCACGCATCTCGGGGGTATAGACATCGAAGACGCCAGCGTTGTGGGTCTTGCGCTCGAAGGTGTAGCGCTCGACAACGTTCTCGTCGACCTTGTAGCCGTGCTGGCTGGCAGCCTGGCAAGCGATGCGGATACCACCGTTGACGTGCAGAGCGCGCTTGAGCGGCTTGTCGGTCTGGAGGCCGACAATGGTCTCCTTTTCGCGGTGGGCGTTATCGATGTAGCCAGCGGGGTGGCTTACGATACCCGTGACGGTCTTGGTGTCCATATCGAGGACACCGCCCTGCTCGCGCTCCTTAAGCAGCAGGTCGAGAACCTCGCCCCACAGCTCCTTGGTACGCTCGGTCGGGCCGGCGAGGAACGACTCGTCGCCCTCGTAGGGGGTGTAGTTCTTCTGGATGAAGTCTCGGACGTCAACCTCTCCCGTCCAAATGCCTTCCTTGAAGCCTTCCCATGCCTCCTGCATTGTGTAACCACGCTCCTAGTTACGTGTAATGCGGCGCTCTCTCACACCGCTGCTTATTGAATTCTTGAATTATCGGCTTGCACTACCGGCTTCTTCCGTTCTTCGCCACATGTCGGTGCAGGGAAAAACGTTTGTCCACCTTGGAACTGCAACCCAAAACCCAAGATTTCACCCGTTTGAGAAGGATAACATAGCCACCCCCTTCATCATGGCTATTATATGTTTCTTTTTTTATACCATTAGGGCGTTTTTAACAAATCCGCAGGAAATGCGAGCGTGAACAACTACCGTTCACCGATTTGTTTGGTTTTTTCCTTGCCTTTGTACGACGTTCACTCTAGCTGTTATGCCAGCTTTAGCAGGGTAAAGTGTCTCATAGACCCTACAGAAACTGCAGGGCGGCCACGGGATCCCCCGTGGCCGCCCTGTGGCGTAGCTAGTTTTTAGCTTTGATTGCCGCTTGGCATTAGGCGGCTGCGGCGGCCTTGTCGGTCGTTGCCTTGCTATCGCCGTTGCCCTGGCCCTCAAAATGCTTGTAGCACCAGCTGGTGACCAGCGGGGTCAAAATAGCCGTCACGATTGCGCAGGCAGCAACCTGTGCCGTGGCCGTCGCGAGCACCGCACCGCCGTACAAGGCCTCGTTGACGCTTGCCATGGCAGCAGGCGTGGCCACATTGGCTCCGGCGCAGCTCGAAATGGCCGCACCTGCGACACCCGTACCACCCGTGAGCTTATCGACCGCGATGACGGGAATTGCAAAGACCACCGAGCAGATCACGCCGAGCAGAATACCGGGGAGACCGCCATTAATGAGCTGGCCAAAGGTCATGGTCGAGCCCATGGCAAAGAAGACGAGCACGATGATGGCGGAAAGTGCCGGTGCCACCATCTTCTTAAAGCTGGGGAACAGGTTACCCAGAATAATGCCGATGACGATCGGCAGAATGGCACCCACGAGCGACCAGCCGATCGGAGCCTGACCGGCAGCGCCGAGCACGATCATCGTGACCGGAGGGCCAACAACGAGCGTGGTGATGGCGACGGCGCCACGCTCGGCCTCGTTGCCCATGGTGCCCATCAGACCAGCGTACATAGCGTTGTTGGCGCCGGTGCAAGCCGCCAGCATCACCATGGCAGAGATGCCAAACAGGTTGTCGTTGAACACATACAGGATGAGCAGCGACACGGCAACGACCACGATCTGCTTGACAGCGATGATGATGGCGCCGCGTGCAGCGGCGGCGGGAGCACTCTTAAACGAAATCGTCGTACCGACGATGAGCAAAAAGGCGCCAACGAGCGGGCCTGCACCCTGCTGGGTCATGCCAAGCGTAAAGCTACCGAGCGTTTTAAACAGGTCGGGGAATAGCGTGTTGAGCAGGCAGCCCAACAGAAGCGGCACCAAGATATTGGCGCCCGGGATGGAGGACATCTTAAAGAACGGCTCCTTTGCCGCCGGCGCCTCCACCGCAGTCGATTCACTCATATATATCTCCTTT
Source organism: uncultured Collinsella sp. (assembly GCA_900549745.1). Classification (GTDB taxonomy): domain Bacteria; phylum Actinomycetota; class Coriobacteriia; order Coriobacteriales; family Coriobacteriaceae; genus Collinsella. The sequence goes on along the minus strand of URPJ01000005.1, from coordinate 78,926 downwards.
GGATGCATGCGAATCGTAGCCGCACGCGCCTATGTCAGAAAGAAGGCGACAACCCCGAGTCGCCAGGGTCGCCGCCAAACGATCACCGCGGGGTATTACCCGTCCAGGACGATGCCGCCGTCGCAGTCACCAATCTCGCCGTTCACGAAGCTGGCGAGGTCGGAAGCGAAGAACAGCACCATCTGCGCAGGCTCGCTGGCCTGGGCGGCGCGGCCCAGAGGAATACCGTTGATGATGCGCTGAGAGTTCTCGTCAGAGAGAATCGAGGTCATATCGGTCAACGTGAGCGACGGGCACACGGCGTTGCAGCGAACGCCAAACTTGCCGCCTTCCTTGGCGACTGCCTTGGTCAGACCGTTAACGCCTGCTTTGGAGCTCGCGTAAGCCGCGGTGCCGAGCAGGCCGCCACCGATCTTGCCCGCAACGGAACTCACGTTGACGATAGTGCCGGCATGGGCCGCCTTAAAGTGCGGGTAGACGGCGTTCATCATGGTAAAGGTACCGTTGAGGTTGATGTCGATGGTGCGGCGCCACTCGGTGTCATCGATCTCGTCGAACTTCTTGGTGCTGATGACGCCAGCGCAGTTGATCAGGATGTTGGTTTGCGGCAGGTCCGTAAAAATCTGCTCGACGGTCTCGCGCGCCTTGGGCGCATCGGCGACATCGAGCTGATAGAACTTGTTGCCCTCGCCAAGCTCGGCCACAGCGGCCTCGCCCTTAGCAGCGTTCCTTGCGATGAGCGCGACATGTCCGCCGCCCGCGACGATGCCCTTGGCGATCTCGAGGCCAATGCCCTGAGTGCCGCCCGTGACAATCGCGGTCTTGCCCGTGAAGTCAAATGCCATGACTCCATCCCCCTTTATGTAAGGTGTCTCCTTGCGGGAAGTTGGAGCATCGCACGTGGCGATTATATGAGTCCCAGTCGTCATGGTGGTGACAACCCCTCGCCTAACCGCGGGCATGATAGTTCTTTGAAACGCTTTAGCAATTGAATGATTTTAAGTCTTAATGAGCTCTTAATATTGCCTACTGTATGAGGCCCGCGTATGGGGGTATCATCTTCCACCGAAAATAGTTTCTAGTGTTAGGGGTTTTCGGTGGAAGATACCGATTTCCATGAGCTTGGGCGTCAGCTCTTTACCGAGTTTGGCAGCATGCACCAGCGCGTTTCGCGCTTTGCCGACCAGGCTCTGGGTGGCGAGATGGCCGTCATGCGCGCCCTCATGCGCGCCGGCGGCTCGCTCACGCCGAGCGAACTCGCTGATCGCGCCTGGGTCTCGAGCGCCCGCATCGCCAATATCCTGCGCGCCCTCGAGGCCAAGGGCTGGGTCGAGCGCGAGCACTCAAAGACCGACCGTCGTCGCGTACACGTCACGGTGACCGACAAAGGATTCCAGGTTATCGAAATCAAACGTCGGGAATTCGAGGACCGCACCGCGGCCTTCCTCGAGCAGCTTGGCGAAACAGATACCCAAGAGATGGTGCGCCTTCTTAGACGTGCCAACGAAATTATCGACCGCAATCAAGAAAGGAGAGATGCCGAGTGAGGATTCTCAAGCTCTTTAAAAAACATATCCTGGCACTGTTCGCAGCTATCGTACTTATCGTAATCAGCTGCAACGCCGATCTGGCGCTGCCTACCTATATGAGCGACATCGTCGACGTGGGTGTGCAGCAAGGCGGCATCGCGTCGCCCGTGCCCGACACCATCCGTGCCGAATCGCTCGACGACCTCGAACTCTTTATGAGCACCAAGGACGCCAAGGCTGTGGAGGCCGTGTTTAGCAAGGCGGACAATAACGGCATTCGAACGTACAAGGGCACCGAGGAGGAGCGCGCCGACGGCGGCAAGATTGCCGACATCATGAGCCTGCCCGAGACCGTCGTCCTTTCGTTCAACCAGGGCATCGATGCCGACTCCATGGGCGACATGACCGGCGCATCTACCGAGGCAAGCGATGGCGGCGCCGCTCAGGCCATGCCCACCCCCGAGCAGATGGCGGCGATGACGCCCGAGCAGCTCGCCGAGATGCAGCAGAAAGCCGCAGCGGCGCAGAACATGCAAAAGCAGATTGATGCCGACGGCGGTAAGATCACCATGAAGGGTCTGCGTCTAGGCGTTGAAGGCGGCCTAATCGACCAGGGCAAGCTCGTGGAGGGCGCCAACGATATGGCGGACAAAATGGGCTCCATGTCGGGTTCCATCGTGACCCAACGCGCCGTGAGCTATGTGCAAGACGAGTACAAGGCGCAAGGCATCGACCCCGCCGACGTGCAGAACGCCTACCTGGGCCGCATGGCGACCACGATGTTTGGCCTGTGCCTTGTGTCGCTCGTCGCCACCATCCTGACCGGTGCCGTGGCTTCGCGCACCGCCTGCTCCATCGCCCGCGACCTGCGCCGCGAGACCTTCAACAAGGTTATGCACTTCTCGCCGGCCGAAGTGGGCAAGTTTAGCCAGGCCTCGCTCATCACCCGCTGTACCAACGACATTCAGCAGATCCAGATGGCCGCAACCCTGTTTATCCGCATGTGCCTGATGGCCCCCGTCATGGGCATCGTCGCCGTCATGCGCGTCCTGGCCAACCATACCGGCCTAGAGTGGACCATCGCCGTGGCCATCATCGCGGTCTCGGCCGTCGTCGGCGTGCTTATGGGCCTCACCATGCCCAAGTTCAAAAAGATGCAGAGCTTTGTGGACCGCGTGAACCTTACCGCCCGCGAGCTGCTCGACGGCCTTATGCCCATCCGCTCGTTCAACCGCGAGGAGCATGAGCTCGAGCGTTTTGACAAGGCTTCGCTCGACCTAATGACCACGCAGCTCTACACTAACCGAGCCATGAGCTTTATGATGCCGCTCATGATGCTTGTCATGAACTGCATCACCGTGCTTATCGTCTGGTTTGGCGCGCAGGGCGTGTCCGACGGCGTGATGCAGGTCGGCAACATGATGGCGTTTATCTCCTACACCATGCAGATCGTCATGGCGTTTATGATCCTCACCATGGTTTCGGTCATCCTGCCCCGCGCCGAGGTCGCAGCCGAGCGCGTGGAAGAGGTCATCACCTGCCCCACGAGCATCAACGACCCCACCTCGCCCAAACTGCCCGCTGCCAGCGCGCCGCGCGGCGAGCTCACCTTCCGTGACGTGAGTTTCCAGTATCCCGATGCCCGCGCCGACGTCATTAGCGGTGTAAACTTCACCACGCACGCCGGCCAGATGCTCGGCATCATTGGCTCCACGGGCTCGGGCAAGTCCACGCTTGTGCAGCTCGTCCCGCGCCTGTACGACGTCACGGGCGGCAGCATTTCGCTCGACGGCATCGACGTGCGCGACATGACCCTCTCTGAGCTGCGCCGCCGCATCGGTTATATTCCGCAGCAGGGTCGTCTGTTCTCGGGTACCGTCGAGAGCAACCTCAAGTTTGCCGGCGACATGGTGAGTGACGAGGATATGCGCCAGGCAGCACGCGTCGCCCAGGCGGAGGACTTTATCGCCGAGCGCGAGGACGGGTACGACTCCCCTATAAGCCAGGGCGGCTCCAATGTCTCGGGCGGTCAGCGCCAGCGTCTGGCCATCGCCCGCGCGTTGGCCAAAAAGCCCGAGGTCGTGGTGTTCGATGACTCGTTTAGTGCCCTCGACTACAAGACCGACGCGCGCCTACGCGAAGAGCTGGCCAAAAACGTCACCGACGCCGCGCTCGTGGTCGTGGCCCAGCGCATCGCGACCATCATGCACGCCGACCAGATCATCGTGCTCGACGACGGCCACGTAGTGGGCACCGGCACGCACGAGGAGCTGCTGCGCAGCTGCCCGGCGTACCTGGAGATCGCACAGTCGCAGCTTTCCGCCGAGGAGCTGGGGCTTACCCAAGAAGAAATTGCAGCCGTGATGGAAGGAGGCGAGCGCTAATGGCCGACGAGACCAAGACTCAGATTCCCAAGCCCACCCGCCAGCGCGGTCCCATGGGCCGCATGGGCGGCATGCGTCGCGGCGAAAAGGCCAAGGACTTTAAGGGCACCATGAGGCAGCTGCTCGGCTATATCGGCCAGCACAAGATTGCCGTGTTTGCCGCCGTCGCCTTTGCCGTGTGCTCGGTCATCTTTAACATTGTGGGACCCAAGGTGCTCGGCCAGGTTACGACCAAGCTGTTCGAAGGCCTGGTCGCCAAGGTCAACGGCACCGGCGACGTTGACTTTGACTGGATCGCCAAGACGCTCGGCTTTTTGCTCTGCCTGTATCTGGCGAGCTCTGTCTGCAGCCTGGTCCAGGGCTGGCTCATGACCGGCGTCACGCAAAAGATCTGCTACCGCATGCGCAAGGAAATCGCCGCCAAGATTGCCGTCGTGCCGATGAGTTACTTCAACGGCCACAGCAAGGGAGACGTACTCAGCCGCATCACCAACGACGTCGATACGCTGGGTCAGTCGCTCAACCAGAGCGTGACGCAGCTCATCACGTCGGTGACGCAAATTATCGGCGTGCTCGTCATGATGCTTTCGATCAGCCTGCCGCTTACCGGCGTCACCGTGCTCACGCTGCCGGCCGCCGCGATTATCTTGACCGTAATGATTCATTTCTCGCAGCCGTACTTCCGCGAGCAACAGCAGGTTCTGGGCGCCGTCAACGGCATTATCGAGGAGGACTTTGCCGGCCAGAACGTCATTCAGGTGTTCGACCGCGCCGAGGCCTCGATCGAAGAGTTCGACCGTCAAAACGACCGCCTCTTTATTAGTGGCTGGCGCTCGCAGTTCCTGTCGGGCCTGATGATGCCGCTTATGAGCTTGGTGGGCAACATGGGCTACGTGGGCGTCGTCGTGGTGGGCGCGCAGCTCGCGCTGACCGGCAATGCCACGCCCGGCGACATCCAGAGCTTTATCCAGTACGTTCGCAACTTTACGCAGCCCGTGCAGCAACTGGGCAACGTGAGCAACACGATGCAGTCGATGGCAGCCGCCACCGAGCGCGTCTTTGAGTTCCTGGCCGCGCCCGAGGAGGAGCAGAAAGCCGACGCGCAGATTCCCGAAAAGCGCCCCGGCCATGTGGAGTTTGATCACGTCAAGTTTGGCTATACGCCCGACAAGACCATCATCCACGACTTTAGCTGCGAGGCGCAGCCCGGCCAGACCATCGCCATCGTCGGCCCCACCGGCGCCGGCAAGACCACGCTCATCAAGCTGCTGCAGCGCTTCTACGATGTGGACGGCGGTTCGCTGCGCGTCGAGGGTGTCGACGTGCGAGATTGGGATCGCGCGGCGCTGCGCGACGAGTTTGCCATGGTGCTGCAGGATACGTGGCTGTTTAACGGCACCATCCGCGAGAACATCCGCTACGGACGCCCCGATGCGACTGACGCCGAGGTCGAGGCCGCTGCACGTGCCGCGCGCTGCGACCACTTTATCCATACGCTCGCCGGCGGCTACGACTTTATGATCAATGAGGAGGGCACTAACCTGTCGCAGGGTCAGCGCCAGCTCGTGACCATCGCCCGTGCCATTTTGGCCGACCGCCCGGCGCTGATTCTAGACGAGGCGACTTCCAACGTGGACACCCGCACCGAGGAGCTCATCCAGCGTGCCATGGATGCGCTGATGCAGGGCCGTACCAGCTTTGTCATCGCACACCGCCTGTCCACGATCCGCAACGCCGACGTGATCTTGGTGATTCGCGACGGCGATATCGTCGAGAAGGGCACGCACGACGAGTTGCTCGCCCAGGGCGGCTTCTACGCCGACCTATATAACTCGCAATTCGACGAGGCGGCGTAAATTCTGCTGCAGGGAACGAATAACGCCCGAGAACGGGGACGCAGGACAACCTGCGCCCCCGTTTTTTCGTCCACGGCACTCGAATTAGCTCTCTTGGGGCCCGATTGACAGCCCCTTCCGGACCCTGTGGCCAAAAAAGGTCAAATATGAGTACTGTTACATTTTTAGTAGCAGCCAAAACCGCCTCAAATGACCTCTTTGCGGCTTCTATACGCCTTCAAATTAATCAAAACGCCCGTTAACATGCTTCTGTGTGCCAACGTTAATGAACATATTTGCTGTTATGCCTATTATCTTGTAAGCTCGATATGAGACTACGCCAGCAACAGTACTCATATTTGCCATTTTTTGCCCACGGGGTATGCCGCAGAAGATCCAACTTGCTCCAGCGTGCCGTACGCCGACCCCCTTCCGGCGAGTGCCGACATTTTCCCAGATAAAACCGACCAAAATAAACCTGTCCCTTTTTGGTAGGTTTCGGGGTGACAAGGGGTTGCACTTTAGCGTGCGACAGCGGATAATGCCGAGCATTCGACAATACGCTTATTGCTCTTTCTATAGATTGAGGAGACCCCTATGGCCATGGAATTCAAACGCAGGCTGCCGATCCCCATGGAGATCCGCGAGGAAATGCCACTTTCTGCCGAGCTTACCGCCAAAAAGCAGGCATTTGACGCCGAGGTCGCCAAAGTCTTTACCGGCGAGGACGCACGCAAGGTGCTCATCATCGGCCCGTGCTCTGCCGACCGCGAGGATTCGGTGCTTGAGTACATGAACCGACTGGCCAAGACCGCCGAGGAGGTCAAGGACAAGCTCATCGTCATTCCGCGCGTCTACACCAATAAGCCGCGCACCAAGGGCACCGGCTACAAGGGTCTTCTGCACAACCCCAACCCCGAGGCTCCCGACGACCTGCTCGAGGGCGTCAAGGCCATCCGCCACATGCACCTGCGCGTCATCGAGGAGACCGGCTTCTTTACCGCCGATGAGATGCTCTATCCGTCCAACTACCAATACCTCGTTGACCTGCTGAGCTATGTTGCCGTGGGCGCACGCTCGGTCGAAAACCAGGAGCATCGCCTGGTGTCGAGCGGCATTTCGGTACCCGTCGGCATGAAGAATCCCACTGCCGGCTCTACCACCGTTATGCTCAACTCCATTTACGCCGCCCAGGCGCACCAGAGCTTCATCTTCCGCAACTGGGAGGTCGAGTGCGACGGCAATCCGCTCGCGCACGCCGTTATGCGTGGCTACATCGGTCTCGATGGGCGCACCTACCCCAACTACCACTACGAACACCTGGAACGTCTGGCTGAGCGCTATACCGAGCACGCCGGCTATGCCAATCCGGCGGCGGTCATCGACTGCAACCACGACAACTCGGGCAAGCGTCCGCTGGAGCAGTATCGCATTTGCAAGGAGGTACTCGACAGCTGCCGCCGCAACGAGTCCATCTCCAAGCTGGTCAAGGGCTTTATGATCGAGTCCTACCTGGAGGACGGCAACCAGCCGGTCGACGGCGGTGTCTTTGGCAAGTCGATCACCGACCCGTGCCTGGGCTGGGAAAAGACCGACTACCTCATCCACGAAATCGCGGAGCGGGTTTAGTTACGCGGGCCGCATTTGGACAATCTGACGTTCAACTTCAAGGGCGCGACCAGAAGGTCAGCGCCCTTTCGTTTCACGTCACCTTGTCTCAAATGCGGCCCGCTCGCTGTCCGTCCTCTACCTGCGGCGTTGTCTTACTCCGGATGCGGCAGTTAGGGACGTTCCTTTTCTGCCGGCAGTTTGGGATGTTCCTTGGGGTAGTCATTGGGGACGTTCTTTAATGACTGGTCGTTTAAGAACGTCCCCAACGACTACCCAGAATGAGAGTGGATAATCTCCCGTTTTTGGCCTATACCAGCGCTAAAAGTGGGAGATTATCCACTCTCATCGAGCAAGTGTCCGAAAATCCGCCCTCATTCCTTCTTAGGACCCTCCGTCCCCGAGGATTCGAGGCTCGCCTGCCGAATGGTCGATGCGGCCGTCCTGCGTCCATGTCACACTCAGGGGTGGCCTGACCCAACTTGGAAGGAGCCCCCATGAGCCTTGACAACGTAACTCTGCGTGCCGCCACGCTCGATGACCTGGCCGGCATCGCCGCCATCTACAACCAGCTGTGGTGCAACACGCTGCGCAACCGAGGCGACGTCGAAGCCGCCGATTTCTGTGCGCGCTTTAACATCGCCATGCAGCTGCAGCGCTCCCCCATCGCGCTCGTTGCCGAAGCTGAAGGCCGCATCATCGCCGCTTGCTGCATCGGTATCTTCGAAGACGGCAAACCACGCACCAATCCCACGTGGGAGCCCTGCTACAACGAGATGTTCGTCCAGGCAACCGAGATGGCAAAGACCGCCGATGCCAAGCTCGAAGGCTCGCTCTTTGGCGATAGCCGCGAGAAGGCAACAGCCGACCGCTTTGCCGCCACGGGCAACGAATATGCCCAAGGCCAGCTCAACCTGATCATCATCGTGCCCGAATGGCAGGGCAAGGGGCTCGGCCGTGCGCTCATCGACCTTGCGCGCGCCGAACTCGCCAAAGCCGGGTGCACCAAATTCTTCCTGATGAGCGACTGCAACTCCGACTGGCAGTTCTACGAGCACCTCAACATGAAGCGCATCTTGGAGGATCACAGCCAGGACACCGGCGACGGATTTATCGTCTATATGTACGGAGGCGACACGCAGGATTAACTTGCATGTCGCCTCACGGGCTTTCTACAAGACGGCCCAAACCATCAACCAAGACGAGTCAACAAGGCGCGCTCTCCTCGGCAGCAAGGGCATTCGTGCTGTAACGAGTGGTGGAGATGGCCACGCTTGCACACAACTGTCTCGGATAGATAGCGGTTGAGCAGGCGCGCCCATGTGCGTGCGTCAAGACGCTCCTCCGCCCTGCCATACAGCGATCGACGGAGTGCCTCGCCCATAGTGCCGCTAAAATCATCGAGCTCAAGAGCGTACTTTGGGACAACGTATCCGACCAACGTCCCCACAAACGGGCTGTGCCCATTACACACGCAGCTGTTTATCAATGGTGCAGGCGGAATGTCATCGTCGTCCAGGTCAAATATGTCCAAGTCCAGCTCACCAGAAGCGTATGGGTGTATTCCGCGGTTAAGCATCTTAAAGATATGGACCGCGAGTCCAAAGTCATCCGTCTGTGGCGTAAACACGGGGGCATTCGTGGACGCTGCCAAGCTCTCGAAATCGCTGATGCCGGCTATCTCCATGAGTTGAAGCACCTCGGGGGCAATATAGCCGGGAGCGGCGCACGCAGTCCTATGTGTCACATCCGAAAGCGTAAAGCTATACGAGCGCCTTGATGGTATCCATGCCCGCATGCGCCGAAGCCTCGCAACCCTTCTGCCCGTTGAGCACGCACTCGAGCAGCGTATCGTATGCGCGCTGGGCTTCGGGGGCCAGGTACGCCCTGTTAAACATGCCCTCGGGTCGCACGTTTCCCTTCGAGTCGATCATATAAGGCCCCAATCTGTTTGGTTTCCCCAGATTGTGTGCCCGCACACCCAAGCCGCACGGCCCGCCGTTCAGCTGAAACCACCACACAAAAAGTCCGCCGACCATTGAAGTCGGCGGACTTTCGCGTGCGGACAATCAAGCACTGTTCACCATGGAACTGCTATTTACAGCGCGCCTTGGGCTGCTGCTGGGTGATGCAGTGGATGTTGCCGCCGCCGTAGATAACCTCGCGAGTCATGATACCGATGACTTCACGGTCCGGATAAGCAGCCTGGATATCCTTGAGCGCCTGGGCGTCATTGGGATCGCCGAACTGCGGTACAAGCACTGCGCCGTTGATGGGCAGGAAGTTGAGGTAGCTCGGCTCGAAAGCATCCTCGGGGGTACGCGGCAGCACGCCCTCGACGGGGTCAATCGTGCTGGCCTCCTCCTCGGTCATATATACCGAGGTCGCAGGCATAATCACCTTGTGGATCTTGAGCTTGCGGCCACGGGCATCCGTCGTCTCGGAAAGCGTCTTATACGCCTCTTGGCACTCCTTGTAGAACTTATGGTTGGGATCATCGGTCCACATGCAGCAGACCTCGCCGGGCGCACTAAAGCATGCGACGTCGTCCACGTGCCCGTTGGTCTCAAACGGGTCGATGCCATCCTTGATCCAAATGACCTTCTCGATGCCCAGGTACTCGGCAAGCTTCTCCTCGATCTGCTCCTTGGTGTACTGGGGGTTGCGGTCCTCATTGAGCAGGCACATCTCGGTGGTCACCACGGTGCCCTGGCCGTCGCAGTTAAACGAGCCACCCTCGAGGATATAATCCTCGGGACGATAGCGGTTAACCTGCTCGAGCTGTGCCACCTGCAGGCCAATGGAAGCGTCCTTGTCCCACGGGAAATACAGGCCGTCAATGAAACCGCCGTAAGCATTAAAGTGGAAGTGCGAGAGTGCCACGTCCCCCTTGTCGTTGACAAGAAACGCCGGGCCGGGGTCGCGAATCCAGCTGTCGTTGTACTCCATGTGGATAACGCGCACGTTCTCAACGCCGTCGAAGATCTCACACACCGCGGGGAAGTCTTCAGTGTTGACGCCCACAGTGATGGGCTGAAAACGTGCAACGGTCTTAATAATCTCGGTAAAGACCTTTTGCGCCGGCTTGGCACCACAGCGCCACACATCCGAGCGATGCGGCCACAAAATCCAGGTGCGCTCCTGCTCTTCGTACTCGCCGGGCATGTAGAATCCGTCCTTCTTTGGCGTAGACTCGCTCTCGTAAATGGTCTTCATTTCAAGCTCCTAAATCTCGGTGCTTTTGCTTGACGAGACCATGATGCGGCCGCACCGAGATGTTCTCAATGGTCCCTCGAGCCCCTTTCAGCGACCGACGGTATACCATTCGCTGACCTAAAGTTCTATTCAGGCCGAGAACATGACATACTGGGTTCCACAATGGAAAGGATGCCCTATGCCCCCATGCAATAATCAGCAGACTATTGAGTTGGACAGTACGACCTGGACTGCTCTCAACGAGCTCGCGCTTGCAATCCACGCATCACACGGTGTCGATAAGCTGCAAAAGGAGACCCTCGAGGGAACGACAGGGCTCGTGCCCCATCGGATCGCCATGTTCGACCTGATCGAGGCAGCGGGCAGTGATGCCCCACGCTACGTCCACCCCGCAAGCAGCGGAATGGACGACCGCGCACTGAGCGACTACTACAACCGCTACGCCGCGATGGACTATACAACATGGAGCTTTGACTTACATAAGGTCGGCGTCTACCGCGACCTCGACCTCGTCGACGTCGAGCGACGCGATGCCACGCCCATCTATCGCAAATGGATGGAACCGCAGGGCGTCTACTTTGGCTGTACGGCCACGCTCGCGCACAACGACAGCCCGCTAGGAAGCATCACCCTGTTTCGTGAACGCACGGCCGGAGACTTCACCGACACCGAGCTCGCAATCCTGCTCGAAGTCGCTCGGCACGCGAGCCTCGCGCTCGCCAACCTCTATCCTCGGGGCATTAAACTCACCCAGACAGAAGACACAAACCAGCTAAATGCTTTCATTACAGAACACAATATCCAACCGCGCGAAGCCGAAGTCATGCGGCTCATGCTCGACGGCAAAACGAACAAACAGATGGCAAACGAGCTATTCATAAGCGAGTCAACCGTCAAGAAGCATGTCAACGCCATCTATCGCAAGCTCGGCGTCAGCAACCGCCTGGGCCTCATGACTGCCACGCAAAACATCCCGCGATAAAAAAGGGCGCCCTCCATGCAGAGAACGCCCTTTGATTTCGCCATTTGAATTAGTGTCGGCTCTGGCTCAAAGAGTAGACAGGTTTATTTTGGCAGGTTTTATCTGGGCAAATGTCAGCCGCCGCGAGGGAGCTGCCTTCCCTCGCGGCGGTCTTCTAGCAGAAAAACCAAGTGAGTAGGCTTTTTGCAGGAGGTCAAGCACGCCCCAAAACGCCACAGCTCTGACCTGCGGTTTTATTGAGTATTTGTTGCGATGTGCTCGGCATATCCAAATAAGTCTACTCACTTGCATCTAAGACGCACCAGATAGGCAAAAACCGCCGCAAAAAGGGGGCCGGTTCCCTTCGCGGCAGCCGTTAATACGCCGAGCTTGTTATCGTAAAAGCCAATCACACGCCGAAACCACACTACAGTCTTTCGACTCATACGTTGAGTCCACGCGGGCCACAACATAGCGCGCATCTTTTGCAATGTCGATCTCATCGCATACAGTCTGTAGATGGCGGGCGTACTTATCGTGATACGTTCTGGATGATTTTATTTCGATAGCCTTGGGACTCCCTGAGTTTGTACAGTCGAGCAAATCGATTTCACGCTTGCTGTCGTCCCTATAGAAATACAGCTCGGGATTCTCGCCCACGTTGAGATGGCTCTTCGCCGTTTCGGAAACGATGAGGTTTTCGAAAACGGCCCCCAGATAAGGGCTCTCCAATAGTTGCTCCAGTGATCCAATTTTGAGCAAGTAGCAGAGCAGCCCCGTGTCGTAAAAATAGAGCTTGGGCGTTTTAGTTAGACGCTTCTTGGCATTTGCATAATAGGGCTGCAGCGAAAACGTCAGGTAGCTCTGCTCCAGAATGGACAACCAGCTTTTAATGGTCGATACGCTCACGCCCGTATCTCGAGAAAGCGAGGATATATTGATGAGGGCACCGACGCTCTGAGCAATTATGGACAGAAACTTATGAAACTCCGCCTTATTGCGCACATCAAGCAAGCCCACAACATCGCGCTCAACATAGGTATCGATATAGCTGGGAAAATAAACCGAGGACGGCATTCCGGCGGAACGCAGGCGAGGGTATCCCCCTTCGAGCGCGAACAAATCCACTTCCAGCTGCCCCTGCTGGCCCCTCTCCGCTTCTCGAAACGATAATGGCAGCAATTTTAAGATCCCGACTCGCCCGGCAAGAGACTGCCCGATGCTTTTCATCATCAAAAAGTTTTGCGAGCCTGTAAGGATGTATTGACCGGCGTCTCCCCGCTCATCCGAAACAACCTGGATCATTGAAAACAAATCCGGGGCGTATTGCGCCTCATCGATGATGAGTCCGCCCTTTCGGTTGCGGATAAAACTCACCGGATCCTCCAAGGCCGCGCGCCTCGTTTGAGGGTCCTCAAGCGTGACGTAGGAATAGTCGGGAAAGGCATGCCGAACCAGCGTAGACTTACCACTCTGCCTAGGCCCTGTCAACGACACAACAGGAAACCAGCCTGCCATGCGAATGAGCAACTCATGCAAATCCCTGTTAATGAACTCAGCCATATCAACGCCCCTTATTACGCTGTTACCATAATCGAATAGTTTCATTCTCCATAATCTTATAGTAGCGTTTACCATAATCTTATAGTAACCCAGTTCAAAAGCATTATTTATAGAGCCGAAATCTCAGACCCTAAATAACAAAAGCCACCACAATGGGGGCTGTCCCCATTGTGGTGGCTTGCAGGCGAGTTAACTTGTTCGACTATCGTACGCCAGCCATGTCCGAGCCTAGAGCGTGGCAAGGCGCTTGGACTCGTGCGCGGCGAGCGCAATGGAGATGATGCCAGTAATGGCATCGGCCACCACCAGGGCGATCCACACGCCCTCGACACCCATCATGTTGCCGAGGAGGTACATAAGCGGCACCGAGCAGATCACATAGCGAAGCAGGCCCGTAAACGTGGCGACACCCACCTTCTCGACCGCCTGGAAATACATCGACATGGTCATGGCAAGATAGCCCAGGGCAACAGCCAGGATGACAGTACGCGTGGCGTTGGCGGCAACCTCAACGAGCGCAGGATCGCTGCCGGCAAAGAAGGCGCACACCGGGGTGGCGGCAAGCCAGAGCGCGACGGTGACCAGCGCCAGCGTCACAACCTGGTACTTAAGCGTGCAGGAGAGCGTCTCCTTAAGGCGTGCCCAAGCCTTTGCGCCGGCGTTGAAGGCAGCGATGGGCTGCAGACCGTAGGAGAAGCACTGGGCAACCATCATGGTAATGTAGAGGATGTAGCCGTTGATCACGCCAAAGGCTGCGATGTAGAGCGAGCCCATGTCGCCGCCGAGCGAACCCAAAAGCGAGTTGGCAACGGTATTAAAGATAAAGGTCGCACCCTGGACCAGGAAGAACGGGAAGCCGATCTTGAAGATCTGGCCGCAGATGGCGAGGTCGAGCTTAAGGTCGGCCAGGCTAATCTGGAGCTGGGACTTTTTGCCCCCGATGAACCAGAAGATACCGATGGCCCAGATACCGATGGAAAGCCCGTAGTACACGCCGGCGCCCATAACGCCAAACTTGAGCACAAACGTGGAAAGCGCGAGCCAACAGATGGCGACGATGGCCGAAACGGTCATGAGGTTGGCCTGGATCTGAACCTTCTCGTCCACACGCATCACAGCGGTGATCATCTGGCCAATGACCGTGAGCGGCAGCAGCACGGCGAAGGTGCGCACGCCGGCAACGGTATCGGCCATGATGTCGGGCGTGGCGCCAAAGAATGTGCAGATGGGCTCGGTAAACACTGCCATCACCACAGCAAGCAGCACACTCACGATCGTGGTGAGCCAAAAGCCCTGGCTAAAAGCCTTGCTTGCGCCCTTGATGTCGCCGGCACCCAAAAGGTTGCCCACCACGGCGGGCACGCCGGTGCCAAACAGGTTGCCAAAGGCCAGGTTGATGTACTCGACCGACATAATGATCGAGACACATGCCAGGCCGTGGGCACCTAGGCCCCAACCCATCACGAGGCCCTCAAGGACCACCATGATGATCTGGGCGAGCATGCCCTGGCCGGTGACGATGGTGTACTTACGCACCAGACCGGGAATCGGTTGGGAGGCGAGCTCGCGCTCCTCCTCCACGGCAGCGGTTACTTCTTCTGCCATTGTTCTCCCCTTTCCTTGAGAGAGTAGTGCTGAATGGATGTCAGGCGGCTGACAACTGGCACCAAGCCGCCCAATCAAACGATGGCGCTATGCCTCAAAGACCACCTTGCCGGCGATCATCGTGAGGGCTGCGGTAGCCTCGAGCACCTCGGCCGGCTCGCAATCAAAGAGATTGCGGTCGAGCACGCAGATATCTGCCTGTTTGCCGCACGCGAGCGTGCCGATGCGGTCCTCGGCATGCATGGCGTAGGCGCTGCCATAGGTGTAGGCGCGCAGAGCCTCGGCCATGGTAATGCGCTCCTGGGGGAACCAGCCCTCAGGGTTGGAACCGTCCTCGAGCATGCGGAAGACCGCGCCGTACACCTCCTCCATGGGCTCCAAGCCCACAACGGGGAAGTCACTGCCCAGGTGCACCACGGCTCCGCTGGCAAGCAGGCTATGCAGGGGCCACGAAAGCGCGGCACGCTCGGGACCCACGGCTTCGTCCTTGGCAAGGTCAGCCATATCGAGCAGCATGTGCCACGGCTGCATGCCGGGGCAGACGCCGAGCTCGGCATAACGCGGCATATCCTCGGGTTGAACCGTCTCGTTGTGCTCCATGGAGTGGCGACAATCCCGCTTGCCATGCAAGCGCTCGCCCTCCTCAAAGCAATCGAGCACAAAACGCACCGAGCGATCGCCGATTGCATGGATGCGCGTGTCAACGCCCCATTCCTGCGCCCTCAGGATGGCAGCACGGATGCGCTCCGGCTCCTCCGCGGGCTCACCACAGGTGTCGGGTGCGTTGCTATAGGGTTCAAGCATCCAGGCGGTATGGTCGGAGCACACACCATCAAGGAACTGCTTAAAGCCGTGCCACTCCACCTGCGTACCCGGGAAGGCGTATTTCTCCTTGATCTGCTCGAGCGTCAAGGACTCGTTTTCGAACAGGTCGGTGTACAGGAACACGCGCAGCGGCAAGTCGCCCTTGGCATTAAGACCTGCCAACACCGCATACGGGTTTTCCATGCTCACAAACGTAGGATTGACCATGCCGACCGTAGTGATTCCCAGGGCATTGGCGCGCCGGGCGGTTTTTGCAAACGACGCGTCAACAACCTCGGGCGCTGGGTCGTAGACCTCGTCCATAAAGAAGGCGCCGGCGTTGTTGGAAAACACGCCCGTCAGATTGCCGTCGGCATCCTTAAGGATCTTGCCGCCTGCGGGATCGGGCGTCTGCGAAGTTACTCCCACCTTGTTGATGGCGCAGGTATTGGCACTAAAGGTATGCAAGTCAACCTGCTGCAGAAATACCGGGCGGTCGGAGATGTACTCATCGATCATCGCGGCCGTGGGCATCTCGGGGACATCCCACTGGAACTGGATAATCTGGCAGCCCAGAATCCACTCGTTATCGGGATGGTCGGCCGCAAACGCCACGACACGTTCCATCGCCATCTCAAAACTGGTGCAGTCGATGAGGTTGACGGCAAAATCGGGGTCGGTCATAAACGCGCCCTGGGCAAAATGCGTGTGCGAGTCGATCAGGCCGGGCATGACGAGCTGGTCGCCAAAGTCGCGCACCTCGGTATCGGGACCGATAAACGGTGCCAGGTGAGCATCGTCACCGCAGGCAACGATTTTATCGCCCCGCACGGCAACGCCGCCCTTAAACGGCTCGAGCCCATCGCCGGTAAAGACGGCGTCGCTCTTGATAACTACATCAGCCTTGTCCATGCGAGCCTCCTCAGGCATCTTTGGTTGTAACGCGGACGCACCGCCCGCGTGGGCACTCGGTTGGGAGCGTAGCGCTCCCGCATCGGCGCGTGCCTACAAGCCGTGCTCGGACGTCTGTCCCACGTCCGCGGCTTCGCGCTACACCCATTGATACACAGGGGCAAATCCGTGCCAAGGCCAGGGACCGCAAACGGTCAGTTTAAGCAGGTTTACACGCTTTACCTGCAGGTTTATTGTCTGAGATTATTACCGCTTCATTACGCCCAACGGTGTGGCCGCCCACACAGCAAGACCCGCATGCGAGGAAGAATGAGGCTAGGAACGCCAAAAGGTATCTATAAGGTCATCTCGGTTGGAGACGCCGCTTTTAACGTAGATGCGATGCAAGTGTGCCTTGACCGTGCCAGGGCTGATGACCAACTCGCTGGCGATGTTTTGGGCGTCGTTGCCCTTCAGCACCAGCGTGAGCACCTCCTGCTCGCGCCGTGACAGCTTATGGGCGTCGGCATAAATCACCACACGCGATGCGAGATCGTCCTCAGAGCTTGCGCTCTCGGCTGCCACGTCCTCATCGGCACGCGGATGACGGGCATACACACGCAGGATATGGCTAAACTGGCAAAAAAGCTGAGCCGCGCATACCACGAGCAGCACGTTTTCGGAGATATTGCGCTCGGACAGATACCACAAAAAGAGGCCGATGACGGGGTTTTGGGAGTCGGGGCGGCAGAACAAGATCATGTAGGTGTCCTCGGCGATCACGCAAAACACAAGAACGAAGGCCACCTTCCAAAAGAGCTTTGAGCGGTCGAGGTCGAGTTTCTCAACACGCGTTGCTCTGTACCGGTAATGCCAGGCGGCATAGGCAAGACATCCTACATTACCCAGGTCACGCGTGAGCCAAAAGAGATACTGCTGCACCTCTCCGGCAGCGCCGCTGCGAGGCACCAGCAGCAATTGCAAGATTGAAAACGGCACGATAGCGAGTCCGAGCATGCGCGACGTCGGTCTTTTGCGCAAGCGCGCAAACATCCATAGCACCACGCAGGCATAGATGGCAATACCAAGCACGCAGCGCAGCAAGGGGTGCTGCAGCGGCTCGCTAAAGGTAACGGCGTAGTCCTATTTGAGCCGATTGTACTCGTCAAAAAAGATGACCGACATATCGAGCATATAGAGCAAAAAACCCGCCGCGGCCACGAGGCTGTCGCGACGGCGCGTCATGAGCCAAACCACCAATGCCACGGCACTGGTCACCAGAGCCACACCCATGATAATCGTGGTGTAGATATAGAACGCGAAACTCATGCCCGCCTCCCCTGTCTAGATGCTGTGAGGATGTTGACAGATTCTTTGCCGCAAGATTAGACTCACCGATTAAACGTACTGTATCGTTTAGATAAACAAGCTGTGTCTCACCGATGAAAGGAGATGCCATGACACCGATCGCTCCGCTCAAGATGCTCGTCGCGCCCGCCGCCAAGGCCATCACCCGACTCGGTTCTTCCATGACCTACGACAATGTCCCCTGCGCCGTTGAGGCGCGTTCGGACAGCTGTCCCTACCTGGGCCACGTCCCCTACTTTGCACCCAAGCTCGCATCTGATCCCGAGCAGCGTGAGCAGTAATCCAAGATGCATCTAGCACCGCACAACTCGCGGCGCTACTGTTTTGGTGCAAAGCGACCTGTCCCCCTTGCGCCAACGCCGGGATTGTCGATGCTGCGGCCGCGGCGCGATATGAGGCGCGAAACCTCGCCCAGCAACACGCCGATCACCACACCCATGAGGATCGGCAACTTTGACATCTCGGCGGGCGAGCTGTTAAGCGGCACGATTGTCGCAACAATCGAAAGCACGAGTTCTACCACCGGCACCGCAAGCGCTACCGCAAGCACCTTGCCCTCGAAGGGCGCGCGAAACACACGCGGGCGGTCGTCGTATTTACGCAGGCGCCAAAACGCCGGGAACATCGGGATATAGCTCATGAGCAGAAAGACGACGTTCATCGAGAAGAAGACCCAAAAGACGTCGGAACCTTCACCCAGCGGAATCTGAAGTAGCAGCACCAAGCTGGCAAAACAACCGTTAATGAGTGCCGAGCCGTTGGGCATGCCGGTCTTCTTGGACACCAGCGCAAAGGGACGCGGCATGTTGCCATGGCGCGCGGCATAGCTCGCCACGTTGTTGACGCCAAAGCTCCAACAGATCATGTTGGCAAACAGCGTTACCAGAAAGGCCACGCCCACGACCATCGTCAGCGGGTGAGCGCGCCCCACCATGGCGGCAACCGCGTCCACAATGCCCGAATCGAGTGAAAGCTGCTCGGTGGGAACCGCGGCTCCAATACCGATGCCACAGATAATGTAGATCGCCGCGATGGCAACGCCACCGGCGATAACCGCCTTGGGGATATCGCGCGATGGGTTCTTCATCGTGCTGGCAAAGGTCGCGACCACCTCAAAGCCCATAAAGTTGAATAGGATGATTGAAAGATACGTCAGTGAGTTAGTGTCTCCCAGATCGGGGACAAATGTCTTAAACGACATATCGTTGGCAAAGCCGTTGTTGCAGGCAAACCAGATGCCGATGATTCCCACCACGGCGGTAATGAGCACCTTGATGACGGCGCCGCCATCCATGACCCAATCGGCCTCGGCCACCGGCTGCATTGCCATGACCGTGACGCCCCACACAAAGGCAAGCTCGATGGCAATTCGGACCCCAAGCGAAAATTCGATGCCCCATACCGCATTGATGACACTGGGGAACATGCAGGCGATACTTGCCACCCACAGTGGAAAGTTGACCCAATAGCACCAGGAGCAGCGTGCACACCAACGGTCTCCCAAGCCCAGGCGAACCCAGTCGTACAGGCCGCCCTCGGAATCGAACGCCGTACCGAGCTCGGCCACCACCAGGCCATAGGGAAGCAAAAACGTAATGATAAGGAAGATCCACCAGAAGAACTGCACGTTACCCATGGCAGATGCCGGAGCAGCCGCCTCGATGGTAAAGACAACGCAGATAACCGAGAGGATGACCTCGAACAGGGAGAACTTTTTACCTGCCATGGCACGCTTCCCCTACAGCAAAAAGGATGGCATCTGTACCGAAGGCGCAGCCCAAGGTAGGGTTGCAGGCCGCGTCACCGGTGCAGGTGCCATCCCAAAGAGAAGAGAGGATGCAATTGTTGGACCAACGCTCGCGGAACAGGCGCGTGTAGATAACGATACGCTGGTACATAGATACTCCGATCAAAACGGCCGCGATTGCGACTGGAATCTTTTGGCAATTGAAGACGCGTCTGACCTGGGATATTCAAGCGAACAATTGGCCTAACCCGCAATAAATCCCAGATCAGACGCGTACTCAATCAAAGAGGCGGGCACTCCGAAGTGGAGGCAACGGAGTGCCCAAAGAAAAACCCAGCCGACCAAGACATCGAATAAACCGACCATCAATGCCCCGAGATGGTCACGGTGCGATTCACCGACTGTCCGATTGATCGGCTGGGTTTCTGAGGTGCGGCAGATTGCCCTGAAAGAGGAGGGCATAGACCTTAAGGGTCATGCCCGACGATTGAAGGGCAAGGTGCCGTGCCTCGGGAAGACAGACAATTACGCGGACGGCTCCTGCTGAGTAATGCAGTGGATGTTGCCGCCACCGAAGACGACCTGCTCGGACTGAACGCCGACGCACTTGTAGACGCCCTCGCCCCAGACCTCGTCGTAGATCTTCTGGAGCGTGTCGACGGCCAGCTGGTCGTTCTCGTCGCCGTACTGCGGGACGATAACGCCGTGGTTGGTCACGAGGTAGTTCATGTAGGAGGCGATCAGCGGCTCGTCGGGGACGCGCGGCTCGGCGTTCTCGTCGGCGTCGATGGTGTCGCAGGAAGCCTGGTCCATGAACAGCGGGTTCACGGGCATGCAGAGCTTGTAGACCTTCATCTTGCGGCCCTTGGCGTCGACGGCGTTGGAGAGGGTCTCGTAGGCAGCGTGGCACTGCTCGTAGAACGGATACTCGGGATCGTCGGTCCAAATGCAGGCCATGACGCCCGGCGCGATGAACGTGGCGACGTCGTCGATGTGGCCGTTGGTCTCCTCGGGGTCGATGCCCTCCTTGACCCAGATGACCTTCTCGACACCCAGGTAATCCTTGAGGTGCTCGTCCATGTAGGCGCGAAGCTCCTCGCTCCAGGGCTCAAACTTCTTGCGGTACTTGGGCCAGATGGACTCGGGATCCTCTTCCTCCTCCAGAACCGCAGAGCAGGTGCGGCCCGGGGAAAGCAGGCACTGGTCGGTCACGACAAGGGTGCCCTCGCCGTCGACGGTGATGGAGCCGCCCTCGAGGATCATGTCGTCGGGACGATAGCGGCGGCAGCCGGAGAGCTCAGCCATCTTGAGGGCGATCTGCTCGTCCTTGTCCCACGGGAAGTACAGGCCGTCGACGAGGCCGCCGTAGGCGTTGAAGTGCCAGTGGTTGGCGCGCTTCTCGCCCTTGCCGTTGATGACGTAGGTGGCGGCAGTGTCGCGGAACCAGGCGTCGTCGGTGGTCATCTCGATGACGGTGACGTTCTCGTCGTTCTCGAAGACGGCCTTGCAGTTGGCGTAGTCGACCTGGTTGGCGCACATATAGACCGGGGTGAACTCGGAGATGGCGCGGGCGATGGCGGCATACTGCTTCTGGGCCGGCTTGGCGCCGTGGGCCCAGGTGTCGGTGCGGTGGGGCCAGCCCATCCACACGCGATCCTGCGGGGCGAACTCGGCGGGCATGAAGAAGCCGTCGGCCTTGGGGGTGGACTCGGACTCGGTGATCGTACGCATAAGATTTCCTCCAAATCGAACGATCGCTTGCTGCGGGCGGGTTACCCGCAGCCTAAAACCAAGAGATGGTAGGCGCCCGTTCCCCGGCAAAGGTCGGGGCGCCCGGTGCCGGTTTTCACGGAATCGCACCGGCAAGCGACGACGTAACCAAGTGCGCGGAGACAAAACGCACGAAGGATACGGAAGAGAGATTGGGGTGGGCGGTGGTTACCGGAGCTATCGCTCACACCCACCCCGGGGGAATGGTTAGCAAACCTGTCGCTTGGACACGCCTCCGAAGAGGCTAGAGTGCCCGGAGTCGGGAGCGACAAGCCCGACGAAGCGCGCGTTGGTACACGAGGAGGGTTGGAGCCCCAGAACCGGGTGCTCTAGTTCTCCTCGGCCTCGGCGGCCTCCTCAGCGAGACGCTGGGCTGCGAGCTCAGGGGTCAGACCCTTGTACTCGGTCTCGCGGCCCTTAGCGCTGACGACGCGGACGACCTCGCCGATGAGCACGAGCACGATGAAGATAACGATCATCGGGACCTTGTCGCCAATTTCAGCAGCGGAGAACGGGATCAGCGTGGCAACGATGGCAAGAACCAGCTCGATGCAGGGGATGGCCAGCATGACCTTCATCATGGCGCCCTTAAACGGGAACGTGAAGATGCGCTCACGGTTGGGGTCGTTCTTACGAAGGTTGAGGAACGCCGGGAACATCGGGATGTAGGTCAACAGCAGGAAGACGACAGAGGTGCCAAAGAGCATCCAGAAGGCACCGTTGGAGATGGCGTCGATGGGAACGAGCTGCAGGCACAGCACCAGGGAGGCAACGACAGCGTTGACCAGGTTGGCGCCGTTGGGCATGTCGTCATCCGAGATCATCGAGGCGAAGACCTTGGGCATGTTGCCGTGCTCGGCAGCGTAGCGAGCAACGGAGTTAACGCCGAAGGACCAAGCGGCCATGTTGGCGAACAGGGTGATCAGGAAGGCGATGCAGATGACCTTAAAGATCATGGAGTCGCCCACCATGGTCTGGACTGCGACGATCATGCCGTAGTCGGGATCGATGGAGTCGGCCGGCACGGCGGCGCCGATGCCAAAGCCAGCGAACAGGTAGATCACGGCGATGGACAGGCCACCGACGATGATAGCCTTGGGGATATCGCGAGCGGGATCGGCCATGTCGTCGGTCATGGTGCAGATGACCTCGAAGCCCATGAAGTTAAAGATGATGATCGACAGGTAGCCGAGAGCGTTGGTGTTGGTGAGCTCGGGCAGGAAGGTGGCAGCGGACATGTCGTTCGCAAAACCGTTCTCCATGGCATACCAAATGCCCAAAGCGCCAACGATAACGGCAACGGCGACCTTGATGATGGCGCCACCGTTAAGGACCCACTCGGAGTCGGCCGCCTTGGAGCGGCCCATGAGGTAGACGATCCACACAAAGGCAAGATCGATACCCATCTTGGCGATCAAGTTGAACTCGACGCCAAAGACCATGCCCAAAATGTCGGGGAACATGGTAGCCAGCGAGGCGATCCACAGCGGGTAGTTGACCCAGTAGTAGTACGAGATGCGGGCGCCCCATTTGTCGCCCAGGCCATCGCGTACCCAGTCGTAAATGCCGCCCTCGCCGTCATAGGTGGTACCGAGCTCGGCGACAACCATGCCGTAGGGAAGCAGGAAGGTCAGGATCAGGAAGATCCACCAGAAGAACTGCTGGTTGCCAATGGCAGCAGCAGGAGCGGCGGCCTCGCAAACGAAGACGACGCAGATGATGGTCGAAATGACCGTCAAGAAGGAAAGCTTTTTCTTTCCGTCGCTCATGATGAGCTCCTTCGCTCAGTCTTGGACAGATCCGAGGCCCTAAGGTATTAAGGCAATTGCTTGGGCCTCGGTGAGCGGGCGACAGGAGACGAGCATCCGCCGCCCGCAAACGTGCTTTTAGAAGCCTTGAGGCTTAGAGCTGCTCGAGAGCCTCGAGAGCGGCGTGGAGCTCAGCCTTGGCGGAGTACTCGACACCCTCGTCGTTGAGCGGGGTGCGCTTGCCCAGGGCGGCAAGGAGAGCACGGATGGAGTGCTTGCGGTTCTCGGCCTCGACCCAGCACAGGGAGCGCTCGGGATCGTCCATGACTTCGTCGACGACCTCCTCGTTGCGGGTGGCCGGCAGGCAGTGCATGAACTTGGAGTTGGGGCCGGCAAAGTTCATCATGTCCATGGTGACCTGATACTTGGGATAGAACACGTCCATGTAGTTCTCGCCCGAGACCTCCTCGTCGTACAGGCCATACCACACGTCGGTGTAGATGAAGTCGGCGCCCTTGATGCACTCGATGTCGTCGGAGATGACGACAGAGCCGCCGGAGACCTTGCAGTTCTCCTCGGCGATGGCCATCATCTGCTTGCCGAACTCGGCGCGCTCCTCGACGGTGCCAACGTGCAGGCCGCCGTCGGGGATCTGGTGGCCCTTAGGTCCAAACTGGACAAACTTCATGCCGACCTTGGAGGCGATGAACATGAGGGAGACGCAGACCTGGGTGGCGTCGCCGATGAAGGCCAGGGTGCAGTCCTCGATCTTCTTGCCCTCGGGGAGGTTCTCGAGCATGGTCATGAGGTCGCCCATCTCCTGCGTGGGATGGTTGAACTCGGACATGCCGTTGATGACGGGCACAGCGGAGCCCTCGGCGAGGCCGACGACGTCCTTGTGACGGTCAACGCGAGCCATCATGATGTCGAGCAGCGAGCCCATAACGCGAGCGGTGTCGCCCAGGGACTCGTGACCGCCGAGCTGGATGGTGCCAGGGCCATAGAACTGAGCATGGCCGCCGAGGTCGGTCATAGCGGTCTCGAAGGAAAGACGAGTGCGGGTGGAGACCTGCTGGAAGATCATGCCAAGGCTCTTGTTGCGGAGCAGGTGCGGATAATAACCGTCAACCTTGATGGCCTTCTTCATTGCCAGACCAAGATCCTCGATAGCCAGGATCTGCTCTTTGGTGAAGTCGTTGGTGTCGATGAAATCCTTAGGCAGTGCCATGTCGATTTCCTTTCCGCCGGTCTTGCCGACTATTACTATGAGGCGCTCGAACATCACGCCTCGTGTTGACAAGACCATCATTCACCCGTATGCAATTTTTACCTAGTTTATTCGGGATTAAAGACCGTTCATGGAGTTACACCCCCTCTAAACCAATATAAACCCGCAGGTCAAGAGTTTACAGGGGGTTTACCATCTAGAACCGCGAACGGTATACGGCTATGCTGTATCTCGGCGCCTAATCCGCAATGAAACGAAGGGTTGAGACGTCTATATCCCACAAGGTATACAGAGCTCGGCCATAGAATAAATGAGATGGGACGGTGACAGATGAACACCCTGATGTTCTTCTATACCCTAGCGATACTCGTGATCTGTATTGTGACGGCGGTGCTCTCGCTTGCCGCCTATGCCTCGTCTCGTCGACGCTTCTTTATCTATGGCAGCGGCGTATTTATCTGCTATGCCATCGAGATGACCGAGATTTTCTTTTTTGAATACACGCTGCAAAACCAGAGTTTTCCAGCCAGCGACTATTACTCAATTACCATGCCTGTGTTGCGGACCTTTGTGGCGACCGCTTCGCAGGCTTTTATTTGGCTCATTGCCATGGATTTGCTCGACAAGCATTCAAAAAAGCAGTTTGTCATTCCCGTCGCAACGTTCTTGCTGAGCGAGCTGCTGATTATCGTCGCTGTCCCCTACGGCCCCATTCATCAATGGCTCTACTACACGATGCGTCAGGTATTCCTTGTTTTCGTGGGGCTATATATCTTTTGGACGGCACGCAAGAGCACGCAAGTCGAGCTGAAGGCACGCGTTAACAACCAACGAAAGCACCTGATTATCGGCGCTATTCTGGTCGGTTGCATCGTTGCCGAGGATTTCTACAACATTCTGATTGTCCCCATGAGTCTGGCGCCCTCTTGGCTGCAACTATATCTGTCCGAGCGCAACTTTAGCGAAAACGTCTTTGCCTGCTACTTTGCGATTCTGCTGATCATCTACTCCTACCACGTGCTTTCAATCCGCATGCAGGAGGCGCCCGAGGAAAAGAACGTCAGCGATCTTGATCGACACATCGAAGAGCAGATGCCCTTCTATCGCAACGCCTACAAGCTCTCCAACCGTGAGACCGAAGTTATGCGTCTGGTCGTACTGGGCAAATCGAACCAAGAGATCGCTGACGAGCTATTCCTTGCCGTGGGCACCGTCAAGACCCACATCCACAACATCCTGGTCAAAACCGAACAGCAAAACCGCACGACGCTCATCCTCCACTTTTGGAAGCGATAACCTGCCAAAAAGGAACAGGTTTATTTTGGCAGGTTTTATCTGGGCAAACGTCCAAACCGACGTAAGGGAGTTGCCTTCCCTCGTGGCGGTCTTCTAGCAGAAAAACCAAGTGAGTAGGCTTTTTGCAGAAGGCCGAGCACACCCTAAAACGCCACAGCTCTAACCTGCGGTTTCATCGATCATTTGTCGCGATGTGCTCGGCAGGTTCAAAAAAAGTCTACTCACTTGTATCTGAGACGCGCCAGGTTGGCAAAAACCGCCGCGAAAGGGCCCCTGGTCCCTTCGCGGCGGTCATACGCCTCTGATTTTGCGACGATTTTGCCCGCTTGTTACTCGCTGTAGCGGGTAGCGATGGCAGCTTGTACCATGCCGGCGCTCATGAGGTAGGTCACCAGGAAGTAGCCACCGTATGCTGCCAGGAAGATTGCACAGGTGAGGCCCACGGTGCCGCCGATGCTCATATCTCCGAATATGCTCACCAGCTCGATGATCACCTTAAGTGCCACAAAGGAGTGCGCCAGGCCCACTGCCAGCGGGAACAAGAAGAATACCGCTTGCTGCGCCATCACCGAATGGCGAATCTGGCGGTCGTCACAGCCGATCTGTGCCAGCACACGATAGCTGCGGCTGCCGTCGGCCACATTGGAGAGCTGCTGGATCGACAGTATCGCCGCGCACGCAACGACCAGTACAAAGCCAATGTAGATGGCCAGATAGCTAATCATGCCGTTCATTTGCGCTGCTTGCGTGTACATCTCGGAGCGTGTGATGAAGATTCCCCATGACCCCGGCTCCTTGCCGTCAACGAGCAGATTGTCGAGCAAAGTGTATTTAATGCTCTCGTCTGCCTCGGTCGTATCCATCCCCTGTTTGTAATTAACGAGCAGGCTACTGGAATACGGCTGCAGATTAAGTTGGGACAACAGCTCGTCGGCAACGACGACGGTACCCGGATTACTGCCCATCGCCGAGTTGGCGATGGCCGCCGTGTCCTTGTCCGACTTATCGGTTGCGGGCTTGAGCTCATGCCCGCCCAAGGTGAGGGTATGGCCGCCGGCCATGTACTTGGTGTACAGGTCGCCCAGCTCACCGCCCATATCACACGTAAGCAGGTACTGGTCGCGGCCAATGCTCACCGGCTCCTCGCCCATCATCTGGCGCAGTTTGTTGTACTGGCTCGCCGGCGTCACAAACAGACCCATCGTATCGGCATTGCTACCCCCGAGCGCCTTGGGGAGCTTTTCGCCCATGGTCTTGCACATCTCACCCGCAGACACCGAAGGATTCGAACCGCCAAACGGGTAACTCAGATACGAATCGATCTGAACATGCTCACCGGCAACATCGGCGATATTGACCTTCTTGCCGGTCTCGTCGTTGTTGTCCGCCGACTTGCCCTTGCCGTGCCATGCGGAGTACAAATCGACCGTTGTATCGGCTAGCACCATGCGGTCGGCTTCAAACGGATTGACATATTCTTTGTAGTAGTCGAGCGTATCGGGCGTGTAATAGACATACGTCTGAGACACGTCAACAGGGTTATAGCGCTCCAGGTTTTCGTTCATCACATTGGCAATCGACATACCGCACGTCACCGAGGTGATGGCCAAAAACAGGAGCATCGCGATGACGCCCATCGAAAAGCACACCGTGTTGACTTTGGCCGCAAGCTGGCGCACGGTAAACATGTTGAGGCCGCGCCAATACACGCCGCGCAGGCTCTGCAGCAGCTTGATGAGCATGCCCGAGAGTCCCCAGAACAGGGCAAAGCTGCCCACTGTAACCATAGCGGTCGTAATACCAAACTGGTTCATGGCCTCTTGCAGCTTGCTGTCCGTCGCGGTTAGCGGGAACCCATCACGTAGCAGACGGTAATAGGCCACGCCCACAAGCACCGCACCCACGGCAAAGATGGCAATCGCGATCCAGGGGTTGCGTGTCTTGATGCTCTCGTTGCGACGCTCGGCACCCATAAGCTCGATGAGTTTGGTACGACGCACGGCGCGGAGGTTCAGCAGTAGCGTGAGCACAAACATTACGAGCATGCAGGCAAGGGTCAGATTGAACGCATGCATCGAGAAAAAGAAGTGGAAATTGGCGATCTGTGTCTTAAAGAGCGAGGCCGTAAAGAACGTCATGAGCTGGGAGAGTCCCACACCCAGCACAATGCCGGCGACAAAGGCCACCACCGAGACAATCACCGTCTCGAGCGCCATGATCGTGGCGACGCGCCCGCGCCCCATGCCGAGCACCTGGTACAGGCCAAACTCCTTTTTGCGGCGTTTCATGATGAAGTTATTGGCATACACCATCAAAAAGGCCATGACACCGGCCAAAAAGTACATCAGGTCGCCGAGCATGCTGCCCATAACCTGCGCCAAGCCCTCTTCATCGATGCCGGCGATGTCGACCTGCATTGAGATGGTGTTAAAGGCATAGAAGACCGTGACGCCCAGGGTGAGCGTCAAAAGGTAGACGAGGTAGTCGCGGCCGGCGCGGCGGACGTTGCCCCAAGCGAGTTTACAGAGCATCGGAGCCCTCACCGCCCATCATGGCAACGACCTCCATAATGCGGTCGAAGAACTCTCGGCGGTCGGTGTCGCCGCGGCGCAGTTCGGTGAAGATCTTGCCGTCGCGAATAAACAGCACACGGCTCGTGTAGCTGGCGGCAAAGCTGTCGTGCGTCACCATGAGCACGGTGGCGCGCAGGCGGCGATTGAGGGCCTCCAGGCTCTCGAGCAGCAGGCGAGCGCTCTTGGAATCGAGGGCGCCGGTGGGCTCGTCGGCCATGATCATGGTGGGGTCGGTGACGAGCGCGCGAGCTGCGGCAACGCGCTGCTGCTGACCGCCGGACATCTGGTAGGGATACTTGTCGAGCACCTGACTGATGGACAGACGCGCTGCCACATCCTGCACGCGGGTCGAGATCTCTGCCGAGTTTGTGCGGGCGATGGTGAGCGGCAGGGCGATGTTCTCGCGTGCCGTGAGCGTATCGAGCAGGTTGGAGTCCTGGAAGATAAAGCCGAGCTCCTCGCGGCGGAACTGCGAAAGCTTAGCCTGCTTCATGCGTGTTACGTCCTGCCCGTTGATGCGGATCGTGCCACTTGTGGCGCTATCGATGGTCGACACGCAGTTGAGCAGGGTCGACTTGCCCGATCCCGAAGCGCCCATGATGCCAACAAATTCGCCGCGGTTGACGGTAAAGCTGACGTCGTTGAGCGCGCGCGTCACGTTGCCCAGCGCTCCGTATACCTTTTCGAGATGCGCGGCCTCCAGTACCGGGGTCGCCATGTGCGTGGTTTGCATACCGAGTCCTTTCTTGCAATTAGTCTACGGCATCTATAGTCGCAAGAAGACGAGTCGGCTACCATCGATATGGCTTACGCTTGCCTTACCGTTGTGTAAGGTACGAGTAGCTACCCTGCCACGTGTTGATGTTGAGAAAGGACTCCTGTTGAAGACTGTTCATGTTGCCGCTGGGATCATTCGCAAGGAAGGATCCGATGAGCTGCTTGCCGTGCAGCGCGGCTATGGCGACATGCAGGGACTTTGGGAGTTCCCCGGTGGCAAGCTCATGCGCGGCGAGACGCCCGAGGACGCTGTACGCCGCGAGCTCATGGAAGAGCTGCAGGTGAAGGTCACCAACCTGCGCGATTTCTATACCGTTGAGTACGATTACCCCGATTTTCATCTCTCCATGGAGTGCTACTACTGCTCGCTGGCTAAAGAGTCTGGCGAGCCCCAGAAGCACGACCGCCAGCTCGATATCCGCTGGATTCCGCGCACCTCGCTTGCCACGGTTGAGTGGATGCCCGCCGACAAAGGGCTTATCGATGCTCTGATTGAGTTGAAGGAAGATCGGCTTGAGGCCAACGGCACTGCCAACGACGCCGAGGCCACCACGAACGACGAGCCCGCTTCCAGGCCCAAGCGCGCACCTAAGCGCCGCAGCAAGAAGCGTCCCAAACCCGGCCTACTCGACGGCATCGACACCTCGGACCTTTCCGCCGACGAGCGCGAGCTGGTACGCCGTCGTGCCGCCATCAAAAAGTCCATGAAAGGCAACAAACGCGCCAACACCAAGCCCGAGCTGCTCGTTCGTCAACGCCTGCGAGCCGCTGGCCTCACGGGTTATCGCTTGGAATGGAAGGTCCCCGGCAAGCCCGATATCGCCTTCCCCGGGCGCAAGATTGCCATCTTTGTCAATGGCTGCTTTTGGCATCGCTGCCCCAAGTGCAATCCGAGCCAGCCCAAACGCAATGTTGAATTTTGGGAAGCCAAGTTCCGCCGCAATGTCGAGCGCGACCGCGCTGCCGTGGCAGCACTCACTCAAATGGGCTGGACGCCCATCACCGTCTGGGAATGTGAGCTCAAGAAAGACCGCATCGACGCCACGATGGAAAAGGTCGTCGAGCAGGTGCGCGCCGCAGAGCCGCAGCGCTAGGAACGAGCCATCCACACGCCCCACACAGGCGAGCCACATCCGCGTCACAAACCTTAGAAAGCCCTTAAGCTCAAAACCTTTCAAGAGTGTTACTCGATAGCTTTGACCTGCGGTTTCATCGTAACATCAAACCAGGTTAAGCCTTTCTTTAGCGCTTCTTTGCAGAAGCCGCGGCATAATACTGCCAACGCACGGGACCTAGCAGCACGCCCCGTGCGCAACCTTTTGGTGGACATCGAGGAGGCCGCATAAGCATGCATTCTTCCAATGACGCAGCGCAGCAGCCATCCCTAAAACATGCAGACCTTTTCTCCTTCCCCCCGACACAGAGAGACGGCCTCCTCGACTCCCCCACCACAATAACCAAGCGCTCAGCCGATCAGAGCCTCAACTTACGAGCATCCTTCGAAAAGCTCCAAGCATCCCTAGACAAGGCGTTCCCCGAACAGGCAAGAGCAATCTAAGCCCATCGCGCTTTATACTGATGCCATGCGAAACATGGATCACATAGAATTGCACCGCGGAGGACGCGAGGAAGCGTTTCCCGAGACCGCCGAAGACTGGCCCTATATTGCCGAACGCGCAGAATTCGCTCGCTATCCGGGCAATTCCGTCCCCTGGCACTGGCATTCCGAAGTTGAGCTTTTCTACATGGAGCAGGGAGCGATTGACTATCGAACGCGCGCGGCTCATGAGCACGTACGCTTTGAGGAAGGGTCCGCCGGCTTTATCAACGGCGGCGTTTTGCACAGCACGCTGCAATCACCCAATTCGGCACCAGCCATTCAAATGTTGCATATCTTTCAGCCGTCGATGCTCGGCGATCCCGCGGGACGCCTTCAAAAGCGCTATATCAAT
Organism: uncultured Collinsella sp.; assembly: GCA_900549745.1. Lineage (GTDB taxonomy): Bacteria > Actinomycetota > Coriobacteriia > Coriobacteriales > Coriobacteriaceae > Collinsella. Next base: position 48,071 of record URPJ01000005.1, on the reverse strand, counting down.
CCTTTGCTGCAATGTCGAGGCGTCGATGTGCTCAAATGGTCGCCCACCAACCCCGACGATATGCCCTTTATCGATTTGCTAAAGAGTTCCTTTAACCACGACCTTCAACGGCCGCAGAACGAGATGGCGCTTCGGAATAGCTTGTCAGAGCTCTGGATTCAGATTTACGCCAAGGCCGAACCGCTCTTTTCCTCCGACAACGCCTCTTGGATGACCAACCGCGACGTACAGTTCAAGGCAATCCTGGACTATATCCGCGCAAACTATGCAGCCGCTATAGATGTGCGCCAGATGGCATCTGCAGCCGGCGTAAGCGAAAGAGAGTGTTACCGCATTATCGAAGCTTGCGCAGGAACGACCCCGGCGGCATATCTGCGCGCATACCGCGTAAACCGTGCTTGCGAACTTTTGGCACACACCACGCGAACGGTCCAGACAGTCGCGCGCCAATGCGGCTTTGCGACAGCAAGCCATCTTGGCCAGGTATTTAAAGAACAAATGGGGTGCACTCCTTCGAGCTATCGAGCAGCGAGGCAGAATCTCGATAGCACCAGGCAGAAATCCCGCTAGCCTTTCTTCTGTCACCGCATCAAACTTGCAGGCAAACAACAGAGAGGAGCAACCATATGAAGCACTTTGACCATATCGTATTTGACGTTGATGGGACATTGGCAGATACAGAAGAAAGCGTGCTGTCATCGCTTGGCCAGATTATCCAAGAAGAAACCGGCAAAACGCTCCCCCGACACGAGCTTGAATTTGCCCTCGGCATACCCGGCAAGGATGCCCTTGAGAAACTTGGAATCTACTCGCAGGCAACGTTGAATCGCTGGTGCCAAGTTGCTGCCAGCTTTAAAAGCACCATCAGCGTGTTTCCAGGCTTGCTTGAAGTCATCGCAACACTCGACAACAACGGCTGCAAACTTGGCATCGTCTCCTCACGTGCGCGCGACGAATACACAGACGAAATTGCACCCCTTGGCTTCGATAAGTTTTTTGAACACATCATCCTTGTCGAAGACACAACCGAACATAAACCCGCACCCGCTCCCATGCTCGAATATCTCCGGCGTACGGGCGCGAATCCTGGCAACGTCGTCTACGTTGGCGACACCGTCTACGACGAACAATGCGCAACTTCGGCAGGGGTCAGTTTTGCCAGAGCAGCATGGGGATCACACCAAGATATCCCAAACGCCGCCTACAACCTCAAAACCCCCAACGACCTGCTAACCCTAACAACCAAGTAACCCTCCCATCCCAAATTCGCAGTCCTAACGCCACAAGGGCGACGACCTCGAGAAGGTCAACTTGGGAGGGACGAGGGCTTAGTTCCCCAATCTTTCCGCAGGGGGCAAAAAGCAACGTCTTATTTTTCCGACACTAACGCCACAAGGGCGATTGAGCAGGACGGTTTGGGCGGGTCCCGTACTTAGTTTCCAAAATCATTCCGCAGCGCGAAGGCCCCCGTTGTCAACGCTTCGAAGAAGCGAGACAACGGGGGCCTTCATGCGCGAGGACGTTTTGGAAACTAAGTACGGGACCCGCCCAAACCGTCCGGTGGGATCAGAGTACCCTTGCTGTTACTCTGCTTTGCCCACAGAGTTGAGGTTGGTCATGCGGATCTTAACCAGCTCGGTGATCTCACGCATACCCTCCTTGGCCGGCTTCTTGGGATCGAAGCAGGCAGGGTTCTCGGCCATGTAGGCCATGAAGCCCTTGGTGTAGGCCTGACGCAGCTCGGTGGCGTAGTTAACCTTGCAGATGCCGTTCTTCACAGCCTCGGCAACCTGCTCATCGGGCACACCGGAGGTGCCGTGCAGAACCAGCGGCACGTCGACGGCGTCGCGGATAGCCTTGACCACGGACTGCTCGATGTGCGGATCGCTCGTGTACACACCGTGGCTGGTGCCAACGCCAATAGCCAGGGAGGTGCAGCCGGTACGCTCGACGAACTCCTTGGCCTCGGCAGGATCGGTGTAGGGGCTCTCGCCCTCAACCGCGGGACCGTCGTCCTCCTTGCCGCCAACCTTACCAAGCTCAGCCTCGACAGGCACGCCCATGGCGCGGCCAGCATCGGCGACGGACTTGGTCAGGGCGATGTTGTCCTCGAAGGACTCGTGCGAACCGTCGATCATGACAGAGGTATAGCCGGTGCGGAAAGCCTGCATGCAGCGGTCATAGCCATCGCCGTGATCGAGGTGCAGAGCGACGGGCACGGAAGCGCGCTCGGCGGCAGCCTTGACCATGCCGTAGAAGTAGTCCAGACCAGCGGTCTTGATGGTGCCCGGGGTGGTCTGCATGATGACGGGGGACTTGGTCTCCTCGGCAGCGGCCAGAACGGCCATAACAAACTCGAGGTTCTCGACGTTGAAAGCGCCAACAGCGTAGTGGCCGGCCTGAGCGTCCTTGAGCATCTTTTCGGTGGTAACAAGTGCCATGAGCGTTTGCTCCTCTCCCTCGCCCGCATCTGGACATCGGGCGTAGTTGTTCACAAGGCGTTTTACCTTGCGTTTTGCTGCGCTCATTGTATGAAATTCAGCGGCTTTACACGCGCGAGATATTGAGCCTATGCAGGTCAATACAGTCGTTTTTGAAAAGTAAACGGAAGGAATTTGAGCCGAGTGGACATGTTCGATATTGAATTTTGGGCGTTCAGCGTCTTTCTTTTATAGAAAAGATAAGTAATCGAAAGGTGTTTTCTTACTCAAAAAGAAAATGAACGAAAATAGAGTCAACACAATTCCTGCAAATATAGCCGAGAATGGAGCAAGCATGGCCCAAGCCACCAACCGTGCCTTTGCCGACGAACGCCGTACCGCCATTTTGGAAATGCTCGATCATAATGCCTCGGTGCAGGTAGCAGAAATCGCCCAGACCTTTGGCGTGTCCTCCGTCACCGCCCGCGCCGACCTTGACGCGCTCGCCGAAGCAGGCAAGCTGCGCCGCACACATGGTGGTGCCGTATCGCTCCACAAACGCCTAACCGTTTCCACGCAGGATCGCCGCATCAATGTCAACGTCGCCGCCAAGCAGGCCATCGCGCAAAGCGCCATCGAGCTCGTCAGTGACGGCGACACGTTGCTCGTCGACTCGGGCACCACGGCGCTCGAGTTCGTCCGGCTCCTCGATCAGCGCGACGGTATCACCGTCATCACGGCCGACATTACCATTGCCGATTACATCGACGAGAGCATGCCCTCAGTCGATGTCGTCATGCTGGGCGGAGCGCTGCGCAAAGGCCATCGTTATCTGTACGGACCGCTCACTATGCAGGCGCTCCAAATGGTCCACGCCGATCTTGCCGTCATGTGCCCTGGAGCCTTTGTTCCCGGCTGCGGCTTTACGACCGACTTTCCGCAGATGGCCGAGACCAAAGCGGCTATGGTCGGTGCCGCCCATCAAAGCGTCGCCCTTATGGACGCCAGCAAGGTTAACGGACGCGGTATGTATCGTTTTGCCGAGCTTGCCGACGTCGACACCATCGTGATGGACTGTGATCCCGATGGCGCCGTCGCCACCTCAATCGCCGAGACCGCCGACGACGCCCGCCCGAATCTCGTCATCGCCGGCGCTTAAACAAAAACCACCACAAAGGTACCTTTGTGGTGGTTTTGCTCGTTAAAAGCGAGATATCGCTACTTGGACAGCTCGTCAGCAAGGACCTCGATCTGAGCGCGCGAGGCGTCGTTGAGCGAGCCCAGCACGGTCACCTTGTTCTGCGCCAGGGTGATGTCCTTCATGCCCTCGAGCTCCTTGGTCATAACCTTGGCAGCGGTGGGCGCCCAGGAGCCGGCCTCAACGAGCGCCACCGTACGGTTCTGGTAGGCATGCTCGGCGAGCGTATGGATGAAGGTGCTCATGAACGGGAAGATCTCGCCCTGATAGGTGATGGAGGCGAGCACCAGACGGTCATAGCGGAACGCATCCTCAACGGCCTCGGCCATGTCGTCGCGAGCCAAGTCAAAGACGGAAACCTTCTGGCCGCGGGCCTTAAGCGCAGATGCAAGCTCCTCAACGGCGGCCTTCAGATGGCCGTACACGCTCGCATAGGCAATCGTGATGCCCTCGTCCTCGGGCTGATAGCTCGACCAGGTGTTGTAGGTGTCGAGGTAATAGCCCAGATTCTCGGTAAGAACAGGACCATGGAGCGGACAGATGATCTGGATATCCAGATCGGCGGCCTTCTTGAGCACGGTCTGCACGAATTTGCCGAACTTACCGACGATGCCAAAGTAGTAGCGGCGCGCTTCGCAAGCCCAGCCTTCCGGGTCCTCGATGTCGTTGGCGCCGAACTTGCCAAAGCCGTCGGCACTAAAGAGCACCTTGTCGGTGGACTCGTAGGAGAAGATCACCTCGGGCCAGTGAACGTTGGGAGCGCCGACAAACGTTAGGCTGTGACCGCCCAGGTCGAGCACGTCACCCTCTTTGACGACCATCTTGCGATCGGGGTAGTCGGTGCCAAAGTAGTTGACCATCATGCGGAAGGCGCCCATGCTGGCCACAATCTGTGCCTGGGGATAGCGCTCCATAAAGGCGGCGATACCGGCGGAGTGATCGGGCTCCATGTGATGGACAACCAGGTAGTCGGGCGTACGGCCGTCGAGCGCGGCCTCGAGGTTGCCGAGCCATTCGTCGACAAAGCCAGCGTCAACCGAATCGGCGACAGCGATTTTATCGCCCAAGATAACATAGCTGTTGTATGCCATGCCGTTCTCGGACACGTCGTACTGGCCCTCAAACAGGTCAATGTCGTGGTCGTCGACACCGATGTAGCGGATATCCTTGGTGATCTCCATCAGGCAAAGCCTCCTAGATAGACAAAAGAACCCGTCTATCATAGCACTCGGCTGCATCCCAACAGCCATCTGCCGGCATCCTTACCGTTTGTTATCCAAACGCAATAACGCACCGTTGACCTGCGCAAACTACGCGCGCGGTGCCGCCGTGGTATGTCGAACGATGAGCTGGCCCGGAATACGGATCGCGACGGTCTTGTCCGGCGTCCCCTCCTTGGGAACCGCATGCTCAAACACCTCGCGACCGCGCTGATGCAGATCGAACCGCACGGTCGTAAGTTCGTTGTGCGCGACAAAATCATCGAGCGAATCGTCGACGCCCACCACGCTCACGTCCTCGGGCACGCGCAGGCCGCTATCGCGCAGCGCTGCAATCGCGCCATTTGCCATCTGGTCGTTTGCCGCGTAAATCGCCGTCATGGTGCGGTCGTGCTCAGCCAGATACCTGCCGGCTTCGTAGCCGCTGTTGGCAGACCAGTCGCCCTCGAGCGGCTCCGTCGGCTCAATATGCTTGCGCTCGAGCGCATCCTGCCAACCGGCACGACGGAACTGCTCGTCCACCGAGAAGGACGGGCCGCCGATATATCGGATCTGCTCGTGGCCCAGCTCAAACAGATGGTCCATAAGTAGCAGCGAGCAGCCGTAATGGTCAGAATCGACCGTGGTCACGCGGGGATGCGCGTACATGGTGACGATAACCGTGCCGATACCCGGCAGCGGATCAAACGTCTCAAAGTCGGGCGCCATGCGGCTCATGCCGATGATGATGCCATCGACCGGTAGTGCCGCCATGCGCCGCGTGGCCTCCGCAAGCGAAAACTCCTCGGTCTTGGACATCTCGACCAGCGTAATGGCGCAAGCATGCTCGCGTGCGGCGCTGGCAATGCCGTCGATCATCGTCAGATTCCCAAACTTGGTGACATCGTTGACGCATAAGCCGACCGAATGGTAGCGACCGTCGCGCAGGGAACGCCCGGCATAGCTCGGGCGAAAGCCGAGCTCCTGCATGGCGGCCTGCACGCGCTGGCGCGTCTGCTCGTTCACATTGGGCAAGCCGTTGGCGACGCGCGAAACCGTCTGCTGCGAAACGCCAGCAGCGCGGGCGACGTCGGCCATGGAGACCGGACGCGAACTGGTATCGTTGGACGGGCGCCTTGCCACAGGATCACCTTCACCCTTGCGAGATCTGAATAGCGTGCATGCCGACCCGGGCAGAAATACACCCCGCGCCGAGGCCCGCTATAGTCGGACGCATGTTAACGTACTCTACTTTTTCTATCTGCATCTCTTCTGCTTTATAAGTCCATACGGCAGTACCGTTCACGGCTGTATTTCTACCGATTACCAGATTCTCAAAAAGTGACAAGCAATGTGTTATGAGTACGTTAACATAACCCGTAACGTGCGGCATCGTGAACGCTTGGTTCATGCCGCTTCAAGTTGTTAACGTACTCATAACGACGCAAAACTCACCCGTGCGCGCCAAGGAAAGGACTCCCATGACCGCCCCCGACGAAAAGACACTCGCCACGCTCACCAAGCTGTTTGAGGAGGAGTTTGGACCCATCGGCGACCGCCAGGTGCTCTACGTGCACGCGCCCGGCCGTTCCGAGATCAGCGGCAACCACACCGACCACGAGGGCGGCCACGTTATCGCCGGCTCGCTCGATGTCGCCGTCGATGGCATCGCCGTGGCAACCGATTCCAACAAGATTCGCGTCGCCGACGAGGGCTATCCTACGTTTGAGATCACGCTCGACACGCTAGACATTCAGGAGTCCGAGAAGGGCACGTCCGCGAGCCTCGTCCGCGGCATGGCCCATGAAATCGCTGCTCTGGGCGTTGAGCCCCACGGCTTCGACTTTGCCTTCACCTGCTCCGTCCCCTCGGGCGGTGGCCTTTCCAGCTCTGCCGCCGTCGAGGCCGCGTACGGTCGTGCCATGGAGACGCTCTGGGGCGCGCCCGCCATTGAGCCCGTCACGCTCGCTCAGATGAGCCAGCGCACCGAGAACAACTACTACGGCAAGCCCTGCGGTCTGATGGACCAGGCTGCCGTGTGCCTGGGCGGCCTTGCCTACATGGACTTTGAGGACCAGGCTCAGCCTAAAACCCAGAAGCTCGAGCTCAACTTTGAGGATCACGGCTATGCGCTCGTGCTCGTTAAAGTTGGCGCCGACCATGTGGCAGCCACCGACGACTACGCCGCTGTTCCGCGCGAGATGCAGGACGTCGCCGCCGAGTTTGGCAAGGCACGCCTGTGCGAGGTAAACGTGGCGGACTTTGACGCCAGGCTCCCCGAGCTGCGCGCCAAGCTGGGCGACCGCGCCTGCCTGCGCGCCGTTCATTACTGGTACGAGAACGGCCTGGTCGATAAGCGCTGGGCGGCCCTGAACGCCGGCGACATTGACCAGTTCCTGGTCCTGACGCGTGAGTCCGGCGCCAGCTCCGCCATGTACCTGCAGAATGTTGTTGCCAAGCTGGGCTCCGAGCAGCCCTCGATGTATGCCCTGGCACTGGCCGAGCACGTGCTCGACGGCCGTGGCGCTGTCCGTATCCACGGTGGCGGCTTTGGTGGCACCATCCAGGCCTTCGTGCCGCTCGACCTGGTCGATACCTTTATCACCAAGATGAACGGCTGGCTGGGCGAGGGCTCTGCCCGCCACTACGCAATTTCTGACAAGGGGGCTTACGCGGCATGGCTGTAATGACCGACGTGCGCGAGGCTGCGCAGAACCTGATCGAGTACGCTATCCACCGATCGATGATCGGCCAGGACGATCGCATCTGGGCATACAACACCATTTTGGAGTGCATTGGCGCCACGGGCCCCGCACTTGACACGGCTTGGGCGCTCCAGGTCGAGAAACTCTCGCTCTTGCACCCCGATACACTCCCCAACTTTGACCTTGAAGGCACGCTTGCCGCGCTTTCCGAGGCTGCCGTTGCCAACGGCGCCGCCGAGGACACGGCATCGGGCCGCGATCGCATCGCCATGCGCATCATGGGCGTGCTGATGCCGAGGCCTTCGTTTGTAAACGAGGAATTCAACGGCCGCATTGGTGTCAACGAGCCCCGCGCCGCAACCGACTGGTTCTACGGTCTATGCTGCGACGCCGGCTACGTGCGCCGCGCCGCCATCGCGCGCAATATCAAATGGAGCACCCCCACCAACTGGGGCGACCTGGAGATCACCATCAACCTGTCCAAGCCTGAGAAGGACCCGCGCGATATTGCCGCGGCCGGTGCCGCTAAAAACACGAGCGAGAAGTATCCCGCCTGTCAGCTGTGCATCGAGAACGAGGGCTACCCTGGACGCTCCGCCGCAGCCGACGGCGGTGCCCATCCCGCCCGTCAGAACCTGCGAGTTATCCCTATCCAGCTCGACGGCGAGCGCTGGGGCTTCCAGTACAGCCCGTACGCGTACTTTAACGAGCACTGCATTGCTATGAGCTCCGAGCATCGTCCGATGCACGTCGACCGCAAGGGTCTGACCTGCCTGCTCGATTTTGTGGACCTGTTCCCGCACTACTTTATTGGCTCCAACGCCGACCTGCCCATCGTGGGCGGCTCGATCTTGTCGCACGACCACTTCCAGGGCGGCGCACACGAGTTCCCCATGATGCACGCCGCTGAGGTCTCGCAGTTTAGCGTGCCCGGCTTTGACCAGGTCAGCGGTACCGTGTTGCAGTGGCCGCTTTCGGTGCTGCGACTGCGCTCGCACGACCGCGCCCAGCTGCTCGACGCCACCGAGAAGATCATCCTCGCCTGGCGCGAGTGGACCGATGAGTCGGTGGGCGTCATCGCGCACACAGCCGACGGCGTGGCCCACAACACCGTGACGCCCGTCATTCGCCGCGTGGACTCCCGCGGCAACGCCGGCGGCGAGATTTACGAGGCCTACCTGGCGCTTCGCTGCAATATCACGACCGACGAGTACCCGCTAGGCGTTTTCCACCCACATGCCGAGTACCACCACATTAAGAAGGAGAACATCGGCCTGATCGAAGTCATGGGCCTTGCCATTCTGCCGCCGCGCCTGGTTCCCGAGCTTGGCGCTGTCCGTGAGCATCTGCTGGCAGCCAAGGTCGATGCCAGCTACGACCTCGCCGGTGCGCTCGAGGGCGATGATCTTTGCCGCAGCCACGCCGCATGGGCTGAGGACGTCTTTGCCCGCCGCGCCGACGAGCTTACGGCCGACAACGCCATCGATATCCTGCACGAGGAGGTCGGCGTGGTGTTTGGCCACGTGCTCGACAACGCCGGCGTCTTTAAGTGGGACGAGGCAGGACGTGCCGCCCAGCAGCGCTTTATCGACTCGCTGTAGAGCACAGACCCGGACGCTCAACGGCAGCCCCCACGACATAGCCACCTACACGACAACGGCGCCCGCCGGCAACATCGCCGGCGGGCGCCGTTTTCTGATGCAAGGGTAGCTAATTTGCACCAAAACAAGGAGTGTTCCAAACTGCCGGCAGAGAAGGAGCGCCCCAGGTGCCGACCTAAACCCCACATTATTCGATGGAAAAACGTGGTTACCTCCCACATTATTCGATGGAAAAACGTGGTTTACTCCCACATTTTTCGATGGAAAGACCAAGACGGTCTTATACTAGCCATGATCGTTAGGGGGCAGTATGCAGCGACAGCTAATGGACGAACTCATCGCTTGGAAATCTAGGGCAAACCGCAAGCCCCTCCTGCTTAAGGGGGCCCGCCAGACGGGAAAAACCTGGCTTCTCAACGAATTCGCAGGCCAGCAGTATCAAAACGTCATCCGTTTTGACTTTATGCTCGAACCGGGCGCACGTTCGCTGTTCGACGGAAGCCTTGACCCCAAACGCATCATCTCCCAGATAGAGCTCCTGCGCGGCCAGACCATAACGCCGACAGACACGCTCATCATCTTCGACGAAATCCAAGAGGCACCGCGTGGCATCACCTCGCTCAAATACTTCAACGAGCTGGCGCCGGAATACCATATCATGGCAGCCGGCTCCTATATGGGGCTCGCGCTCCGACGCGAAAACGAGTCGTTCCCCGTCGGCAAGATCGACCAGCTCACCATGCGCCCCATGGGGTTTGTCGAGTTCGTTCGTGCCGTCGATGGCGATCCGCTCGCAGATGCCATCCTTGCCGCAGACATGGACCTGCTGACAAACGCTTCCGAAAAGCTCGAGCGCCTGCTCAAGGAATACCTCGTTGTCGGTGGCATGCCAGAAGTTGTCTCCGCTTTCGCCGCCTCCCACGATTTTATCGAGGCCCGCAGGCTTCAGCAGCAAATCATCGAAGCTTATGAATCCGATTTTGGCAAGCATGCGCCAGCCCGCATCGTCGAGCGCATGAGGCTGGTTTGGAAATCCCTTCCCGGCCAGCTCGCAAAGGAAAACAAGAAGTTCGTCTACGGCGCGCTTCGTCCCGGGGCGCGCGCACGCGATTTTGAGGAAAGCCTCCAGTGGCTCATGGACTATGGAATCGTTCATAAGGTACCGCGTGTTTCCGCCCTAAGAGCACCGCTCACAAGCTACGAGGATCTCTCGGGCTTCAAGCTGTTCTGCATCGACACCGGCATCCTCGGAGCACTCTCCGGCCTCACGCCAGCCATTGTTCTGAACGGGCCCGCTGTTTTTACGGAGTTCAAAGGCTCGCTGACCGAGCAATACGTCGCACAGGAGCTTTTGCTCCAAGGCAATACTCCCGCGTATTGGTCATCCTCCTCCGGCAATGCAGAGACTGACTTTGCCGTCGACCATGCGGGGACCGTGCTTCCGCTCGAGGTCAAGGCGGCAGAGAATCTCAAAGCAAAGAGCCTGAGGATTGCCTGCGAGAAGTTCAAGCTCGAGCGCTGCGTGAGAACATCGTTAGCGGCATATAGAGACGAAGGCACGCTCGTCAATATTCCGCTCTGGGAGATTGGGCAAATCGACAAGCTGGCATAGGCGCTGTGGAGGGGGTGCCCCGTAAGGAGTGTCCCAAACTGCCAGCAAAAAAGGAACGTCTCTATCTGCCGCAGTCATTTAAGAACGTCCCCAATGACCACGCCGATGTTTTGGCCACGACAGCGAAAGCCCGCCAGAGCGAGCAAGGTGCCTTGAAACGAGGCGGCATTGACCTTCTGGTCATGCCGCCGAAGTTGAAAGGCAGATTGCCGCTCTGGCGGGCTTGCAGCGTCGGCTGGTTACGCGGTTCGTAGAACCGCGTAACTCTAAAGCTCCGTTACTTCAACGTTGTTGTAGATCTCGTCCCAGCGATCCATGACCAGGTGGCCGGTCTTGGGATCCATGGCGTTAAGCTTGCCGCAGGTATTGGCGGTCTTGAGCACCGTGACGTCGTCGGCACCAGCAGCAATGGCATGCGCAAAACCGGCGATGGTCGAGTCGCCGGAACCCGTCGCGTTCACAGCGGCAATCGCGGGCGTCTTGGCGCGGAACGCACGACCCTCATGGAAGCCCACCGAGCCTGCGGCGCCCATCGAGACGACAACCCAGGGAATACCGGCAAAGCGGTCATCGGCGGCAAGCGCCTCGCGCAGGGCATCGACATCATCGGTCGTAAAGGACGTACCCAGCAGGCCGTTAATCTCGGTCAGGTTGGGCTTTACGAGCTCAGGCTTAGCGTCGGACTCCAGCGCTGCCTCCAGTGAAGCGCCCGAGGTATCGAGCAGCACCTTGGCGCCCGCCTCCTCGGCAATCTTGACCAGCTCGGCGTAGTAGCCGGCATCGACACCGCGCGGCAGCGAGCCCGAAAGCGTCACGACATCCGCCTTCGCCGCGAGCTCGGCAAACTTGGCCGTAAAGGCCTCGAGCTCGGCGGGAGCAATCTGCGGACCGCTCTCCAAAAGCTCGGTCTGATTGCCCTCGTGCAGGATGTTCAGGCAAATGCGCGTCTCGCCGGCAATGGGCACAAAGTCGTTTTTGACGCCATCGGCATCCATAAGCTCGGCCATATAGGCACCCATGTGGCCACCCAGCAGACCGGTCGCGAGCACGTCGTCGCCCAGCTGCAGAAGCACGCGGCTCACGTTGAGGCCCTTACCGCCGGCGGTCTTTTCGGGCGTTACGCGGTTAACATCGTCGATGATCAGTTTGTCGAGCTGGTAACGGGTATCAATCGACGGGTTCATGGTAACGGTCAGAATCATATTGAACTCCTGTTTCCGGGGCACGGCACGCGCGGCCCCAAACATACGATAGCTCGTTAAAGGATCTCGATCTCAAAGCCGCGGGTGACGGTCTCCCCCGGCTTGGCAACCAGGCAGCCACGCTTGTGCTCCAGAATATCGTCCTCGTCGGAGCAGGTGGACAGGCCGCCCCACGGTTCCACAGCCACAAAGTCGCCCTCGGGCTTGCTCCACACAATCAGGTATGGCATATCGGGGAACGTCAGGCGCACGCCCTTGTCCTCGGTTTTCTTGGTAAGCGTAACCACGCGGCTCTCGAGCACGTCAAAGATGGTCTCCGCGAAGTCAAAGAGTTCGTGGGTCAGCGGCAGGTCATGACCAACCATCGGGTTCTTGCTGCGACGCTCAACATCAATCAGGCCCGTCGAGGGAACGGCAGTACAGAGCTCGGCGGCCTCGCGCTGCTCAAAACGGAGCTCGTAGTCGTCATAGGACTCGCCCTCGTCAAGCGGGCACTTAAAGCCAGGGTGACCGCCCACAAAGAACGGCATGTCCTCGGTGCCCTCATTGGTCACCTCGTACGACACGGCCACCTTTTCCGCATCGATCGTGTAACGAGCAACGATCTTAAACGGATACGGGTACTGCTCGAGCAACTCGGCATGGTCGGCAGAGCTTAGGCTCAGCGCGACCATGTTGTCGCCCTGCTCCTCGAGCTTCCACTCCTGTTTGCGAGCAAAGCCGTGACGGGCAAGCTTAACCTCGCGGCCGCCCATGGTCATTGCGCGACCGTCACGAAGGCCGCCGCAGATCGGGAAACAAATGGGTGCCTGGCCCGACCAGACCGCCGGGTCACCCTGCCACAGGTACTCACGGCCGTTGGCCGCAATAGAAGTGAACGATCCGCCAGCCGTGCTCAACGCAATGCGGACAGAGCCGTTATCAAGAACAAACTCCATGGGAATCTTCTCCTTCACATATCCTCTCGCACGATCCATTGTGAACGTCGTGCCTTTAGCAGAAAGGTAATGAGGCAGCGCCGCAAACAAAAGAACAATGCACGTCCAGCCCGCTGGACCAATTGGGCTGATAGAAAACCGGCCCGCGCCCCCTCACAGAAACGCGAGCCGTCAACGGACTAGTTAATTACGCCGAATACCCACTAATCATGGTATTCGCCGCGGTCCCACTTCTCCAGGAACTCGTCAAAGAAGTGCGGGTCAGCCTGAGCCTCGGCGTCGGCCTTATTGCAGGCATCGATCTTGGCGATCAGGGCGTCGTGCTCGGGGGTCTTCTCGTAGGGCTCCTCCAGGAAGGCAAGCATGATATCGGCCATCAGGAACTCGCCGGTAATCTTGCCGCCAAAGCCCACGATGTTGGCGTTGAGCTCGCGACGGGCATACAGGGCAGAGGTCATGTCGCGGACCAGGGCGCAGCGGGCGCCGGGAACCTTGTTGACGGCGTTGGTGATGCCGATGCCGGTGCCGCACAGGGCCACGCCAAAGTCGGCCTTGCCGCTGGCAACAGCCTCGCCCACGGCCTTACCGTAGATGGGATAGTGCGTACGGGTGTGGCTGTAGGTGCCGCAGTCGAGCACCTTGTAGCCAGCCTGCTCCAGGCGGTCGGCCAGATAGATCTTCTCGTCCGTAACGATATGGTCGCAACCGATTGCGATGGTCTTCTTCATCAGAACGTCCTTTCGTCTGAATTCACAAGTTGAGGTAGAAGTTCGAGTTCTCGGTGGCTCTCGTTAGGCCATCTTGTTGAGCATGTCGACACGGATCTGGTGACGGCCGCCGGCGTACTGGGCGCGCAGGAACTCGCGGGCGATCTTCTTGGCGACCTCGGTGCCCACAACGCCCGGGCCCATGGTGACCATGCGCGAGCCGTTGTGCTCGCGGGTCATGTAGGCGGAACGCTCGTCGGAAATGTTGGCGACGACCATGCCCTTAATCTTGACGGCGGCCATATAGGAGCCGACGCCGTACTTATCGAATGCGAAGCCCTGGGAATCCTTGTGCTCCAGCAGGTCCTTGGCAACGGCGGTCGCGGAATCGACAAAGTCCGCGGCAGGGGTCTCGGAATAGTCGACGACCTCGTGACCGTCGGCGATGAGCATCTCCTTGATGGACTCCTTCATCGACATACCGTCGGCATCGGAAGCGATTACAACCCTCATGACATCCTCCTTGAGAGATACGCAGGTGCGTAGTTCCTGTTTGGAAGTGTTGAATCGCGTTCAGGTCCGGGCATCTGAACGTGCGGTTCTTCACTGTTCGTGTTTATTTGAACACATTCGAACATAAACTGCAACAACTATTTGTTTATCTTTGTTCTTTTTTGAGCAAATACCGTTCACAGGTGATTGCTGACCGTTTGGACCCGGCGCGGACGTAGCGACCATGTGTTCAACAAACAAAAGGGCGGCCGAGAACGTGTCTCGGCCGCCCTTCGGCGGTATTCCCCGGTATATACAGCTGTTTTAGCTACTCGGACTGCCCACCCTATTTGGCGTGCTTGGACGGAGCACTCAGAAAGCGGCCCGTCAAATAGTTCGCCGGGCCGGAAATATCGATCCCTAGCAGTACGTGTCCCAGCCACAGGAACGCCACGAGCACCAGCAGCGGGATAACGCACGAAGTCACGATCATCACGATGACGCCTTCGATGAGGTCGGTCACCTGCTGCACGATCTCGTCGGTCATCTGCTTGGCACCGCTGGTCACCGACGTAACAAGGCTCGAGGCCCCATCGGTCAACTGCTCGAGCACGTTTTTGGACTCCGTGGCCTCGGATTTTTTCTTGTTCGATTTTGAGCTGGTCTCTGCTGACTTGTCCGTGGTATCGGTCTTTTCCGCAGCGTCCGCAGCCTTTTGCTCAGCCTGTTCAATACTTACGCGATACGTTTCATCGACCTTCTGCGACACCCATACGCTCGCAGGCACGAGCGCCATGCCGATCACGGCAACCACCAGCACGCGCGTCGCCACACGGCGCAGGACGGAGCTCGTACTCCAGCGCCCATGAATGCCGAGCGACACCGCAAAGAGCACCAGCGCGAACGGGATCAAGATGCCCAAGCCAACCGACCACAAAATGGTCAGCAGATATTTCTCGAGGTAGAGCACGGCAAGCACGATGCCCAAGTTACCCGAAAGCTGTGCGAGCTGCTCGGCAACCGGCGTTCCCGTATCACCAGGCAGCGCGGTAATGCCCGCAGATAGGGCGACGCACGAGGTCGTGAGCGCCAAAACATTGCCCTTCTTTTGATCGATAACCTCGATGGTGGAGTCCCAAGTCTTGGTATCGGCGAAATGCGGACGAGCTACAAAGCCCGACAGCAGCGCCAGTACCACGAGCGCAACGATAAAGCCAATCTGCAGCTTTTTGTTTGCGCACACGACATCGGACAGGCTGGGCTGCAGCTCGGTTACCGTCGTATGCTCGGTTATCTGGACAGGACGCCCATGAGCCATCTCGTGCGCATCTGTCTTTTGAATCAATCCGTTGTCCGGCATTTGGACACCTCCTCATTCCGGCGTTTAATGCGAAAGAAAGTATACCCACCGAGCAAAAAACGAACGGGAAGACGAACAGAGCGCACCAAGACTGTCCCCAATGACTATCTCCGGATGAGTTGCGGTGGAATAGGGATTGTTTTGCGCCCGTCGGCCCCTATTCAGTCCCTATTTCACCGCAACTTGGAGGAGGACAGAAAAAGCCCTGCCGCGGGTAGCGGCAGAGCTTTTGGAAGGGGACTTGGTTGTGAGGGCTCGTTAGGCGAGCTTGGCCTCGAGCTCGGCGATGCGCTTGTAGGCATCGATGGTAAAGCGGGTCTGCTTCTCCAGGATCATAGTGGTCATGAGAGTGTCCTGAGCGTGAGCCATGATGAAGGTCATCTCCATCTCGCCACCGCCGGCCTCCTGCGAAAGCAGTTTGGTCTGCGTGTCGTGGGCACCGATGAGCGCATCGCTGGCATCCTTGTGCAGCTGTTCGGCCTTCTCAAAGTCACCCTCGCGAGCAGCATCGAGCGCTGCAAGCAGATCGGTCTGGGCGTCACCTGCGTATGCGACGATCTCGAATCCAACCATCGAGATTTCTTCTTTGGTTGCCATATTGCGTTCCTTTCACATATGAACCAATGGAGAGCATCGCGTCCGGGCATACGCGCTGCGTTGTGTATGACAGAAACAATAACATTCAAACAAAAAAGAACAGCTCAAAACGTGATTTCGAACTATGAACGGTCACTTTTCGCCCGTGAACGGTTTTTAAACCAATCTGAACAATATCGAACACAATTAGCGGCAACCCAAACAGGGCCGCACCCTAACGCAAATCGCGCACCGTATCGCCCTCTACGAGCACACCGGGGATCAGCATGTGCTCCACGCCAGACGCACCCCCATCGGCGCCGGCAATCTTGTCGACCGCCCACATGCCGACGCGCTTGTTGTCAAAGCGCACCGTGGTCAGGCGACGGTCGGGCACGATATCGCCCAGGCTGTCATCAACACCCACCACGCTCACGTCCTCGGGCACACGCCTTCCGCACGACTCGAGCCCGCGAATGCAGCCGTATGCCATGGCATCGTTGGAAGCATAAATGGCCGTACAGGTCGGATCTTCCGCCAGAGCCTGACCGGCAGCATATCCGCTCTGTGCCGTCCAATCCCCACGGACGAGTCGCGGCGGCTCAATTCCATACGCGCGCAATGTCTCGCGCCAGCCTTCCTCGCGCCGCATGCCCGAAAGCGAGCGCTCGGGACACGAGATAAAGTGCACGGTTTCGTGCCCCCGCCCCAGCAAGTACTCGACCACCTGGCGCGAGCAATCGAACTGGTCGTTATCGACCGTTGAACAGAGCGGGTGCTCCAGCATGGTAACGAGCACCGTCTGCATGCCGGGCAGCGGCTCGAAGGTGCCAAAGTCCGCCGGCATGCGATTCATGATCACGACCATGCCGTCTACCGGCAGCGCGCTCATGCGCGACGATGCGCTCTCGAGGGTATACGGATGCCCATCTACTTTAGTGAGGGTGATGGCATAGCCATGTTTGTCGGCCGCGGCGGCAAAGCCCTCCATACGGTCGAGGTTGCCGGTACCGGTAATGTTGAACATGGCGACGCCGACGGTCTTAAACTTGCCACGGCGCAGCGATCGACCGGCAAAATTGGGGCGATACCCCAGCTCGCGCATGGCGGCACGCACGCGTTCCTTGGTCTCGAGGCGCACACTGGGCGAATCGTGCACGGTGCGCGAGACCGTCTGCTCCGAGACGCCCGCGAGGCGCGCCACGTCTTTGACGGATACCGATTTTTTAACAGCGGCCATAGGTCGATCTTTCTATGTCAACGATGCCATTGGTGGCACCCTACGCAGTCAAATGAAACGTCTTCAAGTATATCTAACGCCTCCCCCACCATACGCTCACCACCCAAAACCTACCGTTCACCGACAATCTTGCTTCTCCGAGCGGCTTTTGTAGCACAAATGTTAACGTTGCCATTGCGCAAACACAGAGCCACCGGGCGGCTCAAACGTTTATGCGCAAGGAATCGGCGGTCCACAGGCACAGGGTCCACCGGTTCGCGTCTTTTTTTGTGTCGTAAAATGGCAACGTCAACATTTTGGCAAGCAAACGTCAAAAGCTACCATCGTTGCCAACCCACCGACTCTTAGGAGCTTTGCATGGAGCAACTCATCGCCACCATCGAAAAGGGCCAGCCCTTTTTCAACGCGATCGCCCGCAACAAGTACCTCAAGGCGATCCGCGACGGCTTTATCTCCGTCATCCCCATCATCATCTTCTCGTCCATCTTCTGCTTGGTGGCCTCGGTCCCCAACATCTGGGGTTTCTACTGGCCCGATGACATCAACAACGCCCTGTGGAAGTGCTACAACTACTCCATGGGCATCCTGGCCATCGCCTGCGCCGCCACCACCGCCAAGCACTTCGCCGACGCTCAGAACCGTGATCTGCCCAAGAACAACCAGATCAACTTCATCTCCTGCATGTGCGCGGCCATCATCGGCTTCCTGCTGCTCTCGAGCGACACGATCTCCACGGACGCCGCCAGCGGCTTCAACACCACCTACCTTGGTTCCAAGGGTCTGCTGACCGCCTTCATCGCTGCGTTTGTGACCGGCATCATCTACAAGTTCTTCATTAAGCGCAACATCACCGTCAAGATGCCCGAGCAGGTTCCGCCCAACATCTCGCAGACCTTTAAGGACATCATCCCCTTCTCCGTCTGCATCACCGTCTTTTGGGTCTTTGACATCGTCTTCCGCGCTGCTTTTGGCTTCTGCTTTGCCCAGGGCGTCATCCAGGTGTTCCAGCCCCTGTTCACCGCTGCCGACGGTTACATCGGCCTTGCTGTGATCTATGGCGCCATGAGCCTCTTCTGGTTCGTCGGCGTCCACGGCCCCTCGATCGTCGAGCCCGCCATCGCCGCCGCCCTCGTTGCCAACATGACCGACAACCTGGCTGCGTTCCAGGCCGGCGAACACGCTTCCGCTGTCCTGACCCAGGGTGCCCAGTACTTCGTCGTCTGCATGGGCGGCACCGTTGCCACGCTCGTCCTGGTCTTTATGTTCTGCTTCCTGGCCAAGTCCCAGGAGATGCGCGCCGTCGGTAAGGCCGCCATCGTCCCGGTCTGCTTCGCTGTCAACGAACCGCTGCTGTTCGCTGCGCCCATCGTGCTCAATCCCGTCTTCTTTGTCCCGTTTGTCTTTGCCCCGATCGCCAACATCTGGATCCTCAAGATCTTTATCGACCTCTTGGGCATGAACGGCTTTATGTACACCCTGCCCTGGACCGTCCCCGGCCCCATCGGCACCATCATGGGCCTGGGCTTCCAGCCGCTCGCCTTTGTGATGCTCGCCATCATC
This sequence comes from uncultured Collinsella sp., assembly GCA_900549745.1. Classification (GTDB taxonomy): domain Bacteria; phylum Actinomycetota; class Coriobacteriia; order Coriobacteriales; family Coriobacteriaceae; genus Collinsella. The sequence goes on along the minus strand of URPJ01000005.1, from coordinate 29,261 downwards.
CTGATCGTCGACTTTGCGCTGTACTACCCGTTCTTCCGTGCCTATGACGCCCAGAAGTGCGCTGAGGAGGCCGAGATTTCCGAGGAGGAGCTCGCCGCCAAGAACGCCGAGAAGGCCGCCAAGCTCAACGACGCCTTCCAGGGCAAGGCCGATGCCAAGAGCGTTGCCGCCGGCGCTGCTGCCGAGGCCGTAAAGACCGACGCCGCTCCTGCCGCCGCCGCCGAGGCTACGGCCACCAGCGACCTCAACGGCAAGCGCGTGCTCGTGCTCTGCCAGGGCGGCGGTACCTCGGGCCTGCTCGCCAACGCGCTGGCCAAGGCTGCCAAGGAGCGCGGCATCAATCTTGAGACCGCTGCCGAGGCCTATGGCAACCACGTGGATATGCTCCCCGACTTTGACCTGGTCGTCCTGGCCCCGCAGGCCGCAAGCTACCTGGCCGACCTGCAGAAGGACTGCGAGCGCGTGGGCAACAAGTGCGTCGCCTGCCGCGGCAAGCAATACATCGAGCTCTCCCAGAACGGCGATAAGTCTCTCGCCTTCGTCTCCGAGCAACTCTCGAAGTAAGTAACACTTAGGGCCAGCCGACCATCCACAGCCGGCTGGCTTTTCGATTTAGACGATTGGATCATCATGTCCGTTAACCCTGCTAGCGTCACCAACCCGCCCGCGCAGTTTCCCGAGGACTTTGTCTTTGGCGGCGCCACTGCTGCCTACCAGGTAGAGGGCGAGACCCGCACCCACGGTAAGGGCAAGGTTGCCTGGGACGACTTCCTGGAGGCCCAGGGCCGTTTCTCCCCCGATCCCGCTTCGGACTTCTACAACCAGTACCCCGTCGACTTGGAGCTGTGCGAGGAGTTCGGCATCAACGGCATCCGCCTCTCCATCGCCTGGAGCCGCATCTTCCCCAACGGCACCGGCGAGATCAACCCCGAGGGCGTCCAGTTCTACCACGACCTGTTTGCCGAGTGCCACAAGCACCACGTTGAGCCGTTCGTCACGCTGCATCACTTCGATACGCCGCTCCCCCTCTTTGAGAAGGGCGACTTCCTCAACCGCGAGACCATCGACGCCTTTGTGGACTTTGCCACCTTCTGCTTTAAGGAGTACGCCGACCAGGTGACCTATTGGTTCACCTTTAACGAGATTTGGGCCGACGCCTCCAACACCTACATCGAGGGCACCTTCCCCGGCGGCGTCAAAGCTCATCTGGCCGAGGCCTTCCAGTGCGAGCACAACATGATGCTCGCCCACGCCAAGGCCGTGCTGGCCTTCCACAACGGCGGTTTTAAGGGCAAGATCGGCGTCATCCAGTCGCTGGAGTTTAAGTACCCACTCAACGAGAACGATCCCGCCGACATCAAGGCCGCCAACAACGAGCACGTGCTGCAAAACCAGTTCTTGCTCGACGCCACTTTCCGCGGCGACTACGCGCCCGACACCCTCGAGTGCGCCAACCGCCTGGCTGCCGTCTCGGGCGGCACCATCCAGATCCTGGACGAGGACCTCGAGATTATGCGCGAGGCTGCGCTCTACAACGACTACCTGGGCGTTAACAACTACCAGTGCCGTTTCTTGAAGGCTTACGATGGCGAGAACGACCTGCACCACAACGGTACGGGCGAGAAGGGCACTGGCCGCTGGCGCGTTAAGGGCATTGGCGAGCATGTGAACAAGCCCGGCGTCCCCACCACCGACTGGGACTGGATCATCTATCCCGAGGGCCTGTTCGATCTGCTCGTCTACATTAAGCAGCGCTACCCCAACTACAAGCAGATCTTCATCACCGAGAACGGCATGGGCTACAAGGACCCCTACAAAGACGGCTTTGTGGACGACCAGCCGCGCATCGACTACATCGAGCAGCACCTACGCTGGTTGCTCAAGGCCATGGAGGTGGGCGTCAACGTGGGCGGCTACTTCCTGTGGAGCCTGCAGGATCAGTTTTCCTGGACCAATGGCTACAACAAGCGTTACGGCTTCTTCTACGTTGACTTTGAAACCCAGAAGCGCACGCCCAAGGCAAGCGCCTACTGGTACAAGCACGTGGCACAGACCCGTCGTCTGAACTAGCGGCTGGCGGGGTCGCCTGCCCACATAACCTGTCCCCATTTCTCAGCCGGGGGCGGCACGTCACACGGCGCGCCGCCCCCGGCGTTTTTAGGCGGTTCGGGGGCCGCTTGTCTCAATCTGTAACATCTAGCCGAGTTTTTCGGTCCAAGCTGTTACAGATTGAGACGAACAGGATTGCTCTTTCCGAAGAATCTAAATCTGTAACACGTAGCCCGCTTTTGACCGTCTACCTGTTACAAATCGAGACAAACGGAGTAGGACCTAACCCCGTATGTCCCTAACAGTCGAGCGTTCGACCAGCGTGCTCGGCACATGAATCGCCTCGATAGACGAGCTCTCTCCAATCGCCGCCTCAAACGCAAGCTTACCGACACCGCGCAAATCAAATCGCAGCGTCGTCAGCCGATTGTGAGGAACAAGTCCCTCGAGTGCATCGTCGATACCAACCACGCTCACGTCGTCGGGCACGGACAGGCCCGCGTTCTCGAGCGCGGCGATAACGCCCAGCGCCATCTGGTCATTTGCCGCAAGCACGGCAGTCGGCGTCTGCGACCCGCCGGCAAGCACCTCGGCCGCAATCCGCTCGCCCATGGCGTACCCACTGTCCGCACTCCAATCGCCACGCAGCATCGGAGCGGCATCGACATGAGCACGTCCCAGCGTATCGCGCCAACCGGCCTCACGAAAACGCGAGGAAATCGAGTTTTCCGGACCCGCCACAAACCGCATATTCGAGTGACCATGTTCCAGCAGATAATTGGTCAACAGCTCGCACGAACCATACTGGTCGGAGTCGATCGTCGTGCAGCGCGGATGCGCATACATGGACAGGATGACCGTTCGCACTCCCGGCTGGGGAACAAACTCCTCAAAATCGGGAGCCATGCGGTTCATGTTGAGAATCATGCCGTCGACGGGTCGCTCGACCATGCGGCGCGAGGCATCGGCAAGTGCATAGGGCTTGTCGCCGCCCATCTCGATCATAGTGACGGCAAAATCGTGCTCGCGCGCCGCTTGCATGATACCCTCGAGCGTCGCCAGGTTACCGACACGTGTGATGTTGTACATGCACAGGCCAATAGAACGATACGACCCGCCGCGCAACGCCGCTCCAGCAAAATTGGGACGAAAGCCCAGCTCTTCCATGGCGGCCAGCACACGCTTGCGCGTCTTTTCCGTCACGTTGGGCATACCGTTGACCACGCGAGACACAGTCTGGCGGCTCACGCCAGCGAGCGCCGCAACCTCTGCCGCGCTCGCCGAACGACCATTCCTTGTCTGCTGATCCATGCCTTCCACGCTAACCTGCTTCCCAACTATTCCCCGCGCCCATGGCGCATCGTACATACATTGATAACGTGCTCATGATACCCGAGCCATATACCACAACATGAAAACTTCTGTCAATCAAAACCGCTTACCGAACAAATACAACCGTTCGCGGCTGTTTGAAGTTGTTTTGTTTCTATACATCCCAGCCGGATGTTAACGTGCTCATTGTCAAATGTTCACGTGCTCATTTTGGTTCTAATCATTTTAAGATAGTGTTTATCGGGCTTTTTCACCGCTGAACGCTAACCAGGGAGCCTCCTGAGCGCAAACGCACAATATCGAACAGCGAGATGAGAGGGTGTATGCATATGTCTTTGCTAAACCGCGTACAGCAGCTGCCGAAGGGCTTTGTTTGGGGCGCCGCAACCGCCGCGTACCAAACGGAAGGTTCCACGAAGGTGGCAGGCAAGGGTAAGACCATGTGGGACGATTACCTTGTCGCCCAGGGTCGCTTTTTGCCCGACCCGGCCAGTGATTTCTACAACCGCTACGAGGAGGATATCCGCCTTTCTGCCGAGCATGGACTCAACGCCATTCGTGTGTCCATCGCCTGGACCCGCATCTTCCCCAACGGCGACGATGCCGAACCCCTCGCCGAGGGCGTTAAGCACTACCACGAGCTGTTCGCCTGCTGCAAAAAGTATGGCGTCGAGCCCTATGTGTCCCTGCATCACTTTGACTCCCCCGCCGCCCTGTTCAACCAGGGCGACTGGCTCAACCGCAAGACCGTCGACGCCTATGTGCGCTATGCCGAGTTCTGCTTCCGCGAGTTCCGCGAGGTCAAGAATTGGTTCACCATCAACGAGCTCATCAGCCTCTCGCACTCCCAATACATCCAAGGCAACTTCCCGCCCAACCATCACTTTGATGTGACGAGCGGCATCCAGAGCCAGCACAACGAGCTCGTTGCCCACGCCCGCGCCGTCAACCTGTATAAGGATCTTGACGAGACCGAGCACCTGGGCGGACGCATTGGCATGGTCAACGTCCTGACGCCGGCATATCCTGCCACCGACTCGCCCGCCGACCAGCACGCCGCCGACCTGTACAACGCCTTCTACACCGACTTCATCATGGACGGCGCCTTCCTAGGTCACTACTCCGCGCGCACTCTCTCACTCATCAACGAGATTCTGCGTGCCAACAACGCCACACTTACGGTTGAGGACAGCGACATGGAGGAGCTCGCCAAGGCGGCGCCCCGCAACGATATGTTCGGCCTCAACTACTATCAGTCGGCGTTTATCGCCGCCTACGATGGCGAGTCCACCAACAGCTTTAACGGCACCGGAGACAAGGGCACCTCGTGCTTTAAGTTTAAGGGCGTCGGGCAGCAGGTCGATATGCCGGGTATCCCCACCACCGACTGGGATTGGCTCATCTACCCGCAAGGCCTCTACGACACGCTCAAGCACATCAGCGCCACCTATCCCAACCTCCCCGTCATCTATATCACCGAAAACGGCCTGGGCCACAAGGACCCCGAGCCCGACGCAAACGGCATCGTCGCCGATCCCGAGCGCATCGACTTTGTCGACCAGCACATGGAGAAGGTGCTCCAGGCGCGCGCCGAGGGCGTCGACGTCCAGGGCTACTTTATCTGGAGCCTGCAGGACCAGTTCTCGTGGGCCAATGGCTATAACAAGCGCTACGGCCTGTTCTACATCGACTTCGACACGCAAAAACGCTACATCAAGCAGTCGGCACTCTGGTACAAGGAGCTCGCCGACACTATGGCGGACGCGCAGTAGCGCATCGCCTCGCTTTCCCCCGAGAAGGGAGCGGCCCTATGCGATACAAACCCAGCCGCTCCCCTCTCTCCCCTTGGGACCGACCCCGCCTGCACCCGGGCTTTTAGCAAGCGGGAGACCATATAGGTTTTCAACGTCCATGCCATTAAGATTTCATGCAAAGAGGAGCGTGAACTATGGAATCGATCGTTAAGTTCTTGGAGAAAGGTCAGCCGTACTTCGACAAGGTCTCTAAGAACATCTACCTTCAGGCCATTAAAGACGGCTTTTTGGCAGCAATGCCCATCATCCTGTCTTCTTCTGTCTTCCTGCTTATTTCGACCCTGCCGGGCGTTGTCGCCACGGTCGGCGGCTTTACGCTGCCCGACTGGTGGAACGTCGACGTCGTGAACTTCTGCAACAAGGTTTACAACTTCACGATGGGCGTCGTGGGCATCATGGTCGCCGGCACCACCGCAAGCGCGCTGACCGGCTCCAAGAACCGCCGCATGCCTGCCGGCAAGGCCATCAACGCCACGAGCACCATGGTCGCCGCCATGTGCGCTATGCTCATCTTGGCCGTTACCCAGACGAGTGCCAAGATCGACGGCGCCGATGTCTCGGTGTTCTTTACCGACAACATGGGCACCAAGGGCCTGCTGAGCTCCTTTGTCGCCGCATTTGCCACGGTCAACATCTATGCCTTCTGCATTAAGCGAGACATCACCATCAAGCTGCCCAAAGAAGTCCCCGGCGCCATCGCCCAGAACTTCCGCGACATCTTCGCCTTCAGCTTCTCCATCCTGTTTGTCGCCGTCATCGACGTTATCTGCCGCACCTGCTTGGCCGTCCCGTTTGCCAACGTCATCTCCACGCTGGTGAGCCCGCTGTTCGCCGCTGCCGATTCCTACGCCGGCCTCGCCCTCATCTGGTTCATGATCCCGCTGTTCTGGTTCATGGGCATCCACGGCCCCTCGGTCGTTAAGCCTGCCCTCAACGCCGCGCTGTTTGGCAACATCACCACCAACCTCGCCACGCTGCAGGCCGGCGGTCACCCCGCCCTCGCCCTGACCGAAAACTTCGGTAACTACATCGGCGAACTCGGCGGCACCGGCGCCACGTTCATTGTCCCGATCATCTTCCTGCTCTTTATGCGCTCCAAGCAGCTCAAGGCCGTCGGCAAAGCCTCTGTCGTGCCCGTGATGTTCGCCGTCAACGAGCCGCTGCTGTTCGCCGCGCCCATCATCCTCAACCCGTACTTCCTGATCCCGTTCCTGTTTACCCCCGTGGCCAACGTCCTCATTGGTAAGTTCTTCATCGACTTTTTGGGCATGAACGGCTTTATCTATGCCATGCCGTGGGCACTCCCCGGACCGATCGGCACCTTCATCGACACCAACTTCCAGCCGATCTCTCTGGTCCTGGTTGTCGTCCTGCTGGTCGTTGACTTCTTGATCTACTACCCGTTCTGCAAGGCCTACGACAACGTCCTGTGCAAGCAGGAGGCCGAGACCCTGGCCGAAGAAGAGGCCGAGGAGACCAAGGCCGTCAAGACCGCTGCCGCCCCCGCCGTTGAGGCTCCTGTTGTCGAGACCGCTTCTGCCACTGAGGCCTCCGCAGCTCCGTCCGCCCTTAAGGGCAAGGATCTGAGGGTTCTGGTTCTGTGCGCTGGCGCCGGCACCTCTGCACTGCTCGCCAACGCGCTTAAGGAAGGCGCCGACGAGCTGGGCATCGACATTACCGCCAACGCCGGTGCCTACGGCAGCCACTACGCCATCATGGACCAGTACAACGTCATCGTCCTGGCTCCGCAGGTTCGCACCTATTACAACGAGATGAAGGCCGACACCGACCGCCTGGGCATCACGCTGCTGTCGCCCAAGGGCAAACAGTACATCGACCTCACTAAGGATCCCAAGGGTGCCGTCGCCTGGATCGAGGAAAACCTCGAGGCATAAGACGCTGACACCACCTGCCGCTTGCAGACAATAAATGGCCCGTGCATCGATGTGTGATGCGCGGGCCATTTTGTTTAGACCGCACCCGTCCTCCTGTTCATCTCAATCTGTAACATCTAGCCGAGTTTTTCGGTCCTAGCTGTTACAGATCGAGATGAACGCACAGGCCAAGCCGAAAATCTCAATCTGTAACATGTAGACCACTTTTGACCGTCTAGTTGTTACAGATCGAGACAAACGGAATAAGCCGGGCCGAATTGTCTAAATCTGTAACATCTAGCCGAGTTTTTGGGCCCTACCTGTTACAGATTTAGACGAGCAGGCCGAGCACGTCTACGCCCGCAGATCCCTTACGCTGGAGCGTTCGACCAGCACGCCGGAGACGAGCGTTCGGCTTCTGGAGCCCGGGGCCTCCAGGCCCGCGACGACCTCATTGAGCGCACGGATGCCCAGCTCGCGGTGGCGAAACTTCACCGACGTCAGAATCGAGTTGGGAATCGTCTTGTAGAGCTCATCGTCGAAGCCGATCACGGACACGTCGTCGGGCACGTTGAGCCCTTTGTCACGTAGAGCCATCATCACGCCGTTTGCCATGCAGTCGTTAGCAGCGAGGACCGCCGTGCAATCGGGTTTATCGGCAAGCACAAGGCCCGCGGCATAGCCACTATCCGCATTCCAATCGCCTTGCAGAGGCTCGGGCGGCTCAATACCACGTGCCTCGAGTGCCGCACGCCAACCTTTCATACGGCACTGGCTCGACAGCGACTCTTTCTTACCCGAAACGAAATACACGTTCTTGTGACCATGATCCAAGAAGTACTCGCACGCCATGCGCGCACCACCCTCTTGATCGTCACTGACGGTAGAGCAGGTAGGATGCTCCATCGGTGTGATAATCACCGTCTTGAGGTCCTTCGGCGCCTTAAAGGTATCAAAGTCATCGACCATCTGACGCAGGTTGAAGATCATGCCGTCAACGGGAAGCTGTGACATCCTGCGCGCCGCATCGGCAAGGGTCATGTTCTCCCCTGCGCACTTCTTAATCATCGTGAGCGCAAAGCCGCGTTCTTCGGCGGCATCGGCGATACCGTCAATCATGTCCACGGCACCGCCCGACAAGTGAAACAGCACGACGCCGATGCACCCGTAACGGCCCAACTTGAGCGAACGCGCGGCAAAGTTGGTTCGAAATCCGAGCGCCTCCATTGCCGAATGGACCTTATCGCGTGTCGACTCTCGCACGCTATTGGGCTCGTTGATCACACGCGAAACCGTCTTGAGAGAAACACCCGCGGCAATCGCCACATCGTTCATCGAGACGTTTTTCTTGTCCATCGTTGTCACTGCTTCTCCACTCTGTTCTCTATCGCTTGTTTTTTGTGTTCTAGCATACACTACCTGCCTGACTGATAAATCAACCGTTTACCGAACAATATCGACCGCTCACCCGTATATCCTTGTTGCTCTTCCAAAAATGTCTTACGTTGTCATTAACGAAATGACAATGTTGTCATTTCGCAATGCCTTCCTTAAGCAGGAAGGCTTCCGGGCAGTCCTGACCATCCATCGACGACCAGTTCCATCCACATGCATCGCGCATCGAGTAGCAAAGGAGCTTTATGGACGCCATCGTAAAGATGCTCGAAAAGCATCAACCGTTCTTTGAGAAGATCTCGAGGAACATCTACCTCCAGGCCATCAAGGACGGTTTCCTTGGGTGCATGCCCATCGTCCTCACCTCTTCGATCTTTCTGCTGATCGCCACGCTTCCCGGCGTGGTCGGCATCACGCTGCCCCAGCCGCTCATCGACTGGTGCAACAAGCTCTACAACTTCACCATGGGTGTCATGGGCATCATGGTTGCCGGCACCACTGCCAAGAACTTCACGGCATCCATGAACCGTCGTATGCCCGCCGGCAAAGTGCTCAACGACGGTTCCACCATGGTGGCCGCCCAGTGCAGCATGCTTTTGCTCGCTGTTACGCAGTTCACCACCAAGTTCAACGGCTCCGAACTTTCGGTCTTCGATTGCACCAGCATGGGCACGCGCGGTCTGTTCTCGGCCTATATCGCCGCGTTCATTACCGTTTGGGTCTATAAGTTCTGTGTCTCGCGCGATCTGACCATTAAGCTGCCCAAGGAGGTCCCGGGCGCCATCGCTCAGAACTTCCGCGACATTATCCCCTTTGGCGGCGCCGTCATCATCTGCGGCATCATCGATGTCGTCGTGCGTAACCTCATGGGCGTTCCGTTCTCCGAGCTGCTTATCAAACTGCTCTCCCCGCTCTTTACCGCTGCAGAAACCTATCCTGGCCTTATCCTTATCCAGGCAGCCACCGCGTTCTTCTGGTTCATCGGCGTCCACGGCCCCTCGATCGTCCAGCCGGGCATCGACCCCATCCGTCTTGCCAACCAGGCCGAGAACCTGCAGGTTCTGCTGGCCGGTGGTCACCCCGCCCACTCCCTCACCTTTAACATGTCGCTCGTGGGTGAGTTCGGCGGCACCGGCGCCACGTTCATCGTGCCGCTTCTGCTGATTCTCTTTATGAAGTCCAAACAGCTCAAAGCCGTCGGTAAGGCCTCGATTGTTCCTGTTGCCTTTGCTGTCAACGAACCGCTGCTCTTTGGCGCGCCGATGATCCTTAACCCCTACATGCTCATCCCCTTTGTTGCCGCCGGCTGCGTCAACGTGAGTGTTGCCAAGTTCTTTATCGATAACGTGGGCATGAACGGCTTCTCCTTCGTGGTGCCTTGGGCCACCCCCGCCCCCATCGGCATCTTCATCACCACGAACTTCCAGCTTATCGCCTTGGTGTTTGTCGCGATCATCATCTTGCTGGACGCCATCATCTACCTGCCGTTCTTGAAGGCATACGATAAGCTGCTCTGCGACCAGGAGGCCGAGCGCGTCGCCGAGCTGGGTCTCGAGTCCGATAGCGCCGCTTCCATTGCCGCCAACGCCTCTGCGCCCGCTGTCGAGCAGGCCACCGCTACCGTCGAGACGACCGTTGCCGCCGCTGACAGCAAGCCTGTCGCCGATCAGCCCGAGCCCGCTGCCGATGCATCCGCCAAGAAGGATGTCGATGGCCTGAAGGTCCTCGTCCTGTGCGCCGGCGCCGGCACCTCTGCCATGCTTGCCAACGCCATCAAGGAAGGTGCCGCGCAGACCGGAGAGAACATCGCTTCCTCCGCAGGCGCCTATGGCCAGCACACCGCCATCATGGATCAGTACGACGTCATCGTGCTCGCCCCGCAGGTTCGTAGCTACTACAACGACATGAAGGCCGACACCGATCGTCTGGGCATTAAGCTGCTCGCTCCCCGCGGCAAGGAATATATCGACCTCACCCGCGACCCTGCCGGCGCCATTAAGTGGCTCCGCGAGAACCTCGACTAGTTCCTCCCTCTGTTGGTGCCCGGATCCCCAGTTCGGGCACCTCTCCCTATTCGTATCCCACAGAAAGGATGACTCATGACCAACCCCATGCAGTTCCCCGACGGCTTTGTGTTTGGCGGCGCCACCGCTGCTTACCAGGTTGAGGGCGAGACCCGCACACACGGCAAGGGCAAAGTGCCCTGGGACGATTTCCTGGCTGCTCAGGGTCGCTTCTCCCCCGACCCCGCAAGCGATTTCTACAACAAGTATCCGGTCGATATCGATCTGTGCCAGCGCTTCGGCATCAACGGCATCCGTGTCTCCATCGCTTGGAGCCGCATCTTCCCCAACGGCACCGGCGAGATTAACCCCGAGGGCGTCGCCTTCTATCATGAGCTCTTTGCTACCTGCAACAAAGCCGGCGTTATCCCCTATGTCACGCTCGATCACTTCGATACGCCCGAGGCCTTTTACCAGAACGGCGGCGAGGGCTTCCTGACGCGCACGACCATCGACGCCTTTGTCGAGTACGCCAAGTTCTGCTTTGCCGAGTTCACCGAGGTCAAGCACTGGTTCACGTTTAACGAGATTCCCGCAACCGCCGAGGGCAGCTTTATCGTCGGCAACTGGCCGCACGGCGAGAAGTACCGCCTGGACAAGGCCTTCCAGCTCATGCACAACATGATGGTGGCCCACGCCAAGGCTGTCGTCGCCTTCCATGAGGGCGGCTTTGAGGGCGAGATCGGCATTGTCCAGAACCTGGAGCCCAAGTATCCCCTCGATCCCAACAGCGCTGCCGACTGCGAGGCAGCTCGCATGGCCGACGTCATCAACAACCGCTGGGTACTCGACGCCACCTTCCGCGGCCACTATGCAGCCGACACCATGGAAGCCGCAACCAAGCTTGCCCATATCGCCGGCGGCGAGCTCGACGTCCGCGACGAGGACATCGCCGCGCTGACCGCCGCGCTCCCCTACAACGATTGCCTGGGCGTCAACACCTACAAGTGTCAGTTCCTGCGTGCCGCCGAGGGCGAAAACGACATCAACCACAATGGCACCGGCGACAAAGGCTCCTCGCGCTGGTTCCTCAAGGGCGTGGGCGAGTCATGCGTGCGTGAAGGCGTACCCACCACCGATTGGGACTGGATTATCTATCCCGAGGGCCTGTACGACCTGCTGCTGCGCATTAAGAATGATTACCCCAACTACAAGAAGATTTACATCACCGAGAACGGCATGGGCTATAAGGACGACTTTGAGGACGGCTTCATCGATGACGCCCCTCGCATCGACTACATGCGCCAGCATCTCGCTTGGATCCTCAAGGCAATCGACGGCGGCGTGAACGTCGACGGTTACTTTGTGTGGTCGCTGCAGGACCAGTTCTCCTGGACCAACGGCTATAACAAGCGCTATGGCCTGTTCTACATCGACTTTGAGACCCAGAAGCGCTATCCCAAGGCGAGCGCGTACTGGTACAAGAACGTCGCGGAGACCGGCCTGCTCATGGCCTAACTTTTGCCGCATACCCCCTGTCGGCCGCATACGAATCCCTCCACGGGTTCGTATGCGGCCTTTTTGTTTTGGCTCGGCCCGTGCGGGCCGTTTATCTCAATCTGTAACATCTAGCAGGGATTTTCAATCCTAACTGTTATAGATTTAGACGAACGGGCGACCAGGGCTGAAAGATCTCAATCTGTAACACGTAGCCCACTTTTGACCATCTACCTGTTACAGATCGAGACAAACGCACAGGTCAATCCGCTCAATCTCGATCTGTAACATCTAGCCGAGCTTTTCGGTCCCAGTTGTTACAGATTGAGACAAACGGAATCGGCCAGGCAGAAAATCTAAATCTGTAACATCTAACGAGCATTTGATCGCCTAGTTGTTACAGATCGAGACAATCAGATGGTCAAATCCTCACTTTCCAGGCAGCTACGAAGCGCTCCTCTTTCTTAATTATTATCGGCATCACGAACACACTTCGGTATCTTTTAATGCCAAAATGATACCGAAAGCGTGTTCGAGAATACGGATAATTCCATGCGTTAGCCCAATCAAGCCCCAGGCTTACAAACTCCGTTATTGTTCAGAATGCCAATGCATTCGCGTTTGCGCGTCATTTCGCGTCACTTTGACGCGCATAATGACACGCAAATTTTTTCGTGTCATAATTTTGACGCGTAAAATGACGTGTAAAATTTTTACGTGTTATTTTTCACGTCAAATTGAAGCGAAACGGAGCATCACAATGCAAGAATCCAAAGATCTTGAATTCAAGGAATGCGTCACCAATTCGTTCCTTAAAACCGTCTCCGCTTATGCAAATGGCACGGGAGGACGCGTTCTATTTGGAATTACCGACGACGGAGAAGCCGTTGGCCTCGATGACCCCAAGCAGACCTGCCTGGATATCGAAAACAAGATTAACGATTCGATCATCCCCCAGCCCGATTACTCCCTAAAGATCGACGAGCCCGATGCAACCGTGGAGCTTACGGTCTTTCCCGGCAGATCGAAGCCTTACCTATACCGCTCGAAGGCATACAAGCGCAATGACACCGCGACCATTCCAGTTGATACCCTAGGCCTTTCGCGTCTTGTACTCGAGGGTCAAAACCTCTCCTTTGAGCAGCTCCCGGCAAACAAACAAGATTTATCTTTCACCGTTTTAGAGAATCGTCTAACAGCAAAACTTTCGCTTCAGTCATTCACAACCGATACTCTCAAAACCCTTGGCCTGCTTGATGAAACCGGAACCTACAACAACGCGGCAGAACTGCTCGCGGACGAGAATGGCTTCCCGGGTATCGACATCGCAGTGTTTGGTGAAACTATCAACCTCATTAAGCAGCGCAAGACTCTTGAACATGCATCCGTTCTAGCGGAAATTGACGGAGCCCTTGAGCTTTTCGAAGCCCAGTACTGCTACGAAGAGATCCAGGGGATGGAGCGGATCCGCAAGGAGCTCATTCCGCTCGAAGCATTCCGCGAGGCCATTACCAATGCAGTCGTTCATAGGACTTGGGATGCGCCCGCACACATCCGCATCTCGATGTTCGACGACCGTGTGGAAGTCGCTTCGCCCGGCGGCTTGCCGGCAAGCATGACCGTCGATGAATATCTGTCCGACATGCTATCCGTTAGACGCAATCGTATTCTTGCCGAAGTCTTTTTGCGCCTGGGTCTTATCGAAGCCTTTGGAACGGGCATCATGCGAATTCGCGATACCTATAAGGACAGCGTCAGAAAGCCCCGGTTTCAAGTTTCGGATAACGCCATTGTGGTAACACTTCCCCTACTCATGGATAACCCGGGGCTCAAAGGCGACGAACTTATCGTATTCGGACTGCTGAGCGGAGTACACCCTCAATCGACAAGCGAGCTTGCGGCCAAAGTCACCTTTAGTCGCTCGAAGCTTCTTCGCATCCTCAAAAAACTCGTTGAGACAGGCCTGGCGACAGTTGAAGGCACCGGCAGAGGGCAGAAGTATCGTCTGCTACGCTAGTTAGCAAATGACCTGCGCGTGCTCCTCGATGGCGGCACGATCTTCGGCGGAGATGCTCGGCTCACATACCACGGCGTCCAGGCTGTCCAGGCGGCAGAAGGTGTAGAAGTCGCGCTTGCCGATCTTGCTGGAGTCGGCGATCAGATAGCGCGAGTCTGCCTTACTAAAAGCGAGCTGCTGGATACGGCCCTCTTCCATGTTAGACGTGGACACGTCGCCGTCCAGAATGCCGTTTGCGCCGATAAAGGCTGCGTCGATCCCCAGTGCGCGCAAGGTGTCCTCGGCCGTAGGGCCCACAAAGGCGGCGGTGCGGCGGCGGTACACGCCGCCCACCAGGCACAGTTCGCAGTCTTCGCGCGCCTCGAGCAGGTTAAACACCGAAAGCGAATTGGTCACAATGCGCAGGCGAAACGCCGGCAGCATCGAGGCCATCTGCTCAACCGTGGTGCCCGTACCCAAAAAGATGGTCGAGCCTTCCTCGATAAGCTCCACGGCGCGGCGCGCGATCTGCAACTTTTCCTCGGCATGCTTGGTGCGCTTTTCGCTGTGCGAATACTCATGGCGCAACATAGCATGTGGACGGCCCTGCGCACTGCGGGCTCCACCGTGCACGCGTTCGATCTCGCCCAGGCTCGCAAGTTCCTCAAGGTCGCGGCGGATCGTCATATCCGAGACACCTAACGCATCAGAAATCTCTTTAACCGAGACCGTGCCCTGCTCTTCGAGCAGCTGCCGAACCTTATCCTGTCGCTCTGCCTTAATCACGATGAATCCTCGCCGTTCTTTGCGCGCATATCATTCAAACAGTAACGAACAAATTGTATCAGACTCGTGCGCGTCAAAAATGAACGCCCGCACAGCTCCAATCATCACTTTTTTGAGAAAAATACCCCCTGCTTTAGTGGGGTGTAGTGATAATCTCGCCTGTTCGCGCTACAGTTTGTCGGAAATACCTCGATGTTAGGAACCAAATGATCACTTCCGAGCTTTTCGGCACCGCTCCGTGCGGTACCCCCGTCCATCGTTACACCCTCAACGGGCCCGAGATCTGCGTTCGCATTATGGACTATGGCGCCACCGTGCTGGGCATCGACGTGCCCGACATTCCCGGCAACGTGCGCGATGTGGTGCTGGGCTTCGATAAGCTCGAGGATTACTTTGACAACCCCGCCTGCTTTGGCGCGACCATCGGACCTGTGGCCAACCGCACCGCGGGCGCCACGATCACCATCGCCGGCACGGACTGGCATATGCCAGCCAACGAAGGCGTCAACAACCTGCACAGCGATCTTGAGCATGGTCTGCACAAGCGCGTATGGGATGTTGAACTCGACGAGGTCCACAACGCCGTGCGCATGACCACCTCACTTGAGGATGGCGAGTTGGGCCTGCCCGGCAACCGCACCTTTACGGCCGTGTTTACCGTGACGCGCGCCGGCGTCTTCCGCATCGAGTATGGCTGCGAGAGCGACCGCGCCACCTACGTGTCCATGACCAACCACACGTACTTTAACCTTGCCGGTCACAACGCCGGCATGGACTGCGAGCACTTCTTTGTTGCCAACGCTGCCCACTACCTGCCCATTAACGAGCAGAACATCCCCACCGGCGAGATTGCTCCGGTCGAGGGAACGCCGTTTGACTTCCGCGAGCTGCGCCCCGTCGCGCCTGGCATGGAAGCCGACGACCCGCAGATTAAGCAGGCCCGTGGCTACGATCACTGTCTGTGCATCGATGGCTATCAGTACGGCCGTAATCTGCGCCGCGCGATGCATGTTGAGGAGATGTGGACCGGCCGCGAACTGGACTACTACACCACCGCCCCGGGCGTGCAGCTCTACACCGGCAACTGGCTGGGCGACGAGCATGCCAAGGACGATGCCAACTATGGCTGGGGCGCCGGATTTGCCCTCGAGGCAGAGATGTACCCCGACACGCCGCACCAGCCGCTGTTCCCGCAGGGCATTGTGGGCCCGGGTCACCCCTACAGCAATGTGATCGAATATCACTTTATGAGGCACTAAGCCCACAACGCGACATATCGCACAGCAGCGCCCGCCAGCACCACCGCCGACGGGCGCTTTTTCATCTTTTGGGCTCATTTTCGCTGTGACTGTATGAGTGACATATCAAAACTATGCCCATTTACTACGTTTAGCCCAGGATGCTCGACCATGCACCGGTTTTTGTTAAATTCGCGAGCCGTCTACCTGCGGTTTTGTTTTACCCAAATTCGACATGCTCGGCGATAGCCGATCAAACGTAGTAAACGGACATAGTTTTTGACAGGCGGCATCGCCGCGTCCCTCGCAAGGGCAAAATGATCCGTTTTCCTCCGTCCCCAAGGGATCAGTTGAACAGATTGCCGATGGGGTCGGGGGCGGAACTGGGGAGATAGCGGATTTCTAGCTCTATGCCGAGCGCCTGCAGTTCTTTGAGGGCAGCAACGTCTGCGTCGCTCACGGCAACCGCGGGCGTTATGGGATGCTTGCCCTCCCCTGCCTGCATATGGCCAATGCTGATCTTGGTGATGGGCACGCCGCCCTTAACCAGTGCGAGCGCATCGGCGGGTGAGGCCACCATGACCAGAATCCATTGACGCGGTGTCGCGGTGTGAATGATGTCGATGGTCTTTTGCACTGAGAAAAACCGTGTCCAAACGCCTTCTGGTGCCGCCACCCTCATGGGTGCCCATTGGCGCGAATCCGCCGCGATCTCATCGTTGACGATTAGGACAAGGTTGGAACCCACGGCCTCGTTCCACAGCGCAACATCTTGCCCGTAAATGAAGCGGTCATCGATACGCGTGAGAAGAATCCTGGGTTGAGCCATGACAGCCCCATTCTGTTTGAGACCCGTAAGAGCGAGACATCACGTCTCCAATATTAGTGCATTTAAAGTGAGAAAAGCCGTCAGAACACTTGCGCAGATTTGCGATGTCCCGTATCATAGACAGCCGTTGACGCCTCAGTTGCGTCACCATATGGCCGCCAGCGTAGCTCAGTTGGTAGAGCACCGCTCTCGTAAAGCGGGGGTCACCGGTTCGAGCCCGGTCGCTGGCTCCATTGCACAAGACAGCCGCCTTTGGGCGGCTTTTTTGTTGCCGATTTGGAGTGCGAATGCGCCAACCCAAGTACAACGCCGCCGGTAACTCCCATACTCAACAAAAAGCCCCGCCAGCCGCAATCCCCTAAGGAACCGCGATCAGCGGGGCCTAAGCGCGCTCCCCCAAAGGATAACGCTCACAACACGAACAGCTCAGCCGAGCAGCGCGTTACTCCTCCCAGTAAGCATCTGCAAGCAGCTTAAAGCAGATCTTCTTGACCGGCTGAGCGCCATCGCCCGGGAACTCGAGCGTGGGCATGTGAGGCTCGCCGGCAACGAACAGCGCAAACTTATCGTCAGCAAGATCGCCGGCGATCGAAGCGTCGGAATCGACCAGATCGTAGTCGTCCTTCTCGTCAAACTCCTGGACCAGCGTCAAGCTGCCCGTAGCGACCTTAAAGGCCTCGCGACCCTCAACATCGATTTGCACATCGTGATAGCGCTGATGCGTCTCATAGTGAGCCTCGGCCTCGGGACGCGTCGTGGGAGCCATGACGTTCGCAAAGACCTTGTCGCCCAGAATCGGATGGCTGCCGACCTCGAGCTGCGCCGGATCGTTCTCCTCGAGCCAATCGATCAACACGTCGAGGCCCTTGAGCATTCCGCGGTACTCCTCGATATCGCCCAATGCACCGTAAATCATCTAAATCCCCTCTCGGATCGTCCCTTTGGCAGCTACTCGGTAAACGCGTTACCGACGCTGTTGCCGCCCACATACGTCTCGACCAGGGTAAGGTCGGGATTGAACACGACAACGTCGGCGTCGCGCCCCGACATAATGCTATCGCACTTGTCGTCGACATGAGCTAGCAATCGATGCCGGGGCCGACGCCCAAGCCCTTACAGCTCGGTCACGACAACGCCGTTGTAGACCTCGTCCCAACGATCCATAACCAAGTGGCCAGTCATGGGATCCATGGCGTTGAGCTTGCCGCAGGTGTTGGCGGTACGCAGCACCGTCTCGTCGTCTGCGCCAGCAGCAATGGCATGCGCGAAGCCTGCGATAGTGGAGTCACCAGAGCCCGTGGCGTTAACGGCAGGGATATCGGGCGTCTTTGCGCGGAACGCACGGCCATTGTGGAAGCCAACGGAGCCGGCAGCACCCATGGACACGACGACCCAGGGGATATCGGAGAAGCGGACATCAGAGGCGAGCGCGGCGCGGAGCTCGTCCACATCGTCGGTGGTAAAGCTCGTGCCCAGAAGGCCGTTGATCTCGGTCAGGTTGGGCTTGACCAGCTCGGGCTTAATTTCGGACTTAAGGGCGGCCTCGAGCGAAGCACCCGAGGTATCGAGCAGCACCTTGGCTCCGGCGTTCTCTGCAATGCCCGTGATCTTGGCATAGTAGTCTGCCTCGACACCGCGGGGCAGCGAACCCGAAATGGTGACGACGTCGGCCTTGCCCGCAAGCTCGGTAAACTTGGCGGTAAAGGCATCGAGCTCCTCGGGGGCAATTGTCGGGCCACTCTCGAGCAGCTCAGTCTGGTTGCCGGCGTGGAGGATGTTGAGGCAAATGCGAGTCTCGCCCTTGATGGGCACAAAGTCGTTGTTAATACCGTTGGCGTCCATGAGCTCAGCCATGTAGGCGCCCATGTGGCCGCCGAGCAGACCGGTTGCCACAACGTCGTCGCCCAGCTGACCCAGCACACGGGCCACGTTGAGGCCCTTGCCGCCGGCGGTCTTTTCGGGCGTCACGCGGTTGACGTCGTCGATAACGAGCTCGTCGAGCTGATAGCGCGTATCGACAGACGGGTTCATCGTAACGGTGAGGATCATTTTTAGCTCCTTATCTCGCAGGCTCCTTGTGCCTCGCGATACGAGTCGACAAAACGGAATTACAGGATCTCAATCGTGAACGAGCGAACGACGGTCTCCTTGGGCTTGGCGACAAGGCAGCCGCGCTTATGCTCAAGCACGTCGTCCTCATCGGAGCAGGTCGAGAGACCGCCCCAAGGCTCAACCGCCACAAAATCGCCCTCGGGCTTGCTCCACACAATGAGATATGGGAAGCCCTCAAAGCTCAGGCGGACGCCCTTGTCCTCGCCCTTTTTGGAAAGCGTGACCTGACGGCTCTCGAGCACGTCAAAGATGGTCTCCGCAAAATCGAAGAGCTCGTGCGACAGGGGCAGCGTCTTTCCCACCATGGGGTTCTTGGAGCGGTTTGCCACGTCAATCAATCCAGTCGAGGGAACGGCGGTGCAGAGCTCCGCAGCCTCGTCTTTCTCAAAGCGCAACTCGTAGTCCGTATAGGCCTCGCCCTCATCGAGCGGACACCTAAAGCCGGGATGACCGCCGATAAAGAACGGCATGTCCTCGGTTCCCTCGTTGGTCACCTCATAGGAGACGCGAACGGCATCTCCCTCAAGCGTATAACGGGCGACAAGCTTAAACGGATACGGATAATCGCTCAGCAGCGCGGCGTTATCCTCCGAAGCCAGGCACATCGCCAGCTCGTTCTCGCTCTGGCTCAGCAGCTTCCACTCCTGTTTGCGCGCAAACCCATGGCGAGCGAGCTTTACATGATGCCCGGCAAACGTCATGGCGTTGTTATCGCGCAAGCCTCCGCAAATCGGGAAGCAAATCGGTGCCTGGCCAGACCACACGGCGGGATCGCCCTGCCACAGATACTCGCGACCTCCGGCCTCAATCGAGGTAAACGAACCACCAGCCGTGGACACCGTAATAGAAATCGAATCGTTGGAGAGAGCGTATTCCATTGCCCATCCTTTCGAACAACTGCTTTTTGCTCGCAAGAACCCGTCTCGGCCCTGACCAAAGGACAAACCCGCATGTTCATCGATGCATCCGGTATCCCAGCCATGTAACGGGGTACCATACAGACATTGATGCAATTACAGCTGAAAGGCCTTCTTATGCGAACCATCATCCTCTACGCCTCGCGCCATCACGGCAATACGAAAAAGCTCGTGGACGCCATCGTCGAGGCACACCCCGAGATCGATACCCTCGACGTCAAGACGCTCGGTAAAAACGAGTACCCCGACCTGCACGAATATCATCTGATCGGTGTCGCCACGGGCATCTATTACTCCGAGATCGACAAGGACATGGCACGCGTGCTCACGAACGTGCTGCAGCCGCAGGACAAGGTGTTTGGCCTTATGACCTACGGTGGCAAGAACAAATGGTACGGCAAAGATATCGATGGCATCTGCCGCATGAGGCAGGCCATCTTTATGGGTGTCTACGGCTGCCCCGGCTTTGATACGTGGGGGCCGTTCAAACTCACCGGCGGTGTCCAAAAGGGACACCCGACCGCCGAGGAAATTAAAGGCGCCGTCGACTTCTTCGACAAGATCGAAAACGAGTATGGCGACATCATCGTCGAAGAGTACGCCAAGCGCGAGAAGCGTCTAGCCTACGAAAAGGAGCATCCTGCAGGAGGCCTGGTGGCCGGCGTTAAGCGCACGGCAAAGAAGATCGCTAACAAGCTGTAACTGTTAAGGTGCTTTTGAGCGTTTAACCCATACGGCGGGTCCGAGCAGATTCGGGCCCGCCGTCTTTTTCTATCGTTACTCGGTAAAGGCGTTGCCGACGCTTTGGCCGCCAACATACGTCTCGACGAGGGTGAGCTCATGGTCGAACACGACAAAATCGGCGTCGCGACCCGGCATGATGCTGCCGCACTTATCCTCGATGTGCGCGGAGCGTGCCGGCACCTCGGTTGCCATGCGAATGGCGATATCGGCGCTGGCGATGCCCCAGTCGACGATGTTCTTGACGCCCTGGGCAAGCGTGAGCACCGAGCCGGCAATACTCTTGCCGTCAGCGAGCCAGCACAGGTTGTCCTTCATGATGACGTCCATGCCACCACTGGTGTAGCTGCCCTCGGGCATGCCGCCGCAACCCAGGCAGTCGGTGATGAGCACCGTGTGCTGCCAGCCCTTTGCCTGCAGCAGTGCCTTGATGACGGCAGGGTTTACGTGCTTGCCGTCACAGATGATCTCGGCGTAGGTCTCGGGCGTGGACATGGCAGCGCCCACGACACCGGGCTCACGGTGATGCAGGCCGCGCTGACCGTTATAGGTATGCGTAAAGCAGCTGGCACCGGCGTTGATGGCGGCAATGCACTCATCGTAGGTGGCGTCGGAGTGACCGATGCTGGTCACCACACCCTTGGCGTTCAGAGCAGCCGCATAAGCAGCGGCTCCGTCGCGCTCGGCTGCCATGGCGCTCTTAACGATGCGACCGCCCGCAGCCTCCTGCCACTGATCGAAAACCTCCTCGGAGGGATCGATCAGGTAAGCGGGATTCTGCGCGCCCACGTGCTTCATGGTAAAGAAGGGGCCCTCCAGGTAGATGCCCTGAATGCGTGCACCGCAGAAGTCGGGGCCGCGACCCTCGTCCGCCTGAGCGATAGCCGCGCAGGCGTCCTTGATCTGATCGACGCCGTCGGTGAACGTCGTGGGCAGCCAGCTGGTGGTGCCACGGCGGGCGAGCTCGGTCGAACTGATATCGATGCCCTCAGGGTCGTTATCGGTAGTCGAGTGGTTGTAGAAGCCATGGATGTGAGTATCGACCATGCCCGGTGCAATCCACGATCCCGTGTAGTCCTTAATCTCGCAAGAGGGCTCGTCGGCCTGCCAAGCGCCAAAGACGCCATCCTCGACCATAAGATAGCCGCCCAGTTGCGGACCTGCCGGCAAGAAGAACTTGTCAGCCTTAATTGCGTACGTGCTCATATGCACTCCTTGCTTCTAAAGCAGTTGACTGTGGTGTTGCTTATACCCAGCTCATGTAAAAACAAAAAGCGCCCGCCCGCCGTTATGAGCGGACGGGCGCCCTTACAGGGGGACGCGATTAAGCGGTGAAGGGGTGAATCGTCACGCCCTTAACCACGCGGTTGACCGTGCCGGTGGGGCTCGGCGTATCGGGCGTGTTGCCCACGCGCACGGAGTTGAGCAGGCTGATAGCCTGGGCAAACATCACGAACGGCAGAGCAAGGTAGCCCTCGGGAAGCGCCTCGTAGCCCTTAAAGGTGAAGGACTCGCCCTCATAGACGGTGGCACCTTCCTGCTGAACGGCAACGGTGTGCTGAGCGATCTCGTCGCCGCCGATCTCGTTGAGAATGTCGATGTCATACTGACGGGTGTAGGCGTCGTTGTTGACGAACACGAAGACGAGCGTCTTATCGTCGACGAAAGACTTAGGTCCGTGACGATAGCCCATGGAGGTGTCGTAGGAAGTAGCGACCAGACCGTGAGCGAGCTCGAGAATCTTGAGCTGGCTCTCCTGGGCAAGGCCACCGAAGGAGCCAGAGCCCAAGTAGGTCACGCGGTTGAAGTCGCCAGCCAGGTAATCGGCGATCTCAGGCTCACGGGAGATGACCTCTTCGCCCATCTTGGCAATCGTCTCGACCCACTCGGCCTTCTGCTCGTCAGAGGCAGTGTCGAAAATAAGGGTGGAGAGCAGGGTCATGCAGGAATAAGAACCGGTCATGGCGAAGCCCTTGTCGTTGGCGCGCGGAATGAGCAGCGTCAGCGCGTTGGGATCATCGGCAGACTCGACGGCGAGCTTGCCCTCGGGAGCGCAGGTGATGTTGAGGAACTTGACGTTGTGGACGAGCTCCTTGGCAACGGCAACGGCGGCAAGGCTCTCGGGGCTGTTGCCAGAGCGGGCAAAGGAAACCACGAGCGTGGGATCCTCGGCGCGCAGGAAGTCGCGCGGGGCGCTCACGATGTCGGTCGTGGCGATGGGCTTAAAGTCGTAGAGATCAGTGTTGCCAGCGTGGCGCAGGTACGGGGCGCAGGTGTCGCCAACGTAGTCGGACGTACCGGCACCGGTAAAGACAACGGACAGACGGCCCTCGCCCATAGCGCGAGCCTCGGCCAGAAAGGCCTCGATGGCCTCCTTGTTCTCGCGATAGATGTTGAGCGTATCACGCCAAAGCTCGGGCTGCTGAGCAATCTCGGCCGTGGTGATCTGGGCGCCGAGCTCGGTGAGCTCCTCGACACTCTTCTCGAACATTTCTAATACCTCTCTCTAGAAGTAATCCTCTGACGTGAAATTATACACTTCGGTTGGTTATCTGGTAGTAACCAGTTAAATGCAAAGAATCACCATATGGAAACGATGCGAACACTAGTTGCTACGCTGGTGGTAAACCTTGTATTTAAACTGATCGGCACGAGCAACCGAGAGCGTATACTCCACAACCTCGTTTGACTCGTTATACGTAGTCCTGACCAAATCGAGCACAGGCGAGCCCTCGACAATTCCCAAAAGGTGGGCATCGGTGGGACGAGCTATGCTCGCATAGAACTCCTCTTCGGCCACGCGTATCTTTTGCTGAAAGTCTTGCTCAATCACATCGTAAAGCGGCTTACGCTCTAGCAGCGGTCGCTTTAGGGACAGAAATTGACGAACCGGTAGATAGCTGCGTTCGACCATCATGGGCATGTTATCGGCAGAACGAAGGCGCTTGAGCTTATAAATGCGATCACCGATACGCAATCCCATATGCTCGGCCAGATTCTTATCGGCCTCCATCTCGCAAAACTCGAGAATCGTGGTCTCGGGGTCGCGACCCATCGCGCGCATCTGCTCGGTAAAGCTGTAGGACTGCATAAGATTGGTTGCCTTTGCCGAACGGTCGGTCACAAAGGTACCGCGACCGTGCTGCCGAACCACCAGTCCTAAACGCTCCAGTTCCTGCAGAGCCAGACGTACCGTAGTTCGCGAGAGACCATAGCGCTCCGAAAGTTCGCGCTCGGAAGGAATCATGTCACCGGCGCGATATTCATGGTCGATCTTTTCGGTCAGAATATCGACCAGCTGATCGTACAGCGGCTGCTTACGCGCTCCGATCGCCATCCTATCCTCCCTTTTGCTCGAATTCGGCTAACTACCTAGGGTGTTAAGCATTATCGGCCTGCAACACCCGGCTCATCAAGAAAACAAAAGCCGCGCGCCCTTTCGAGCACGCGGCTTTTAACATACACATGGCTTAAGGGGTCGGGGTGTGAGCCGCGTAGGGACACACCCCTCAAGCTAGAGCCTTACCAGATGCTCGGCCAGAGACCAAGCGGGCCAGCGCCCAGGATGCCAAGGACGAAGAGCAGGAGAATGCCCTTGGTCGGGGTCCAGCTGTGCTTAGCGAACATGTAGTAAAGCAGCAGCGTAAGCATAAGCGGGACGAGCTTCGGGACGATGGTGTTGAGGGTGTCGGCAACAGAGAAGTTGACCGGATCCTCGGTGACGGTAGCGTAGGTCACGGACTCCATGCCGTTGCCCAGATCGGCGACGCCGCACTTGACCTCGTTGCCGTCGGCATCGACGGCGGTGAGGGCGTTGCCGTCCTCATCGGTCATGGCGATGGTACCGGCCTCAGCGGTCTCGGTATCGATGCCCTCCATACCGGTGAAGTTCTCGGCCTCCTTCTCGGAGACGATCACGGTAGTAGGGGCAAGGCCACGGGTGGTGCCGTTGGGGATCTGGAGGTTGATCTGGGTGCCACCCATGGTGACGACCAGGCAACCGACGACGAAGACGCCCATGATGGAAGCGGCACGCGTGAAGGCCTGCATGTTGGCGGTCAGAGCGTCAATAGCGCTGGTGCCAAGCTTGTAGGACCAGTTCATGAGCCAGAAGCGCAGAGCGAACTGGACGGCGTTGAAGATCACCAGGAAGATGATCGGCGCAGCGGCGTTGCCGTTGATGGCCATGTTGGAGGTGATGCCGGCCGTGATAGGCACGAGCGTCAGCCAGAACAGGGCGTCACCGATACCACCGAGCGGGCCCATTGCGGCGACGCGGACGGCACGGATCGTGGGGATGTCAACCTTGTTCTGCTCGAGCGAAAGCACGATGCCCATAACAAAGGTGACGAGGAACGGGTGGGTGTTGAAGAACTCCAGGTTGTGGCTCATGGAAGCCGCGAGGTCGTTCTTGTTGGTGTGGATCTTCTCCAGACCGGGGATGATGGAGTAGAGCCAGCCAGCGGCCTGCATACGCTCGTAGTTGAACGAGGCCTGCAGGAAGCAGGAGCGCCAAGCCATCTTGTTGAGGGTCTTCTGATCGAGCTGCGGAGCAGGAGTGAGATCCTCGTAGTGCTCCGGGATCACATACTCATTAGATGCCATCTTCGAAGTCACCTCCGTCAGAAACAGCTGCACCCTTCAGCTCGGTCTGCTGCTGGAAGTCCCAGAAAGCGATGCCGAAGCCGATGAGAGCGAGGATGAGCAGAGCAGGGGTTGCCAGCGAATCGTTGGCAACGGTGATGAGCGCGAGGCCAAAGCCCATGAGGAAGAAGCCCCACATATCGCGGTTCATCATAACCTTGAGCAGGACGGCGAAGCCGACGAAGCGCATCATGCCGCCTGCAGCGGACAGACCGGTCTGCAGCCAAGTCGGGATGGCGGAAGCGATGGTCTGACCAATGGTAGCGCCAGCGATGAAGAACAGGGTGACGACGACAGCGAAGATCAGGCCGAGCAGAGCCATGGCGAAGTAGTTCAGGCGCTCGATGCCCTTGGTGTCCGCGTTGTGAGCCATGTTATCGGCCGTGGACATAAGCGGGGACATAAGCGTGAAGACCAGGGTAACGCCGAGCTGGCCAAGCAGAGCGAACGGAATGGCAAGGCCGACTGCCGCGTTGGGCTCGAGGCCCGTGGCGATAGCGAGAATGGCTGCCATGATGCCGCCGATGACGGCGTTAGGCGGCTGAGCGCCTCCGATCGGCATGTTGCCGATCGTCATGAGCTGATAGGTACCACCCACGAGAAGACCGGTGTTGAGGTCGCCAAGGATAAGACCGATGACGGCGCCGGTGACGATGGGCTGATAGAGAGACTCGAGGAAGTCAAACTGGTCGATTGCCGCGATGAACGTGACGACGAAGACCAGAGCGATCTGGATGATCGAGTATTCCATCTTGCTCCTCCTTTCAAAATGAATGTACGCACTTTGGATATCACGTACAGAACGTCAGGGTTTCACTCCTGACAACGTGGATCACGAGGATTACGAGAAGAGCTTGCTCGTGTCCTCAACAGGCGTGCTCGGAACGCGCCTGATCTCCAACTCCACCCCCAATTCCTGCAGCTCTTTAAACGCAGCGACATCCTCGTCGTTAACTGCGACGGAGGTGGCGACTTGGCGCTTTCCTTCCGACATGTGCATGTTGCCGATGTTTACCTTCTTTATAGGCACACCGCCCTTGACGAGCGTAAGCACGTCTTCCGGTGTTTCGGCCACGATGAAGATCTTCTGGCGCGGGCTCGCCTTGCCAATGACGTCGATGGTCTTCTGCAGAGAGAAGAAACGCGTAGCGACGCCGGCGGGAGCGGCCATCTTCATGAGGTTCTGGCGCATGGTGTTGGACGCCACGTCGTCGTTGGCGACGAGGATGAGGTTGGAGCCCAGGGTGGAGTTCCACTGGGTGGCAACCTGACCATGAACCAGTCGGTTATCGATGCGGGTAAGAAGAATGTTGGGTTCTGCCATGTTGATCAGCTTCCTTTCGTTATTTGCTGACGACAGTTACTTGATCTCCTGAATCGCGTAACGCGAAACATCTACGACGGCTCCGGATCGGACTTTGATCTGGACCTTCTCGCCTTCGATGCCTTTGACGGTTCCGTAGATACCGCCGGCGAAAAGAACCTCCTGACCCGGCTTGAGCTCGGTGTGCAGCTCCTTGAAGTACTTCTGCTTCTTCTTCATGTTGATTTGCGACCAGATGGTGTAAATCAAGCCCATGATGACAAGCAGGCCTAAAAGGGCGACCGAGGAGCTCAGGACGTTGGCTCCGAAATCGGCCATTAGATGCCGTCCTCGTCGCCGAAGATATCCTCTTCGTCGGAGCCGGCAACGGATGCGACCGTCTGGGCGGTGATGCCCGTCTGGCCAACGGTCACGGCCTGCTCGCCAAGCTCGGCGAGCGTGGCATTGCCACGGAGGAACAGGAGCTCAATAACCATGGGAAGGTTGGTGCCAGTCAGAACCTCGACATTGTCGACATCCTGGGCAATCATCATCGACTGGTTGAACGGGGTGCCGCCAAGCAGGTCGGTAAAGACGAGCACGCCATCGCACTCCTCGCGCATGGCGGTAATAGCGGCGCGGAGATCCTCACCGTAGGAGGCAGCCTGGTCGCCCTCGAAAGGAACGACGGTAAAAGCAGGCTGGTCACCGGCAACCATAGCGATAGCGCTTGCGAGGCCGGGTGCGAACTGTCCATGACCGGTAAGAATAAAGCCAACCATTCAAATTTCCCTTCCGAAGGTGTGTACGATCTGAGTCCGATGATTTTCGGAAGCCAGCGGGCAATCGCCCTTAAAGCTTCTTGGAAAGCGTTCTTTGAAGACCAGTGGTTTCTCAACTGGTAGTAACCACGTGATGTGTTGTTGCCACTATATCACCACAGAAGAGGTCGCTTTCGTTGATTCAAACAGTAAAACGTTTTTGCACCGCTCACGGCAAAAAATCGACCGTTTACCGCTCGTTAACACTTCTACCTGCGGTTTTGAAACCATTTCGAAATGATTGGGCGAAAGATCGGACCTTTCTTTGCGTCTAAACAACGCAGGGCGGCTAAAAATAGCGTGTAGAAAAATTGCAGGTCATTATGAAGATTTGTGAATTGGTCTTTTTGACTTAATACCAGTTAGAACCAGTTTTGCAATTATCGGTGAACGGTAGTTTTTGACCGTTCACCGGTCATTTGCAATCGTTTTCAGCCGTTTTCCCACATGAATTGAGGAAAGTTACCAGGTCCTCGGCGTTCGTGCTGCCTCGTCCATCGCGGTCTACGGGGCTAACGATATGGCACCATGTGGACACTCGTATGTCAATTCCGGTCTAACAGAGCCAATAAAAAACGGGACAAGTGATGTAGCTCACTTGTCCCGTTTTTATTTATTTTCGAAGAGCATCGGCCAGCCGCAGGATTGAAACCATCGAATGATAGGCGAGCTCCACCTTTTCACCCGCAAGCAGTCGTTTTGAGCTAGCCTCATCTAGCCCCACAAGCCGAGAAAACAGCAAGCTGCTCATCATGCCCTCGTCAATAGAGTCATTTATGATTTTAAGAACGTCCGCATCATTAAGCGATGCCGAGCTGTAAGGGGCAACACGAGCGGAACTCTCAATTAACGATGAGACAAAAGGATGGAGATGCTTTGGGCATAGCCCATCAAACACCACATCCCCATTGTCATTCGAGCCGACCAGGCGCCAAGTATAATGTTCGACCCAATCATCCCCGTCATATATGGTGTCCACAAGTGACCTCCCGACTAAAGGGAGAAACCTATTTGGACATCGGGGCGCAAGACGGCAATCCATATCGGGCCTGCAGCAGCTCCAACCCAACGCACCACATAGGTTCCTTTCCGTACATGCGTATCAATCTGCCCCGAAATGCCAGTGAAGGCAATTCCTGAACCGTTTGTCGGATAGCAATCGACGTATTTTTGTTTTCCGCTCACAACCTTGTATAGATATATCGTTCCAGCGAAAGAAAAGGGGTCGTTGGCAATTTTGTCCGGAAGAACTTGCCACCTCAAAATCCCGCTTCCGATATGGTCGAGCTTGACCGTTCCGCCGTCCCCCTCAAAAGTGGCAAGGGGATTTACCCCAGACTGAGAGTCGGCATCGCCCTCCTTAGCGGTTATCAGCAGGCTGCCCGTATAAGACTGCTGAGGCTCACCTTCAGGACAGGCAGCCTCGGCCCAAGAAGGGCTGCTCAGACAGAACAGTCCGAGCAGCATCATTACTAGCAAAAGAAAACTCTTAGATCTTTTCATCTATATCCCCAACATCTCTCAATATTTGTATATTGTGACTATTTTAGATTTATATAACCAACTCGAGCCCTTAGCAAGTCAATTGCTGCAGCAGGTTATATTTCTTTTGGCTCTGTTAGACCAGAATTGACATACGAGTGTTCCCATGGTGCCATATCGTTAGCCCCGTAGACCGCGACGGACGGGGCAGCATGAACGCCGAGGACCTGGTAACCACCTTCAAACGGGACATGGCGAAGCTGAGCGGGGCCGAGCGCCGCCGCGCGATCGATAGCCTCTTTGGGCTTAAAGGGTAATTATCAATTAGCAAGCCACCGTTACCCTCAACGCAAAAAGCCCGCCAGAACGATGTTGAACTGCCTCCCATTTCTTGGACATGAGAAATGGGAGGCTTTCTTTATGCGCGT